>JBAYHM010000182.1:0-9441 GCA_041666155.1 Treponemataceae bacterium
CACTTGATCGTACACATGACAAACTCCTTCAAGCCGATCATGAGCTCATTCGCCAGCCGCATCGCAGTCGTTTTGAACAAAAAGTATTTTGAGAGCGTCGGGGACGCCGGTTACAAGAAAGCTCCTATCGGGACCGGCGCGTACAAATTCGTCAGCTGGGCGTCCGGGCAAATCGTGCTGGAACGGAACGATAAGTGGTGGGGCGGAAAAGCGCCTTTCCCGAAAGTGATCATCAAGGTGATACCCGAAGTAAATACGCAGTCCATCGCTCTGGAATCCGGAGATGTGGATGTGGTTCTTGCCATGCCCCTTGAAAGCCTCCAGCGCATGAAAAACAAAAATGTCGCCTTCGACTATAAAGAATCGAACGCGATGAACTTCATGCAGTACAATATGTCGTTGTCCAACTGGGCGACCAATGACTTAAATTTCCGCAAAGCTGTTCAGTATGGCATTGACAAGGAAGGCATCAACAAAGCGGTTTACTCCGGCAAGGCTATGCTGATCGACATGTATGGTTCGCCGATGTTCACAGGTAAACCGAAGGCCGGCACCTACGACACGTATTCTTTTGATCCGGTAAAAGCCAAACAGTTCCTCGCTGCCTCCAAGTATAACGGCCGCGTTTTCAACGTTGTCTGTCAGGCTGGTACTCCTAACCAGAAAATCGCCGAAGTCATTCAAGGCTCGCTCCACAACATCGGAATCAACATGAAGGTTACCGCCGTAGACGCAGCCACCTTCTTTGATACGGTTCGGAATACCGGTGACTTCGACGCCGAAGTTGTTATAAACACCAGTTCCATCATGGATATGGATACCTTGAGCAACTATTTCTTCAAAACCCGCTATGATTTCAAAGATATGGGGCACCCGCGCGGAGACCGCATGGATGAGCTTATCAAACTGGGCCGCCAGCAGCCTGATGACGTGAAACGCGTCGAATACTTCAGGGAATTCTCCAATATCCTCAACGCGGATGTAAATCATATTTACATACTGATGGACATCAACACCATCGCCTTCAGAACCGACCGGGTCAAAGGTGTAAAAGCGAGCGCGTTTAAGTATTATCGGTTCTCCGAATGGAGTTTTTAAAGAACTAAGGTACAAAGCAAGAGCAGGCAAAAATGCTTAAATACATCGTTAGACGTATTTTTTTGATTATCCCAGTGATTATCGGGCTCACCCTTTTTATCTACCTTGTGCTTTCGTTGGCGCCGGGTGACCCCGTTACTTTGATCATGGGACAGGATGCTACAAAGGCACAGCTAGAAGTCAAGCGAGTCGAGCTTGGCATGGACAAACCTGTTCTTGTGCAGTACTTCCATTATATGTCGAAAATTCTTTCCGGTGACTTCGGCACGTCGTGGGTCACCGGAAAGTCCGTAATCACGGAGTTTAGTCAACGGGCGCCGTATACTTTACTGTTGGCTATTGTCACTTTGATGATAACCGTAGTGGTGGGAATACCTTTCGGTGTTCTCGCCGCGGCAAAGCAGAACAAGCCCATCGATAATACCACGTTGATTTTTGCGCTGGTCTTTTCAAGCATACCGGCTTTTTGGCTCGGTATGCTGATACAGATCCTGTTCGCTCTGAAATTAAGTTGGTTTCCCGCGATGGGGGTCGGTACGATTCGGCATATCTTTTTGCCGGCGCTTACCCTCAGCATGGTGAACTTGGCATCTCAGGTGCGAATGACACGGTCCAGTATGCTCGACGTGATAAACCATGATTATGTGCGGACGGCCCGCGCGAAAGGGGCCGGCGAGTTCCGGATAATCCTTTACCATGTCATCCGCAACGGCTCGCTACCGGTCATCACCAGCTTAGGCATTGCCTTTGCCAACGCATTCGGCGGCGCGGTCGTCACCGAGGCGGTGTTCTCTATTCCCGGTATCGGCAGTTATATGATCAACGCCGCGAAGACCCGCGATATACCCATTGTCATGGGAGTAATTATCTTTGTGGCGATCTTCGTAGCCGTGGTTAATCTCGTGGTTGATTTATTTTACGCCTTTGTTGATCCAAGAGTAAAACTAGGATATTTGGCATAGCTTTTGCGAAGGTTGTTTATGAAAGAGAACGAGAAAAAAGGCCGGAGCGAAAGCCGTTCCCAATTAGGGTTAATCATCTTTCGTTTCCAAAAAAACAAGCTGGCCATTTTAGGGTTATGCGTTTTGGGAATTCTGCTATTGATCGTGCTTTGCGCGCCGCTTTACGCGAGCTATGAGAACGCGATCAAACAGGATATCCCAAACGCATTTCAGAACGTGGGCTCACCAGGTCATATATTGGGCACCGACGCATACGGCAGAGATCTTTTTACGCGCATGGTTTACGGCGGACAAATCTCTTTGCTCGCCGGGATTTCTGTTGTTATTCTTTCGCTTACCGCAGGAGTAACGGTGGGCGGCATCGCAGGATACTTCGGCGGCTGGAAAGACACTGTCATCATGCGAGTGGTCGACATTTTCATGGCTGTCCCCGCTTTGCTACTCTCTCTGGCGATCTGCACCGCGCTTGGCGAAGGCGCCCGGAATATGGTCATTGCACTTATGGTGGCCGATATACCCCGCATCGCCCGTATCACCCGTTCATCGATCCTCACCTTGCGTGATCAGGAGTTTATCGAAGCTGCGAAGTGTTGCGGGACGAGCACCTACCGCATTATCGTTAAACACATTCTTCCAAACGGAATTGGACCGGTGATAGTCACCGCCACGTTGACCTTGGGGTCTGCGATATTGAACATCGCGTCATTGGGCTTTCTCGGTGTCGGCATAAATTCACCCACTCCAGAATGGGGAACGATACTGTCGGACAACAAGGCCCATATCCGGTATTACCCTTATTTAGGGTTGATTCCCGGCATCGCTATCGCGATTGCGGTCATGAGTGTAAACTTTGTGGGCGACGGTCTTCGAGATGCGCTAGACCCCAAGATGAAAAAGTAAACACGGGGAAAATGAATGCCAAAGCTTCTTGATATTAAGGACCTCTTTGTCCAATACAACACTGATGATGCTGTAGTTTATGCTCTGAATGGGGTTAGTCTTTCTCTTGAGAAAGGTGAGACCTTGGGGCTGGTCGGCGAAACCGGGGCAGGGAAAACCACCCTCGCACTAAGTATTTTGCGGCTGCTTCCCAACGATGTTGGTGAGATAAAATCCGGCAGTATTGAATATGACGGAAAGAACGTACTTGCTCTTTCCAAAAAGGAGATGCGGGAAATTCGGGGCGAGAAAATCTCGATGATTTTTCAAGACCCGATGACGAGTCTCAATCCTACCAAAACGGTAGGACTCCAGATCAGAGAAGTCCTTGATCTCCATTCTGCTAAGATCTCTGCTGAAGAAAAACAAATAAAGGTTGACAACCTTTTCCGCATGGTTGGAATTCCGCCGGAGCGGCAGAACGAATATCCGTTTCAGTTTTCCGGCGGTATGAAACAGCGTATAGTGATCGCGATGGCTCTAGTCGCGGAGCCGGAACTGATTCTTGCCGACGAGCCGACGACCGCTCTTGATGTTACGATCCAGGCGCAGATTCTGGAACTGATGCGAAAACTAAAAGCGGAATTCAATACCGCGATGATATTGATTACGCACGATCTGGGCATTGTGGTGGAAATATGCACGAAAGTCGCGGTGATCTACAGCGGACAGATTCTGGAAATCGGCACCATCGAAGATGTGTATAAAAAAGAAAATAACCACCCATATACTGAAGGGCTTTTTAAGTGCATCCCGAACTTAAAAAGCGAAACAGAACGACTTACTCCTATCCAAGGCAATATGGCAAATCCGGAAGAGCTTCCTGTCGGATGCAAGTTTTGTGAACGTTGTGATTACCGTATGGATATTTGTATGGAAAAGGAACCGGATTTTTATACCGATGGTACCCATAGCATAAAGTGTTATCGCTACCGGGAAAAATGGGGCAGGTGATATGAGTGTGCCGATAATTGAAGCGCGTAACTTAAAGAAATATTTCAAGGTCACCAAGGGTCTGCTCCATGCCGTGGATGATGTCAATTTTGTCATCAACGAAAATGAGACTTTAGGCGTTGTCGGTGAGTCCGGCTGCGGAAAATCAACGCTCGGACGGGTGCTTCTGGGACTTCTCGATTCAACGGCCGGAGATGTTCTTTACAACGGGGAGAACATTTATAACCCAAACGGAAAAAAGAAAAATCATATCTACAGTGAAATGCAGATGATTTTTCAAGATCCGTTCACTTCCCTCAATCCACGACTTTCCATCAGGGACCTTATCGCAGAGCCGATCATAGTCCGCAAGCTTTTTAAGGATAAGAATCAGCTTAAAGACCGGGTTTTGGAATTGATGGACGTGGTCGGGCTTTCCAGTCGTTACGTGAACACTTATCCCCACGAACTCGATGGGGGGCGGCGGCAGCGGGTCGGAATTGCCCGCGCCCTCGCGCTGAATCCCAAATTCATTGTTTGCGACGAACCGGTGTCCGCCCTAGATGTTTCCATTCAGGCGCAGATACTCAATCTGATAATGGATTTACAGAAACAAAAAGGCCTGGCGTATATGTTCATTACCCATAACCTGTGCGTAGTAAAACACATAAGTACCAACATCATGGTGATGTACATGGGTCAGGTCGTGGAGTATTCGGAAAAGCGGAAACTGTTTGAAAAGCAGTACCATCCGTATTCCCAGGCGCTGCTCGCCGCGATTCCCGTTCCGGAGATAAATTACAACAGGGAACGCACAATCCTGACCGGCGAGGTTACGAACCCGATTAACCCAAAGCCAGGCTGCCGTTTCGCCCCGCGCTGCAAGCAGGCGACGGGACAGTGTACCGGGGTAGACATACCACTTGTGGAAATAGAACCGGGAAGAAAAGTAGCCTGTACGTTATATATGTAGATCAAAGGACTTTTGGATGGAATATAAGAAACTGGGACGTTCGAATTTAAAGGTTAGCCGCCTTTGTCTGGGTACCGGAAATTTTGGCTACAATGAAAAATTTGTCGGCAACTGGGCTGCGACTGGAGAAAAAGAAGCGTTTAAGATTATGGACGCAGCCTTGGAAGCCGGCATCAATTTTTTTGACTGCGCAAATGTTTACGGCAACCACGGCAAGGGAACCTCCGGCGATTCGGAGCGTATAGTCGGGAAGTGGTTCAAACAGGGCGGCGGCAGGCGGGAAAAAGTTTTTTTCGCAACGAAAGTCGGCCGCACGATGCTTGACAATGACTACGACGGCGCAAATACGAATGACGCTTATTCGTTATGGAAAATACGACGGCACATTGAGGGATCCTTTGAACGGCTCCAGACCGACCATATTGAACTTATCTCCATGCACCATGTCGATCGTAATGTGCAGTGGGACGAGATTTGGGAAGCGTTTGAGACCTTTGTCAAAGCGGGACGGCTGGACTATATCGGTTCCAGCAAATTTAACAGCTGGGAAATCATGAAAGCCCAGGAAGCGGCCCGCAAACGCAATTTCATGGGCTTGATCTGCGAGCAGCACCGCTACGATATGACTCACAGAGGTGCCGAACTTGAAGTTTTTCCCTGTTGCATCGACCAGGGTATCGCGGTAACGCTTTTTAGTCCCTTACAGCGTGGAGTGCTTGCCGTCGACCTGCTTTCGCCGAACAATAGGCCGATTGAGGAATTGTCGGTGTCGCTCGTGGATAAATACAGGCCGAAGCTTTTGGAATACGCGAAGCTCTGCCACGACATCGGTGAAAAACCAGTCAACGTGACGCTGGCGTGGGAGATGGTCCATCCGGCGGTGACTTCGCCGATTATCGGACCCGCCACGTTGGAAGATCTCCAAGAGATGCTTCACTGCGTGGAAATAAAGCTGACCGAAGATGTATTAGCGGAAATCGATAGGATATTCCCGCCGCCGGAGCCGCTGTACTACGATGAAAAGCCCGCTGTAGTAAGGCCGATGTCTTGGATTTGACGATTTACAACGACACGGTGCTCGATTTGCTTGATCCGAAAAGTCCTCTTGAAAAATGGGGAACGGGATATCACTTTACCGAAGGACCTGTGTACCATTCCGGGGTCTGGTATTTTACTGATTTCATGTTGAATAAAATTTACCGAATGGAACTAGGCAAAGTAAAGCTTATCAACGACGATTCGCATTTTACCATCGGAATGACCTATGACCGCATGAAAAAAAGAATACTCTGTTGTACCCGTGATCTCCGCGCGATAACCGATTTAGACAGGAACGTAATCGTGAATTCGTATAACGGAATTCCGATTAACGGAAGCAATGACATCATTGTAGACAGCAAGGGCCTCATTTATTTTACTGATCCCCTATCGCGAAAAATCGAAGGGGTTCAGGTCGGTCACAGTAGCGTCTTCCGGTATGATGAAAGCAGCGCTGGGCTTGAGATGATTGAGGCTACGTTGAATTATCCTAACGGCCTTGCGCTTTCCGTCGAAGAAAAAACTCTCTACATCATCGACACGAGTTCATACTCTATTTTTCAATTAGATCTGACAAAAAAAAGTTTGAGCCTGTTTTTTAAAATGGACGAAAAAATGGGAGCGGGGAAACCGGACGGGATGCGTCTCGATGAGCGGGGGAATATTTATTCAACCGGGCCGGGAGGCATTTGGATTATTTCTCCTGACGGAACCTTGCTCGGTCATATCCGTGTTCCTGAAATTGCAGCCAATCTTTGTTTCGATGATACCGGTTTGTTTATCACGGCGAGTACCGGCATCTATCATGTTGACGCGAAAATCCGCGCGGCTGTATGACCCGACGGATATACGGTTTGCACCTATAAAAGAAATAGGATGAAAGATGAAAAACACAATCAGCAACGATACGATAACTTTTATATCCGACAGTTATAATGTTGAACCCTGGGTTTTGAAATTCAACAATGACGACGATGAGAGCGCGAATTATTTCTGGCGACCCGCGGACAAGAAAAGACTGGGAACCGCCGTTTGTTTCCCGATGATGGGGATGCTACCCAACGGTAAATATATGTTTGAAGGGAAGGAATACAGCCTCGGCATGCACGGATTTGCCCAGGACCGGGAATTTGTTGTTGTGGAAAAAAGCGAAAAACATATCGTGTATGAACTGGCCGACGATGCCCAGTCGTTCGCGCAGTATCCGTGGCGATTCAATTTCAGACTCACGTATTCCGTTGAAGGTTCCGCGCTAAAAACCGAATACCGGATAGAAAACCGGGACGGAAAAGAAATGTACTTTACCGTTGGCGGTCATCCGCGTTTTGCCTGTCCGGTTGGAAAGGCCGGCCGTTTTGAAGACTACTTTATTGAATTTGAGAAAGCGGAAAGCGTAGAGAATATTATAAAAAGCTATGGACCGATAAGCGAAATTGAAAAATGTATTAGTGCGGACGGCAAGAAACTGCGTCTTGATTACAGCATGTTCACTAAGGGCTGTTTCTGTTTCCGTCCGATAAAGTCAAAACAGGTATGCCTGAAAAGCGAAACCGCGAAGAGAAGCCTTCTTGTCGACATCGGCGAGGCGAATCATCTTCAGTTCTGGACTGAGCCGGGCGGACCGTTTATCTGTATTGAACCGATTTACGGCTCGACCAGCCACCTGCCGATGATTCCGGAAGATGCGGACTGGAAGAGACGGCCGGGTACTCTGCGCCTCGGAAGCGGTGAAGCCTATACCTGCGGGTATTCAGTGGCCATCGCGAAATAGACGAAACATTGGGGGAATGAAAATCATGGACTTTGTAGTAAGACCTGAACAAAAAATCAGCTGTCGGCAGTACGACGTAGTAGTGGCGGGCGGCGGTACCGGCGGCGTGTTTGCGGCTATTGCCGCGGCCCGGGGCGGCGCAAAGACCGCTTTGATCGAAAGCAAGGGCTATGTCGGCGGCATCGCCGCGGAAGGCGGCTGCGGGCTCCACAGTTTTTTCAACCTCTGGAAACCTTTCAATGTGGAAAAACGAATGGTCGTACGGGGCATACCGGAGGAATTTATCCAGCGCCTGTACCAGGCCGGGGGATGCTCAGGCCACAACGAGACGCAGATGCGCCCGGAATATGATTCCGATACTCTCTGCGTGGATGTGGAGGCGTATAAGTTCGTTGCTCTGGACATGCTGCGGGAAGCGGGAGTCCAGGTGTTGCTCAATACCATGGCAGTAGACGTGATCACGAAAGGCAGCCGGATAAACGGCATAATTGCCGAAAGCCATCAAGGCAGCGAAGCGATCCTTGGGAAAGTCTTTATCGACGCCACCGGCTACGGAGACATCTCCGCCCGGGCGGGGGCTCGCTATACCGAACCCAATGATTATAGCGTGGTGAACAGCATGGGAGTCGGCGGTATCGACATCGACAAATACTATTCTTTTCTCAAGGATAACGGAGTCCTCTTTGAATATGCCCGAGGGCCCCGGAGCGGACGGACGAATCAGATTATCCGGGTGGATGGCGCCTGGGCAAAGATAAATCCCCAACTGGGTCAAGCTGTCGCGGACCTGGGGATGAGCGGAGTTACCACCACTCTTCACGACAACTATTTCATGTTCATCAAGGTGAATTTCAAAATGCCTGTTTCCCCGTCAAACCGGGATGCCCTGGCGGATGCGGAATTCGAACTGCGCCGACGGCAGCGGGCTTCTTTGGAACTACTGCGGAAGAACGTTCCGGGAGCCGCCAATGCCTTTATCGCCAGAACCGCTCCTGCCATCACCATCCGGCGGGCCCGCTGCATTGAGTGCGATTATGACATTTCCCTCGACGAGGTCGTGAACTGTACCCATTATGATGACGAAGTTTTCTCCTACGGTTTCCACGATTCCGCTCCTCGGATACAGCTGAAGGGCGGAAAAACCTACGGCCTGCCTTACCGGACCATGCTTGTGAAAGGACTGGATAATCTTTTTGCGATAGGCATGATGATTACTTCGAACCACGAAGCCCACATGTCTACCCGGAATACGGTTTCTTGCATGGCTATGGGACAGGCGTCGGGAACCGCGGCGGCACTCTGCGTAAAGAACGAGATCGGCGGTATTCGGGATTTGCCCTACCCAAAATTATACGAAGCGCTGAAGGCGGGAAATGTTTGGTTTGATGCGGAAGTACCATATAAATAAATGAGTTGTGATAATAGTTTCGCGTTTCACTTCATGGTTCCCGCTAACTCCCCGATGCGTTTAACCGCTTTGTTTATCTCAATCCCTGAGGCGCTCGCGTTGAGACGCAGATGACGCTTGAAACCGCCGGACGCGGAAAAGAGGGGTCCCGGCGGAAAAAGGATATCTTCTCGAACACACTCCGCGTAGAGGTGTTCCGCGTCACAGGGCGCGGGTAGCTCGATCCAGAGAAGAAAACCGCCCGTCGGAGCCGAAATGCGTGTTCCTTCAGGAAAGCTTTCGGTCACCAACGCGCGCATATCGGCAACGCGGTCGGCAA
>JBAYHM010000183.1:0-9415 GCA_041666155.1 Treponemataceae bacterium
GATATCGCGACTGCTTTATATCCGATCTTCAAGAGCTTATGGGCAGCGTCTAGGGCGACCGCGGCCGACCCGCCGATTCCATAACATTCAAGCCGACGCGCGCCAACAATAAGACTAACCGCTTTCCTGAATTGATCGAAGTCCAATACCGGCAAAGTACTTTCAATCGCTTCGATATTGCTTTGAAACGTTTTCTTAACGATCGTTTCCAAATCGTCCGTCTTTTCAAGAGCTCCGGAAATCTGGTAAGTCGGGTGGCTTATCTCCTGCGCAAGCGTGATCTTTAGGTCCTGATACCGTTTATACCCAAGATCATTGCACAAACGGATTATCGTAGAAGGACTTGATTCCGCTTCGTTCGCTAGTTCGTTGACATTTAAAGCGAGGACCCGCTCATAATTAGCGAGAATATATTCAGCGGCTTTTCGCTTCGTAACGGTAAATCGGGACACATTATTCGCAATCAGCATAATGCACATAGGAACCGTTTTAGACGCGGAAATCATAGAGGAAGTATAGGGCTGCTGAATATTTATGTCAATGTTATAATTAATAGTGAATATTTTTTTCATTTAAATTGAGAAAGCAGCGCCTTGCCGCCGAAAGCATTCGAATAATAATTCAACCAGAGCGTATTCATGACAGGCAGGAACAACCATAAAACGATCGGTATGGGTTTCGTTAGGACCCCTCAGCGAACGGAGCTGATGTTGAATCGATAAAAATGTTATGATCGGGAATGGACAAAATCAGAATCATCTCTACGCCACAGGCCTTACGCGCCTACATCGATGAACTGCATAGCCGCGGTGTAGACTCTCTGGCCTTTGACCTTGAGGCGGACCAGGGTTCGTATCGATATCGTTATTCGGTCTCCATTTTCCAATGTTTCGACGGAAACGATGCCGTTGTGGTCGACGCGCTGGCACTCGCAGCATCTGGGGATTGCCTGCGCGAACTGCTGGAAGCGCCGGATATCGTCAAAGTCATGTTTTCAAGCAAGAACGACCTTTTCATCACTCAAAACGTACTGGGTTTCGGCATCTCTCCTATTCGCGACATCGCCGTCGCGCAAAAAATACTCGGTCTGCAAGTTAACCTTTCCGCGCACCTGGGTATCGAAAAAGCCGCAAAAGACACCTTCCAGAGGGCAAACTGGCTTAAACGCCCGATTTCGCCGGACCTCCTTGCCTATGCCGTCGGAGATGTCGAGCTGCTGCTTAAAATAGAGGCGGATCTGCGCGCCGTTCTGGCTGAACGAAAGCTTTTGGATCGATATAAGGAAACCTGCGCCGCCCTTCCCCGCTCGGATTACCGCGTCGACCAATACCGGCAATACGAAAATAAGTTTCCCGGCTACCCTCGCCTGGGACCTGAGAAAAAAGAACTGGCCCGTCTCCTGTGGATCTTCCGCGAGCTTGTCGGCGAGTACTTCGACACGCCGGTCGGCTATATCATTTCAACCAAAGCGCTTCCCGACCTTATCCAAAAAGGTCCGGAAGCCCTGGCCGCCCGCCTGATATTTGAACTCAACAAAGGAAGACGAACCGGCCGGAGAATAGAGCTCGTTTTCGTAGAAGATATACTGAGCAAGGCACGCGGAGTCATCAGCGCGGGACTCAGCGCTCCCGGGTTTCGACCGTAAAAACTCGTTGGGACGGATGCATCGCTTCAAGCGCGTGTGTTATACTCCAGCCCATGGCTGACCGCGGCATCATCACCTTTAGGAATAAGCAAGTAGTTGTTGAAGATCCCTTAACGGGAATACGGCAATCAGTGCTCATCGTGTGCGAGCTTGACGGGTCCGTAATGATTGCGGACGCCGAAGGCGACATACCCAGTTTTGTTGAAAAACGAACACTTTCCGGATTTCCTACCGACGCTTTGATTCTTGCGGAAATCTGCTCGGTCCTCGGGGGTGAACGAAAACTCGTTTCGGTTCACGACCGGGGAGTGGAGTTGGACCAATCGGCGCTCGCCGGGCTCAAAAAGATGCCTGTGGACATTTTCGACAACGTGTATCTGGGGGAAACGAAACCGCGAGCCTTGGTGCTCTGCGTGGATATCCGCAATTTCAGCAACTTCCTGTGTTGTAACGATGAGGACGATGTCTTCGCTCTCATCAAGGACTTCACCTCTAATCTGCTCTCCTGCGTTAATCAATTCGGCTACGGCTGCTCGTACTACAAGCTCATGGGCGATGGGGCCATCATTATCTGGGATGAGACCGAAGAATCTACCGTCTCAGGCGCCCTACAGGTGTTCGACTCATATACGTCTTTTGTGGACGAGGAATTGTTCAAACCTTACCCCGGCCTCGGCCTTGCGGGCGCCCTGGTGATGGACAAGGTTTTCAAATACGAGATTTCCGCGGAAGCGTCGCAGTTGAAGTACCGCGATTATGTCGGCTACGGCATCAACCTTGCCTGCCGCCTGCAAGCCCTGGCGAGGAAGGACGAATTGGTAGTAAACCGGAACCTGGCCGCCACCGGCTACGTACCGCACCGCAGCACGGCTTCCGAGGAAACGCTCGCCGAGCTTGGCTTGCTCAAAGGGCTCAAAGAAGAAGATAGGGACCTGGTTCTTATCTACGATCGATGAGCAGACACAACTAATCTTTCGGCAGCGCCGACTGAATGACATTCTGAACACGTGATGCCAAAGCCTTCCGTTCTTCCGGACTAAGCCCCGCTGTGAGGATCGGCTCATGGAAAACTACGCGTATGGTCGTTTTCCGTATCCGCGTTTCCGCTTCCCACGCGCGGTAGCTCCCGTCAAACGTGACCGGAACGATAGCGGCGTCCCCCATCGTGGCGAGCTTGAACGCTCCGGGACGGAAATCGCCCATAATCGGACCGCGGCTTCGGTGCCCTTCCGGGAAGATGATCATCGCCCCGCCGTGCCTGATTCGCTGGGCGCCCGCTTTGATCGCGATCAGCGCTTTCCGCGCGCTTTTCCGGTCGATGAACAAGCCGTCCAGCAGCACGACCCATAGGCCGACGAAGGGCAGGAAAATCGCTTCCTTCTTCGCGATAAAACCGAAGGGCCGCTCGATGAGGGCCAGGGCCACAAGGATATCAAGGTCTCCCTGATGGTTTCCCACGAAGCATAGGCCGCCCTCGCTTGGGATGCGATCCATACCTTCCGGCGCGAGGCGGACACCCATGACTGACAGAACAAAAGAACCCCACCAGCGTGCCAGTCTTTGCAAGGGCCGGCGAACCAGACGGCTAAGTCCAACCACATAGAAAGCAAGAATCACCAGGGATAACGGAAACGCGAGGACAAAAGAAATCCAAAAGAATGTAAAAAACAGAATCGTGCGGGTCATTATTTCAACACCCCCGATTCGTGGAGGATTTTCCGCGCGGCGGCGGCGTCCGACCACAGATGGGCTTGAATGCCGACTTCCCGGGCCGCATCGATATTTTCCGGCATATCGTCAAAGAACAGCACTTCAGAGGCCGGAACATTCAATTGATTCAATAGAACTTCATATATGGCTTTCACGGGTTTCACGATGGAATGTTCGCAGGAAAATACTGAGACGTCGACTTTGCTTACTACCGGAAACCGTTTTCGGGCGCTGCCGAGAAACTCGTGCGGCATGTTGGAAAGAATCGCGGTCCGCGTACCGGCCGCCTTCACTTCTTCCATGAGAGCGACGCAAGCCTCGTTCAGCGTCGCCCAGCTTTCCAGGTCCGCGCGCATGAACGCATGGAGGACGCCTTCATCTATCTCCACACCGTGCCGCTGAAAACCGCGGCGGTAATGGTCGGGGCCGGACAGGTCGCCCCGGTCCCAGTCCTCGCGGCCGGTGAACACGATATCCCGCGCTTGCTCTTCGCTGACGTCGGCGATGGCCGCCAACAAACCCATCGTCGACGGGTCCTGCCGCTCTGAAATCACGTTGCCGAAATCGAACGCTACCGCTTTGATGCCCATTCCTTCGCTCCTTACCCTTATCCCGCCAGCGCGGCGAGTTTTTCCCTGATGAATTCGCTTTTCTCTTTGAGGCCGATGGCGCCTGTCTGCAGCATAAGCACGTTAGGCGCTTTCGGGTCAAGTTTAACTTTACCGGCGCTTTCCTTCATGAGCCTGATGACGCGATCCACTTTAACTTTTGACACCTTGCTGAACTCTACGCGGACCATTCCGCCCCGTTCCCTGAGCGCGGCCACCGAGAGGTCGCGGCAAATGATGCGGATTTCCGACAGCGACAGAAGGCTCTGCACTTCGTCCGGCAACGGCCCGAAACGATCTAAAAGCTCGGCGAACACGCGCTCAAGTTCATCGCGCGTACCGATTCCCGCTATCTTCTTGTATACTTCCATCTTTTCCTGCGCGGAATCGATGTAGGAATCGGGAATGAAGCCTGAGTATTCAAGCTCAAGGTAAGTCTCGTTCTCCGCCTCGTAGTTAGTGTCCTGGAGTCGCCTGACCGCTTCGTCCAGAAGCCTGAGGTATAGATCGAAGCCCACCGAGAAAATATCTCCCGACTGTTCGCGGCCCAGAAGATTACCCGCGCCGCGGATTTCCATGTCCTTCATCGCAATCTTAAAGCCGGAACCGAGCTCGGTGAAGTCGGAAATGACCTGCAGGCGCTTCATCGCCAATTCGGAAAGCGCGCGATCCTTAGGATAGAAGAGGTAGGCGTACGCGGTTCGGTCCGAACGGCCGACGCGGCCGCGAAGCTGATACAGCTGGGAGACGCCGTACATGTCCGCCCTATCGATAATAATCGTATTTACGTTGGGAATATCTATACCGTTTTCGATGATGGTCGTGGACACCAGAACATGGAAACCGCCGTGGATGAAGCGGTGCATCACGTCCTCAAGATCCTTCGGGTCCATCTGGCCATGGGCGATATCCACCAGAACCTCCGGCATGAGACGTTCCAGACCGCGCCGGACCTCTTCCAGGCTTTCCACTCGGTTGTGGAGGTAGAAAACTTGCCCGCCCCGCTCCACTTCCCGCCTGATCGCCGCGGCTACGCGGTCCTCATTGTACTCGTCAATGGCCGTCTCGATCGGACGCCGGTTGTAGGGAGGTGTCGTCAAAAGGCTCATATCGCGGATTTTCAACAGACTCATGTGCAGCGTGCGCGGAATCGGCGTCGCGCTCAGGGTGAGGCAGTCTACGTTCGTCTTGAATTCTTTGAGCCGTTCCTTATCCTTGACGCCGAAGCGCTGTTCCTCGTCGATGACTAGAAGGCCCAGATCCTTGAACGCCACATCCTTCTGGATGATCCGGTGCGTACCAACCAAAATATCGATCTCTCCACGCTTTGCGGCTTCAAGCGTTTTCTTCGTTTCGGCCTTGTCGACAAAACGCGAGAGCATCCCCAGGCGGACCGGAAAGGCTGAAAAGCGTTCCTGGAAATTTTCGTAGTGCTGTTCGGCCAGGATCGTCGTCGGCGCGAGGAAAGCGACCTGTTTTCCGCCCATGACCGCCTTGAAACAGGCGCGCACCGCGACCTCTGTCTTTCCGTAGCCCACGTCGCCGCAGACCAAGCGGTCCATCGGCAAGGGTTTCTCCATGTCTTCTTTTATTTCTTCTACGCAGCGCAGCTGATCTTCGGTTTCCTCGTAGGGGAAGGCGGCCTCAAACGCGGTCTGCCACTCGGTATCGTGCGGAAACGCGTACCCCTGAGCGGCCTTTCGCTTGGAATACAGCTCGATTAGTTTCTCGGCGATGTCCTCGACCGACTTCTTGACCCTGCCCTTGCGGTTTTCCCAGCTCTTGGAGCCAAGTTTGTCCATGCGCGGGGCAGTGCCCTCGTTGCCGATGTAACGCTGGACCAGGTTCACCTGCTCTATAGGGACGAAAACAGTTTCATCGTCGGCGTACTCAAGTTTGATATAATCGCGTTCATGACCAAGCGCCTTGATGCGCTCAATGCCCTTGAACAGACCAATGCCGTAATTGACGTGGACTACGAAATCACCGGGGTTGAGTTCCACGAAGGTGTCAATGGCGGAGCTGCGGGCGTGCTTGAGGGAATGCGGCACGCGTCTGCGGCGGCCGAAGATCTCGTTTTCCTGGATGGCGATAAGCTTGAGATCGGGCAGCGCGAAACCGGTGGACACAGGGAAGGTGGCGATAGCGACGGGAAAATCACGCAATATTTCGGAGATCCGTCCCGCTTGGGAGTCGGACTCGGCGAACACGTATATTTCCCAGCCGCCCTTGGAAAGGTTTGTCAGCTCTTCTTTGAGGTAATTGATGTTGCCGAAGAAACTTCGCGGCGGATCGCAAGGGAGTTCCAGGCGCGTCACCCCGTCGATCGGGTCACTCTTGATGCCCAAGAGGGCTACGCGCCGTTTCCTCGACTTTTCAAGGGTCTTGAAATCCAGCAGCACTCTGGCGGGGGCCGGAAGCTCCCGTTCGCGCCTCGCTTTGCGGTAAAGACCCTGGTACTCGCGCTCCAAGGTTTCCTGCGCGTTTTCAAGACGCTCCTTCTCCATCAGGATTAGCGTGGAGTCTTCTCCCATATAATCCAAGATGGTCGCCGATTCGGGAAACGCGAGAGGAAAAAAGAGTTCCTCACCGGGGGCGGTTCCGCGCGCGGTGAGTTCTTCTATGACTGCTTTACCGCCATCGGAAAATTCCTCAAGACCCGCTAAGCGTTTCGCAAGCGCCGCGATGCGGTCCTCGGACCAGACCACTTCCTTCACCGGATGGATGACGAGCTCGGTCACTACGCCCTTTCCGCTCTGATCTTCCGGGTCGAAACGCTTGATCGATTCAACCTTGTCAAAATCGAAAAGCACGCGGAAGGCTTCCGCCTCTCCACTCATGTAGACATCGAATACTTCGCCGCGAAGAGCGAACTCCCCGTGGACTTGCACCCGCGGCACGCGCGTGTACCCGTAAGAAACCAAGCGGGAAGCGAGCTCGGCGGTATCTATCTTGCCGCCGGGAATAAGGCGGATAAGAAGATTTTTCAGGTAGTCGGGAGGCGGCACCGGCGTTAATAGCGCCCGTTCGGCGGTTACGATGATGCCGCCCGCTCCCCGGGATAGCAAAGACAGGACCGCGGCGCGTTCGCCAAAAATAGCGGCGCCAGGAGCCATATCCCGGTAGGGCATGGTGCCCCACCAGGGCAAGTGGATGACCGGCGCGCCCGCCGTCTCCAAATCCGCGGCCAATTCCGCGGCTTCCTTTTCCGTCGGCGCCACCGCCAGGAACGGCCCCGGCGCGACGCGAAAAAGCTCGGCGACGAGCAAAGCGGAGAACGCGCCTTCGGCGCCTTCCAGTTCAAGAGGAAATTTTCGTTCGGTAAATGCCTTTACGGAGTTCGCGACTGCCTTGGATCGGCGAAGCTTCGCGGCAAGAACAGGAAAGGATAAGGTATTCATAAGGGATTCCGATTACTATACTATAGGCCTCGATCAACCGAGGCTAGAGCCGCGCGTGCAGCCGGCCCTTGGAGTCGCGCAGTGAAACGAACCGCAATCGCCGCAATCATATATTTCGCCTGCTTGGCCATCATCGGCGCGGGTGAGGTGGACATCGCGATACGCTATTTTGATAAACGAGTGTATTACGCCGGTACGGAAACCGGACCGGTACTCGTCCAAGTCACGGTATCCAACCGCGGCGCCGCCCCGTATCGATTCAAGCTGGCGGATGAGCGCGCCTTTTCCGTCGATTTCGAAATCAGATCGATGACGAACCGCATCCTTGAGCCTGCGCAAATTCTTATCAGAAAAAGGACTCAAGATCAACACGTATTCTTCCGCGAAGTGTCGGTAGAACCCGGTGAATCCTTGTCGTTCACCGAGGACCTCCGCGATTACGTAGACTTGAACGGAGCCGGTTCGTTCGTCGTACAGGCTCGTTTGTACCCGGAATTGTACCGTCCCTACGGATCACCCTCGGCGCCCGGCTCGATGCCCGCGTCGTCGTCCGGAGTGCCCCCGGTCGCGAACGCGCTTCCCGCGGTCAATTCCAATCGATTGCCTCTGACCCTCCGCATAGCGCCGATCATCGAAGGGACGGCCCCTCCGGCGGCATTGGACGTGGAAACGGGTGCGGTGCTCGTGCGTGAAAACATGCCGCCGGACCGCGTTCTTGAGTACCTGCTTACGGCGCGGCAAAAAGGTCAATGGGAGAAGTTCTTTCTTTACCTGGATTTGGAGTCGATGATCTCACGGGATGGAGCGCGTAAGCGAGCATGGCTCACCGAGTCTGAAGAAGGCCGCAGACGCATGCTCGACCGCTACCGATCGGATCTCCGCAACGCGCTGGTGGACGGAGACATATCGACTATTCCAATTGAATTCGTCATAGAAAAAACGACCTACGGAGCCGAACAAGGAACGATCATAGCGATCGAGAAGTTCCGCTTCGGTACCTATACCGAACGGAAACGATATACTTATTATGTAAAACGCCGTGACGACGTGTGGATGGTCTACGATTATTCCGTCGTCAACTTGGGGACTGAATGAAGGCATTGCTTGTCGTCGACGCGGATGCCGCGTACAAATTGGTTTCTTTTTATTTAAAACCGCTCGGTTTTGAACTGATCCGGTATCGATCCCCCGTCAAAGCGATGGACAATCTGGATGAAATCGATCCCGACGCGGTCATTATCAGCGCCGAGGATTTCCCGAGGCATTGGAAAACAATCGTCCAGTTTATACGGAGTGAGCGCAATAAAGAAAAAACTACCATCGTCATTCTCAAAGGCCCGAATTTTACGTTTGAAGAAGCCGCAAAAGCCGTTCAAGTCGGCGTCAACGGTATAGCTTCCGACGATTTCGACGACCCGGAAGAACTGGAACGCCTTCAAGACATACTCGGCCGCTATCGGCCGATACGTAACGGCCGTACTTCGCACCGTGTGCGTCCCGCGGATTGGGACAGGGTGGAATTCATCCTTTCGGTCCCCGCGACAGGCGCCATCGCAACCGGCCGCGTCACCTCGCTGTCCGACTCAGGTCTCGCGTTCAAGCCCGATGATCCCGACTGCATGAAAGGTATCGAACCGGGAACCGAATTCGCGGATTGTTCATTGCGCGTCGGCGCGTCCATTTTGTCCCCCGGGTGCAGACTCATACGCTCAAAACCAACATTTGCCTTCACTTTTTCGCAGATACCTGAAAACGAGCGAACTTCCTTGGCAGCGTACATCCAAGAACGTCCGCTGCGGCAACGCCGAATGCACGGCTAAAAACAATCGTACTTGCTCTCTGCCCACCTCGATCGTATAGTTGAAGCGGAGGAAACGCATGAGCATCAGTACGTATCTTGAAACGTCGCAGCTTTTTGAGATCGCCAAGTTTCGCGGCGGACCGCCGCCCAATTCGGTCGCCTTCACCGGCGTACCGCGCAAACATCCCTTTGAAGCTGAAAAGCTCATCCTCATCAATGATCCTCTCGGCGATTCGCCGTCCATTATGGA
>JBAYHM010000184.1:0-9325 GCA_041666155.1 Treponemataceae bacterium
CTTAAAGGACGACAAGCCGAAAGAAGAAAAACGGGCTGTATCCTTCAAAGCGACGCTTATGGACGGCGTACGAACCCTTGGAACGCTCAATTTCACCCTTGACGACGCACTGAGAAAACTGGACGAAAACAACACTTTGCTGCAAAGCCAAAAAAAGGGGTTTTTGGAAAAAATGCGCGTCATCGTCAGGAAGATGCTCAACAAAGCGGACGATGAAGTTTTTTACGAGGTGGAATTTTTCGACTCAGTCACCGCGTTGTCAAAATCGGAACGTCTGAATTATTCCGTCTTCCGCCAGGAAGTAGAACGAAAAACGCGGTTCCTCGCATCGATTAACAATAAAACTACAAGTGTCTCAAAAAAATTGGAAGCGGCGAACGAAGAACAGGTTCTTGCTGTGTTAGGTAAGAACATTGAAGAGATGCAAAGCATCCACAAGAGTATCTCAGCGCTCGACGTGTTCTTCAAATCCGAAGCCGCCCGAGAAGATCGCGAACGCGTTCGCGGCATTAAACCGGAAATCGCGATTATCAAGAACGGCATCGTTAAAGCCAATCAGAAACGCCACGAATATATCGCTCAGAAAGAAGAGCTGGAGCAGATGAAAAAGCTCGGGATCCGAACCGACGTCGTCTAATCATCGTCCCCGCCCTAGGAGTTTTTTAATATGCGCGCGAGAAATGCATCGTCGATCGTTTTCCTCATGTTCGGAGCGCTGCTTTTAGCCTCCTCCTGCGCAAGCGCCGCCGGCGCGGCCGCCCCAAAAAGCGCTGAAACATCAGTGAGTACCGGCGAGAAAACGGAATCTCAGAGCGCCGTGAAGATACGAGAAGAAATAATAGTCGCATTTTCCGGAAATGATCCGGAACTGAACCCCCTGCGTTCTTTTCAGGCGGACGAAGCGCAAATTTTCACCGCGCTTTATGAAGGCCTTTTCACCTACAATCCGGTCACCCTGGAACCCGTTCCGGCGCTGGCCGCCCGATGGGAAGTCTCGGAAGACAAGCGAACTTGGACCTTTTTCTTGCGTGAAGGCGCCCGGTATTGGAACGGGGATCCCGTCCGCGCATCGCATATCCGTGATACGTGGCTGTCCATGATGGATCCCGCATCCGACGCCGCCTACTCGTCGTTGTTCGATTTCATCGACGGGGCGAAAGATTTCCGACTCAAAAAAACGACGGACATCTCAAAAATCGGTATCACGGTCAAGGACGAGAAAACGCTCGTCGTCAAACTTTCTTCCCCGGCCGCGTACTTTCCGCGCGTGCTTTGCCATCATTCATTCGCCCCGGTACACCCGGACATGCGCAAGAAAAAGGACTGGTCCGCGGGACCGATTATCTCAAATGGTCCCTATTACATTCTGGAACGGACTCCGGGAAGACTTACCCTTACCCGTAATTCACTCTATTGGGACGCAAAAAAGGTTAAAATACCGCGCATCGTGATCCGGTTCGGGGATAAGGCCGAGGATGCTGCCTCCCTCTACGACTCGGGACTGGCGCAATGGGTAGCCGGCGACGTTGATCTGGAGAAGCTCAAAGACAAGCGAGGCATTTCGGTCAACGCCATGTTCGCAACGCACTACTATTACGTGCGCAGCGCCGACAAACCGTGGAGCGACCGACGCGTGCGACGGGCTTTGACCCTCGCGTTACCGTGGAAGGAAATCAGAAAGGATCATCTCCTCCCGGCGCCTACCTTGGTGTTTCCCATACCCGGCTATCCGAAATTGGAAGGTATTGCCGAAGGTAATGTCGAGGAAGCTAAAAAACTGCTAACGGACGCGGGCTTCCCCGAAGGGAAAGGCGTGCCGCAGCTGGTTTTGCGTATTACTCCGGCGAAAGACGCCGCCCGCATCGCGGAACTCATGTCGAAAGCTTGGAAAGAAGTCCTCGGCTTGCAAGTTCGGGTTGAGGTGATTCCGTTCGACGCGTATTATCCGGCGATGAAAAAGAGCGATTATGTCGTCGGCTCATCTACCTGGATCGGTGATTTTGCCGACCCTTACACCTTCCTTCAGATGTGGCGGGCGGATTCCAACCTTAACGATGCCCGATATCGGGACGATGAATACGAGAAACTAGTCGATAAATCCCTCGGTGAAGAAGGCGAAGCGCGCTACAAGACTCTTGCGGAAGCGGAAAAGCTGCTCCTGGATGGAGGAGTCGTGTTGCCGATTTCCTACACGCCCGCGGTCAATGTAATCAATACGGACGAGATAGACGGATGGTATCCCAATCCCTTGGACATCCACCCGTTCAAGTATCTGGAATTCGCGGCTTTCAAACCTCTTCCGGGGGTAGCTTCGGCGCGGAACTGATCTGGCCTTTTCGGTTGAGGACGGCGGCTATCGTGTCATGGACACGATCCTTGAACAAGGCGCGCACTCTATGCTATAATCCCTTTAATGAACGAGCAGTCCATTCCTTTCAATGTCGATCAGGAAGTGGTCTACCCGAGCCAAGGCGTCGGTAAGATCCTCTCAATGCAGGAAAAGAAGTTCAAGGACCAAACGGTTCCTTATTACGTCATATATCTGGAAGTTTCCGATATGACCGTAATGGTGCCGGTTATGAAGGCCGAGGAACTCGGGATACGAGCCATCGTTCCCAAGGAAGAAGCGCTTCGCGCCTTGGAACTAATCTCCGAAGCCTACGAACCGATTCCGTCCGACTGGAAACTTCGGTATCAGATGAACCTTGACCTTCTCAAGAAGGGCAGCGTCATCAATATCGCCACTATTGTGCGCGCTTTGTATCACCGCAGCAAGGTGAAAGAACTTCCCATCCTTGAACGGAAATTGTACGATTCCGCGTTGAAACTACTTGAGGACGAAGTTTCCTTTTCCCTCGGTAAGACAAAGGACGAGGTCGAGCAACTGATCTTCGCGCGACTGGAAACGAAATGACCAGCGGGGGGCAAGCCCCCGATAGATCAAGAAGCGCCGCGGTCGTGGTAGCCGCCGGGGCATCTAAGCGAATGGGCGGCATCAAAAAAGAATACCGTCCTTTTTCCGTCATTGATTCGGAAGCGCGTACCGTGATAGCCGCCTCCGTTATCGCATTCGCCGATTCGGGGGAAGTCGACCTTATCGTTGTCGTTATCCCGGCACAAGGTGAAAACGACGCACGCATGGCTCTACCCTCCCGCCTTCTTACTCCCGACGCGCCGGTCCCTGTTCTATTCGTGCCGGGCGGCGCCAGCCGCAGACAATCGGTGCACAACGCGCTGAACGCGCTTGAGGGAAAAGACATAACGTACGTCTACATCCACGATGGAGCCCGACCCTGGCTTACCGGAGACCTCATTACGCGCTTATCAGCCGAAGTCCGGCGGGTGCAAGCCGTTATTCCGGTAACTCCTCTCGTGGAAACGCCGAAGGGTATCGATGCTTCGGGGTCGATCACGAAACACCTACGCCGCACGACCATTGTGTCAGCGCAAACTCCACAAGTGTTTGTATTCCGGGAAATCCTGACCGCCCACGAACGCGCCGCGGAAAAAGAAGCGACCGAAGCCATAGAGTACACCGATGACGCCGAAGTGTGGGGCGCCTTTATCGGGCCGGTTCATACGATTCCCGGATCGCCCTCCAACAAAAAAATCACGTTCCCGGAAGATTTGCCGCCTCAGGGAACTCTATCGTGAGCGCAATCCGTGTAGGTTTAGGTTGGGATATCCACCGCTTGGTGGAAGGTCGTCGGTTTCTGCTCGCCGGTATCTGCCTCCCTAACGACAAAGGGGAGTTCGGGCACTCCGACGGCGACGTACTCGCGCACGCGATCACCGATGCGCTCTTAGGCGCGGCGGCGCTGGGCGATATCGGCGGTTTTTTTCCGCCTAGCGACCCGAAATGGAAGGACGCCGACTCCATGGACCTGCTAAAAGCAGCGTATGCGCGAGTGAAGGAAGCAGGCTGGAAAGCGTCTAACCTGGATTGCGTGCTAGTCTGCGAAAAGCCGAAAGTACTGCCCTACCGCGACGCGATCAGGGCGAGCATCGCCGAGGCGCTCGGCATATCGACCGAAGACGTCTTCGTAAAAGGAAAAACAAACGAAAAGATCGGCCCCGTCGGCGAAGGACTCGCGGTGGAGGCCACCGTCGTATGCCTGATCGAACGAATTTAGACTGGGACGCGCTTTTTTCAGCATTGTACGCGTGGCGAGCGAAAACGCTTGCCGCCGATAACGAAGGCCGGGGCGGCGAAGACCCGTCCGTCACCGCGATAGCCGGAGAAACAGACCGCGATCCCTGGGCAGTGCTCGTGTCGACTATCATCAGCCTGCGCACCAAGGACGCCGTAACCGTCGTCGCGTCGCGCAGGCTCCTCGCGGAGGCCGGCACTCCACAAGCGCTCCTAACGTTGAGCGAAGAAGAAATAGCGGCCCTCATCCACCCAGCCGGTTTCTTCCGAACCAAGGCGAAAAGCCTCAGAACCATAGCCGCGATCTTGATCGAACGCTACGCGGGCAAGGTACCTGCCGACAAAGATCAACTGATGGAGCTACCCGGCGTGGGGCTCAAAACGGCGAACTTGGTCCTTTCGGAAGCCTTCGATCAGGACGCCATCTGCGTCGACATACACGTTCACCGGATATCGAACCGGGTAGGCTGGATATCGACCAAAACTCCCGATGAATCGGAAACCGCGCTCCGCGCGATTCTACCGAGAAAGTATTGGAAGCGGATAAACGCTCTTCTTGTGCTCTACGGCCAGCGCGTGTGTGCGCCCGTGAGCCCTAAATGCTCGATCTGCGCCATCAAGGAATTCTGCGAACGGGTCGGAGTTACTAAAACAAGGTAGCACAACAAGATTTCTCAAAAGTCAGAGACTTTTGAGAAATGCCAATAAACAAATGCGTAGTATTTCTTCCTGAAATACTACGGTAAGAAACTTCAAAAGTAACCGACTTTTGAAGTTTCTTACCCTTTCGGCGAAATCTCCAAAATCAGTTCGACTTCGCCCTTTGAGAGCTTCACCGCGCGGGCGATCTCGTCGATGGACCAGCCTTGGTGAGCGAGTTTGACCACCGTCTCCCGCACGCCGATGGGCGGCGCGCCGCGGTCTTTGCCGGTGGCCTTTCCGCCTTCGGCCTTGAGCAGCGTTCCCATGATCTTAACCTGATCCTGCGCTTGTTTGGACACTTCCGCCAGACGAGTTTCCGTGCGGGCAAGCCACTCACGGGCCTTCTGCATGGATTCGATACGGTCCTCGATATCGGAGAGAATCTTGTCCAGGGAAGAAATCTTATCGATGGCGTCGTCGGCCTTGTCCTTATCGACGGCGATCTTCTCAACCAGGTCCCGAACGGAAGCCGCCGTAGCGGACGCTTTCTTGAGTTCGTCCTCGATGCGTTTAGCTGAAGCGTCGGCTTCCCGCAGCGCTTGGAAATTCCGATCGATCCCTTCGGCGGTGGCGTCCAGCACCTGACCTTTTTTCTCAATTCGTTCGATTTTCTGGTCGGCTTCCTTCGCGGCGTCATCCAAGCGGCGCAGCTGCGCCTGCAAGTTCTGCAGCGTATCGTCGGAGGACGTGACCTGCGCGAGCTTGTCGTCCACCGACTGCGCGGTTTGGAGGAGACGCTTGAAATCGGCTTCCATGAGTTCGATGCGGCGTTTTTCCGAAAGGAAACGGGTCATCTTGGCGTTGACCTCGTCTTCCAGGCGCTTGATCTTCACAAATTGCGCTTCCAGCTCGGCGGCTTCGCTGCGGCGCTGGTCCAGGCGATCCAGGTCGGCGCCCAGGTCTTCTACGCGGCGCTCAAGCTCGACCTTGAGCTCATCGGCTCTCTCGAAAAGCTTGGTCTGCGAAAGGAATTCCTTGAGTCTGCGATCAACATCTTTGACGGACGCGTCGATCGTCTTGACCTGTTCGTCGGTACGCGCAAGGAGTTCCGTGCGGTACGTGGAAGCCTCGTCGCGGGATTCCTGAATGGCGGTCCGCACGGCGGACAAGCGTTCGTCGCTTTCGGCGGCAAGCTCCCGCGCGCGGCGGCGGGCTTCCTCAACGGCGCCGTCGGCGTCGCGCAGCTGGCGAGTGACGGAAGCCTGCCAAGCTTCAAGATCACGGCGGGACGCTTCAAGGCGCTCGGACGTCTCGGTCTTGCGTTCCTCGACGGAAGTGATGAGGGTTTTGAGCGATTCCTCAAGCCCGCGCTGATCTTTCTTGAGCTGCTCGGCCATTGAGAGGGAATGCTTACCGATTTCCGCCTTCGTCGCGGCGGCCGCCGACGCGCGGGCTTCCTCAAGGTCTCTGAGCATCTGCTCTTTGAAAGCCTGCACGGAAATGTCGGCTCCTGAAGTCTGCTCTCGGATACCTTCCTCAAAGGCGGCGGTCTGCTCCTTGAGACGTTCAAGGTCGGCCATGGACCGTTCGGACTGCTCGGAAAGCTTGGCTTTGAGTTCCTCCACGAAGGCGGCTTCCAAACGAGCGCGCTCGGCCGCGGCGGAAGAGGCAAGGTCCGACAACGAAACATCCACTCCGGATTTCCACTCGGTGAGGCGGCGATCAATCTCGTCACTCCGCTTGGAAAGATCGGCGAAGAAATCGTCCTCGAACATCTTGAGCTTTTCGGACACGTTTTCGTAGGCGCGCGTTTTGAGTGTCGCGAGTTCTTTTTCCACTCCGTCCATATCCGCGCGGAGGGCGGTGCGGGCGTTTTCCGCCTCTTTTTCAAAGAGCGAAAAATCCTCGCGGACACGGGCTTCCGTGTCCCCCATGGAACGACGCAGTTCGGCGTCCATACGACCCACGTCGTCGGCGAGGGTTTCAAGCCGTTCGAAGCGGGCTATTGAAGAGGATCGATACGCTTCCAAGCGCAGATCGGTCTCCGCGAGCGCTTTTCGTTCGGCGTCTTCCGCGGCGGCGGAAAGCCGCGCGGTGAAATCGCGTACGAAAGTGTCCAATTGTTCAGACAAGGCGGCGGCGGAAGTCTCCACGGCGCGGATTCCCTGTTCGACGCGCGTTGTTTCGGAAATCAGACGGTCGGATACGGCCGCGATGGAGGTCTCCACGGCCGCGCGAATCTCGCCTTGACGACGCGCGGCGTCTTCTCCGGCGGAGGCGAGCGCGTGTTCTTCCACGCGCTTGGTGGCTTCTTCAAGCGCGGCGGCGCGACGCTTGAAATCCATTTCTATTTTTTCAACCGCCGCGCGTACCGCGTCGGTGCGGGCCGCGGCCGCTTGTTCGTTCTGTTCGGATTCCTCGCGTATCGACTCAAAGTCGGCACGGAGTTCCTTGATGCTTGTCCCGCTTTCGATCATAAGCGCATCGGCCGCGGCCTTAGCCGCGGCGCCGGCCTCGGCGACGAGCGCGGAACCTTCGGTCTTAACGGCTGCCTTGAATACTTCCAGCGCGGCGCGAACGTCTTGAGCTTCCTTCTTCCAGTCTTCCTTACCGGCCTTCGCGACGGCGAAAAGTTCGGCGGCATCTTTCTTCCATTCGTCGCGGTATGCCTTCTGACGATCCGAAAGTTCGACCGCGGATTGCTGCCAGTCGGACTTGAAGGTTTTCACCAAGGTCTGGACGTCGGTCAAGCGAGCCTTGGAAGCTTCCTGGAACTGCCCGAGTTTTTCTTCCACCGCTTCCTGGAAACGCCGTGAACGTTCAAGCGCTTGATCTTTGAGCTTGGCGAAGGCCGCGTCTTCCAGCTTGTCTGCTTCCTCTCGCGCAAGACGCAACGAATCCTGGACTACTTGTTTTATTGTCGCCGCGTCCACGGCCAATTGTTCGCCGCGATGTTTTTCTATGGCGACTATAGCGTCGCGGTGATCTTCCACACGGCGCTCAATGGTTTCTGCGGTTTCCAGCAAATCGGAGGCGGTAGCCTTAACGGCCGCGACGGCAGTCTCCGATGTCCGCTCCAAGGCCTCGGCGTTTTCGCGCTCAAAACGAAGTTCAATCTCTCCCAACCCCTTCTCAACGCTTAAGAGCTGGTCTTTCGCTTCTTTCACTTTCTTGAGTACGCCGTCGGTGAACGTGGATTCGTCCTTCAGACGTTCCAGATTTTCCTGTGCCCGCGCGGTCATTCGGAGAAGCTCTTCAAGCGATTTATCATAGGCGGCCAGTCGTTCATCGATTTTTACGATTCCATCCGCGCGAGTCGCAAAACCTTCTTCAACGGAAGAAAGCCGATTAAGCAATTCTTTGGCGGATTTACGTTGAACGTCGAGTTCAACCGCGTAATCCTTCACGGCGGCTTCCCGCTCAGCGACGAAAGCGGATAGATCGTCCCTGAGGCGCTCCCCGTACTTGCGCAACTTTTCCATCGAACGATTGTTGCGGTCAAGCTGCCTGAACAGGACCAGAGCGACTAGAACGATGCCGAGGGTCAGTAGGTTACCCGTCGTAAAAATCATGCGTTTTTTTTCTCCCCGGTGCGCGTTGCCTCGGTTATTAAGTTAGCACGAAACGCTGTAATTGGCGATAGTCGGAAAAAATGAAGTCCGCCCCGGAATTCCTACGCCCGAAAGGAGCGATGAGCGCGGATTTCATTCCGGCGCTTTTTGAACCGACCACGTCGTACGATACGCTATTGCCGACATATAGAACGCGCGAGCAATCAACTCCGAGTTCTTGCGCCAAAAGCGTGAACGACAAAGGATCGGGTTTGAGCCGACCAGTATTTTCGGAACACATGACGACGTCCCAAAAATCGGAAATCCCCAGGTATTCCAGCTTGGTCTCCGGAGGAAAATCGGACAAAAGCCCAAGCTTGAGACCCGCGGCCTTGAACTCCGTCAGCGTTTCGCGCACGCCTTCAAACAGTTTGATTTTTTGGAAAAGGGGTTCCCACCCGCGATATATGAGCCGCTCGGTTTTTGCCTTGATCGTTTCCGGATCGTCGTTGAGGATTTCCGCCATGATGCGCGCCTGGAGATCGTAAAAACGACCTTCGTGGACCGCCGCTCGCAACGCGTCGCGAGCCTTCCCCATCGCGCGGAGCAGGCGGTGTTCCCGTATCATGAAGGGAATGAGTCGCATATAAAAACGGCGATTGGGGTACAAGGTGCCGTCAAGGTCGAAAGCGACCGCATCGAAGTCCTTCATTATCGGACTTTTATACTATACCTGAAAACGACTTGTCCATCGGAGTCGGAAAAAGAAAACTGCCAGCCGGAAAAAGCGGTGCGCAAATATGCGGCGAGATCTTCCGGCAACGGGGGATCGAAACGGATTGAACTCTTAAAAACAGTCCCGCCCGACTCTATTTTGAAGGAAACGTTTGTAGAAACGACCTCGGGAAGACCCGTCAAGATCCGATCCGGTACTTTTATGCGGCGAGGACTCAAAAGCTGACGCTGCGCTCCCTCACCGAAG
>JBAYHM010000185.1:0-9320 GCA_041666155.1 Treponemataceae bacterium
ATATACGCCGAATTCACCAACACCAAAAATTACACGATGATGCTCGCGGAAGGAAAACTCCGCGTCGTCCACGTGTCCACGCATGTGTCGCTGCGGCAGGCCTGCGACAACGTAAAGAAAGAACGCGTGTACGAGGTCATCAAGCTGGCCAACAACACGATGAAGGATTTCGGAATCGCCGCTCCGCGCGTAGGCGTGGCGGGACTCAATCCGCACGCGGGCGACGGCGGACTGTTCGGCTGCGAGGAAGCAGAAGAGATTTTGCCGGCGATCGAGCAGGCGCGGAAGGAAGGCATCATCGTCGACGGTCCGGTGCCGCCGGACACTCTGTTCTCCAAGGCGCTCGGCGGTCAGTACGATATCGCCGTCGCCATGTACCACGACCAGGGACACATTCCGCTAAAAGTCGTCGGCTTTACCTGGAACGACGTTGAGAAGAAATGGAACTCCGTCAGCGGCGTGAACATCACGCTCGGACTCCCGATAATCCGCACCTCCGTCGACCACGGCACCGCGTTCGGCAAGGCGGGAAAAGGGACGGCCACGGAAGAAAGCTTGATCAACGCGATCGATTACGCCGTTCAGTTCGCGCATCAGCGAATCGCCCGGATGAAGAAAAAATGAGTAACTACCCAGGCGAATTGTACGCTCGAAAAACGCTTAGGAGAAAATCGTGAAAAAATATTTCGGCGTAATTCCTCCGATCATCACCCCCGTGGACGAGAAAGAAAACGTCGACGAAGCCGGTTTTCGCAAGCTGCTGCGCCACTGCGCGAAGGGAGGCCTGCACGGCATGTTCGTCGCCGGTTCCAACGGCGAGACCATGGCGCTCACCCAAGAGCAGCGCGACCGGGCGATCAAAATCGCGATCGACGAAGTCGGCAAGGATATGCCGGTCATGGCCGGCGTCATGGATTCCAGCACCCGGCGCGTCATCGATAATATCAAGAAGCTTGAGCAGATGGGCGGCACCTGCGCCGTCGTCACCTCCATCTTCTACGCGCGCCATACTTCCCAGGACGAAACCGTCCGTCACTTCGAGCGGATTTCCCGCGAAACCAATATAGATGTGCTGATCTACAACATCCCGATGTTCACCGGCCTTTCCCTCGCGTTCGACACGGTGAAAAAGATCTCCGCGTTCGACCGGGTCGTCGGGTACAAAGATTCGGGCGGCAATTTCCCCGACTTCCAGAAATGCCTTTCCCACTTCAAAGGCAAGGATTTCTGCCTGCTCCAGGGTTCCACCCCGCTGGCGGCCGCGAGCATGCTCATGGGCGCCGACGGTTTCATCCCGTCCATAGCGCCGGTGTTCCCCGAACTTTTCGTCAAATTCTACGAGGCGGGAAAGGCCCGAAATATCGATAGGACGATGGAACTCAACAACCTGATCAGCGACACTTCCGCGATACTCGGCATGTCCAAAAACGCGACCGCGTCGAATAAGTTCGCCATCAGTCAGCTCGGCTTCACGCATAAGCGCGTCATCGCTCCGCAGGATTCCACGACTCCCGCCGACGAGGAAAACATCGTCAAGAAAATCGCCGAGATCAACGCGTCCTGCAAGAAGGTCGGCATCCTATGAGGACGGTCCTGATTTCGCATCCCCTGTACAAGCCGGGGATGGACGCCCTGGAAGGGAAGGCGGAACTGATCATACCGAACAACGGGAACAGTGATCAAATTCTGGACGATCTGAAAAAGGCCGACGGCTTCATTTTGCGCATCGGCAAGATTGACCGCAAAGCGATCGAGGCGTGCGATAAGCTCAAGGTGATCACGCGCCCGGGCGTAGGTTTTGACAACGTGGACGTGAAGGCCGCGACCGAACGGGGCATCCCCGTCGTCATCTGCCCGGCGGCCAACGCCCGCTCCGTAGCCGAGCACAGCCTGGCGCTCATGTTCGCCATCGCAAAAAACGTGGTGGAAAGCGATGTGGAGACGCGGAAGGGCAACTTCGGTATCCGCAACAAATACCAGGCGATAGAGCTGGTCGGCAAAACCGTGAGCGTCATCGGCTTCGGCAATATCGGCAAAACCGTCGCGCAGCTCTGCGCGGCAATCGGCATGAAAGTCTGCGCCTACGATCCCTTCGTTAAGAAGGACGCGGTCGAGGCGATGGGCTATTCGTACGCGGCGGATCTGCCGAGCGCGATGAAAGCGGCGGACTTCGTGACGCTCCACATGCCTTCGCTCCCCGAAACGAAAAACATGATGAACGACGCCTTGTTCGCGGCGATGAAACCTAGTGCCTTCCTCATCAACTGCGCGCGAGGCGATATCGTGGATGAGGCGGCTCTGTTCAAGGCGCTCTCCGGCGGCAAGATCACCGGAGCCGCGGTTGACGTGCTGGTCGACGAACCGATGAAGGCGGATCATCCGCTCATGGCGCTCAAGAACTTCATCGTAAGTCCGCATATGGCCGCCCTGACGCAGGAATCGACGGCCGCCGTAGTAAAGATGGCCGTTGAGGGCACGCTTGCCGTTATCGACGGGAAGAAGTGGCCACACGTGTGCAATCCGGAAGTGTACGAACACGCGAAGTGGAAGAAATAGCCGACTCAAGCGGAGCCGACGAAGGAACCATTATGAAAGAGGTATTGACTAAAGAGCAGCTTGAGGAACTTCGGCAGTTCGACTCGCCGACGGTCAACAACGCCCTGGAAACCTTTGACCCGAAATACCGGATCGAAGGTTTCATGAAACCCGGAATGACCCCGCGCACCAAGTTGGTGAAGCCGATGATCGGTTACGCGGCCACCGCCAAGGTGAGCGCGATGCACCCGGGTAAGCCGGAGAACGCCGACTTTGTGTTCAAATACTACGAGACCGTCCGCGAGATGCCGGACCCGACCATCGCCGTCATCCAGGACATCGACCCGAGTCCGATCGGTTCTTTCTGGGGCGAAGTTCAGGCGACGACGCATATGGCGCTCGGCGCGGTCGGCACCCTGACCGACGGCGGCGTGCGCGACCTGAAGGAAGTAGAGGAACTGGGATTCAGCTTTTTTTCGACCGCGCTTCTGGTCAGTCACGCGTTCATCCACGTGGAGAACTACGACTGTCCGGTGGACGTGTGCGGTCTGGCCGTGTACCCCGGTGATCTTCTGTTCTGCGACGTCCACGGCGTGGTCAGGATTCCCCACGAAGTGGCGCCGAAACTCGCTGCCGCGTGCCGGAAAATCGCGGCGGCCGAGCTCCCCGTGCTTGAACCCTGCCGCGCGGCGATCAAAGCGGGCCGTAAGCCCACGATCGACGAACTGCGGACCTGGCGGAAAGAGATGGAAAAGAAACGGAAGGAAGTCTGACCCGGCGCATTGTGTCGAGTGGGAAAGTGAATGAGCGATCTTTGGCAATAATGCCTTATTTCGATACGTAAGGAGGAGAAACGATGAAAACGAAGTTTTCCGTATTAGGTCTCGCGGTTCTTTTGGCGTTGGGAACCAACGCCGTCGCGGCGGATTACCCGGCTAAACCGATCCGGATGATCGTACCCTGGAGCGCCGGCGGCGGGAGCGATGTGCTGATCCGCGCATTCCAACCATCTCTGGAGAAAGAACTAGGTCAGCGCATCCTGATCGAGAACATCCCCGCGGGCGCCACCAAAGTCGGCACCTTAGAACTGATGAAAGCGAAAGCGGACGGATACACGCTACTGTTCTCCAATGAAGCGTGGATCACCCGGTATTACGCCAAGACCTACACCGAGAAGGTCTGGGAACAGATGACCCCGATCGCCAACGTCACCTCTGAGCCGATCGCGTGCATCGAGGTCAAGGCCGATTCTCCGTTCAAGACCTTCGAGGACCTAGTGAAAGCCGCCAAGGCCAATCCCGGCAAACTCACCTGCGGGAACCCCGGCGTCGGTTCCCCTCTGGACATCGTTTTCGATGAAATGACCAAGAGCGCGGACCTGGATATCCAGTACGTACCCTTCGCGGGCGGAGGCCAGTCCAAAGTAGCCATGCTCGGCGGTCATATCGATTTCCGCGTTTGCCAGCCGACCGAAGCCATCGCCATGGTGCGCGCCGGTCAGTCCCGGGTGCTCGTGAACTGGACCGACCCCCGTTCCCCCGCGTTCCCGACCGTTCCCACCGCCAAGGAACTCGGCCTGAAATACGACGAGCAGTACAAGATCATCCGCGGCATCTGGGCTCCGGCCAATATGCCCGCCGCCATCGTGGAGAAGCTCAACAAAGCCGTCGAAAAGGCGACCAAAGACCCGGCGTTCAAGAAGATCGCCGAAGACCAGTTCTCTTATACCATCGACTACCGCAACTCTAAGCAAGTTAAAGACTTCGTCGCTAACTTCGACAAGATGTTCGGGCCGATGCTCGCCAAGCTGAATAGCTAGTTCATAGGAAGGGGAAGGAATCGATGAAGAAGCGGGATCTGATAAGTAGCGTCATTTGGATGGCCCTCGGAGCGCTGTTCGCGGTGGCCGCTTTTAACGCAGGGCTTACGCTCAAAGGTAAGCCGGGACCCGGATTCCTTCCCTTTTTAACGGGGATCGCTCTTGCCGGCGTGTCTTTATTCGTGTTGATTCCGGCGCTTCTTCGAAAAGAAGAAGAGTCGGCCGATTCAAACGCCCCGGCCGGCGGTACTAAGAAAGTCATCTTCGCTTTGGCGGCGCTTTTCGCCTGGGCCGCAGCCTTGGATTTTGTGGGATACCTCATCACCACCTTCTTGTTCATGGTTTTCGCGACTCGGCTTATGGAACCTCGGAAATGGTGGGTTTCCATCCTGATCGCCCTCTTGGCGTCCGTCGTGTCGTACTTGCTGTTTTCGGTCTTGTTGGAAGTCCAGCTTCCCAAAGGCCTGCTCTCTTTCCTCTGAGACGGAAAAAGGAGGAATCAAATGGATTTTTTCAATACGGTAATGCTCGCGTTCCAAGTAGCTCTCGAGCCCATGAACATCTTTTTCTGTTTCCTGGGTTGTCTCTTGGGCACGTTTGTCGGCGTGCTGCCGGGCCTCGGTCCTGCCGCGTCGATTTCTCTCTTGCTCCCTATTACGTTCAAGATGCCTCCTGAGACTTCGATCATCATGCTCGGGGGTCTTTATTACGGAACAATGTACGGCGGATCGACCACATCGATCCTGTTGAATATCCCCGGAGAGGCCGCGTCGGTCGTGACCTGCCTTGACGGCTATAAAATGGCTCGGAACGGTCGCGCCGGAGCGGCGCTCGGCATCTCGGCTTTCGGTTCGTTCATCGCGGGCACTTTCGGCACCGTGATGATCATGCTGCTGGCTCCGCCTCTCGCCCAAGTCGCGCTGAAATTCGGACCGCCCGAGTTCGTCGGTCTGGTATTCCTCGGTTTGACGATGGTCACGTATCTTTCCTCGGGGTCGATGCCCAAGGCGTTGATGATGGCTATGGTCGGCCTGCTCCTGAGCTATATCGGTACCGATATCGTCACCGGCCGGGAACGATTCACGCTCGGTATTTCCACTATTGCCGGCGGCTTCGATATGGTGCCCATCGCCATGGGCTTGTTCGGCATTTCCGAAGTCTTACTGAATCTGACTCAGCCGGAAGAGAAGCGGGAAGTCTTCCAGACGAAACTGAAGGATCTTCTGCCCACAAAACAGGATTGGAAAGATTCAGCCGGCCCGATTACGCGCGGCTCCGTACTGGGCTTTTTTACCGGCATCATCCCCGGCGGCGGCGGCATGATCGCCTCTTTCCTTTCGTACGCTATGGAAAAGAAGATAGCCAAGCACCCGGAAAATTTCGGTAAGGGCGATATCCGCGGCGTCGCGGGGCCTGAGTCGGCGAACAACGCGGGCGCTCAGGGCGCGTTTATCCCGATGCTCACCATGGGAATCCCTTGCAACGTCACTCTAGCTATCCTCATGGGCGCGCTCATGATTCACGGCGTAACTCCCGGCCCGAGGATGCTCGCTGATTTCCCCCGCGTTTTCTGGGGAGTCGTGGGAAGTATGTACGTCGGCAACCTGATGCTGCTCCTCTTGAACTTGCCGCTCATCGGGCTCTGGGTGAAGATGCTCAAGGTTCCCTATTCGCTCTTGTTCCCCTTTATCCTGCTGTTTTGTCTTATCGGCGCGTACACCGTCGGCAACAATGTCCAGGACGTCTTCATCATGCTTTTCTTCGGCATCCTCGGCTTTCTTATGAAACGTTTCGGGTATGAACCGGCGCCGCTCGTACTAGGCTTCGTGCTCGGTCCCATGTTTGAGAACGCGTTCCGCCAGTCCCTGATCATTTCCCGCGGCAACTGGGCGATTTTCGCGACCCGGCCTATCTCCGCGACTTTCCTGATCATCGCGTTTCTGCTGTTGCTTTCTCCCGCGATCCTGAAGCTTTTCAAAAAAGGTCGACCGGCAATCGGCGACTAACATCTACTATGTCGCCTGAAGCCGTTCCGATCTGCTATACTGACGACGATTCCGTTATGATCGTCGTTATAGCCCCGTACGAAAAACTGAAGGCCACGGCCGACTCGTTGCTGGACCGTTACGATATCCCGATACGAACAGTAGTCGGTGATCTCGGCGTTGCCTTATTCCCCGCGCGCGCCGCCGCGGCCGAAGGTTCGATCATCGTCAGCCGAGGCGGTACCGCGAAACTCATCCGAGAAACGCTCGGCGTGGACGTGATAGAGATCGGCGTCTCTCAGTTCGAACTCCTGCGCGTGCTCAAGCCCTTTATCGGAGGGAGCCGTCGCGTGGCGGTCGTCGGGTTCCGATCCCTGACTGATCACGCCGAGGATCTCTGCCGCATCCTGGATATTCCCGCCGTCTGCCTACCAATAGACTATGAGGCGGAAATCGGTGAGCGTATGCGTTCGCTGGCCGGCATGGATATCGATTGCCTTATCGGCGATATGGTGTCCATCAGGTCGGCGGAAAGCGTTCACGCCGAGCTTCACTTGATTGAATCCGGCGCCGACGCCATCAAAGAGGCGCTCGACAAAGCCGCGGTCGTCGCGCGGAGCGTGCGGCAGCGAAGGGAAAGTGATCTGCGTATCCGCGCAGTCTTCAACGCGGTTCAGGACGGGATTGTCTCCGTGGACAAGGACGGTCTTGTGGATCAGCTGAATCCGAAGGCCGGGGAACTGTTGGGTTCGGAAAACCCCCGGGGACGTTCCATCGATTCCGTCATTCCCAATTTTGATTTTAAGCACATCATGTCGGAAGGACGCGACTCTTTCGGCAAGATCGCGGAGATCCATGGACACCGCACGGTCGTCAACGTCACTCCGATCATGATGCAGGGCCGCGCCGAGGGCGCGGTCGCGGTAATCCAAGAAGTCGGCAAAATCCAAGACCTGGAAAAAAGGGTACGGAAGCAGCTTTTTGCCAAGGGCTTGTTCACTAAGTACCGGTTTGATGATATTTTGATCGATTCACCGGTCATGAAACGCTGCGTTGAGGTAGCCAAGCAATACGCTCGCGCTTCCGGCAGCATCGTTATCTTCGGCGAAACGGGTACCGGTAAGGAACTCCTCGCTCAGAGTATCCACAACGAGAGCGCGGTCCATGACGGTCCGTTCGTCGCGATCAACTGCGGCGCCCTGCCGCCCACGCTTCTGGAAAGCGAACTGTTCGGCTACGTGGAAGGCGCCTTCACCGGTGCCGTAAAGGGCGGAAAAGCCGGACTTTTCGAGCTTGCGCACGAAGGCACAATCTTCCTGGACGAGATAAATGAGCTTGATTTCCAGCTTCAGACGAAATTGCTCCGTGTCCTGCAGGAACGCGAGGTCATGCGGGTCGGCGATACGAAGGTGATTCCCGTATCGGTCCGCGTTCTCGCCGCCTCCAATGTGCCGCTCCGCGAAGAGGTCGCGAAAGGCCGAATGCGCAAAGACCTTTTCTACCGTCTCAACGTCCTGGATATCCGCATACCTCCGCTTCGCGAACGCCCGGACGACATCATTACTCTCTTTGACCAATTTGCTAAAAACTGCGCGGAGCGGAACGGCGATCCGGCTCCCAGCCGCCTGACCACCGCGTTTTCCGAGCGGCTTCGGTCATATCAGTGGCCCGGAAATGTGCGGGAATTGGAGAACGCCGCTGAAAAATACGTGGTGCTCCGCAGGCTGATGGCCGATGAGGATGCCTCGGTTCTCGTCACGGAGTCTCTCGGAGACGCCGAATCGACCGGTGTGGAACCCGCGGGGGCCGGATATGCCGGTACTCTTGAAGAGATTGAACGTAGAGCCGCCCGTGCCGTTTTTAGCGAGGAAGGCGGTAATGTGACCCGTGCGGCGAAACGTTTGGGCGTGGATCGGCAGACGCTTCGAAAAAAACTTGGCCCCTGATTTCGCGCTTTACCTTGACCCCACGTCGAACGACCTTTTATACTTGATAGATGGAGGACCTCATTATGCCTCAGGCTTCCTCCGAAACGTCGGCGGATACGGTGTTCCTTCGGGGCGCCGAAATGTTTTCAGCTTTGCTGGACGACGATTTGACGTATATCTCTTCACGCTCAAGCTCCCTCACGATTCCCCGCGGTGGTCGATTGTTCCAGTCGGGGGATACGGCTCGTCGCTTTTTTATCGTCAAGAGCGGTTCGATACGCGTTTTCAGACCCCGATTTGACGGCGGCGAAGATGTTATGGCTTTGTTCGCGCCCGGCGACGCCTTGGGCGACTTCGATTTTGCGCGGGGCGCCGTGTACGACGCGTGCGCCGACGCGGTTACCGATTCCGAAATCATAGCTTTCCCCGGTGACGGGCTTTGTATCGACGATTTGGCCCACGAGCGGCCGGATGTCGCTTCTCGGCTCAAATTGCGCTCCTTGGTCATGATTGCTTCTCGGCTTCGGTCTACGAATAAGTTGATATCGGAGAACGCTCCGTGGGTCCGCGAATTGCGGCGTCGCGCGTACGAAGATCCGGGCACCGGACTCTGGTCCCGCGCGTTTCTTGATGAAGAGGTCTCGCAAACCTTGGAAGGGCCGACGGCGATCATCGTACTCAAGCCGAACCATTTTAAAGACCTTGTGGATGAACGCGGTCACGCGGCCGGTGACGAAGCCATGGTCAGGATCGCCGCTGTATTGAAAGAGCTGGTAAGGCGATTAGGCCGCGGTTGGGCAATCCGCATACGGAGCAATGAAACCGCTCTCGTCGTGCCGCAGGTGTCGGTGGAGGAAGCGCGCGAAACGGCGGAAACCGTTCGGCGCGAGATCGCCGCCATCGAACCCTTCGCCGCGGAAGGAACGTTTTCACCGTACACATTCACCGCGACAGTCGTGTATTCATTGTGGCCGTCCGATGGCGCCGATTGGAGCGTTTTGTTCGGTTCTGCGTATGACGCCTGCATAGAAGCATGGAAAGTCGGTGATACGC
>JBAYHM010000186.1:0-9247 GCA_041666155.1 Treponemataceae bacterium
CTCCTTCTTCCACCAGACCAGCCATGAGAATGCCTAGTTTCTGACGAGTCGCCTCGGGCGCTGGAAGCGTTTTGAGTATCTTGCCTTTATAAATGACCGCAACCCGATCGGAAAGATTCAAAATCTCTTCCAGCTCTTCAGAGATGAGGAGCACCGCGGTTCCCGATTTCCGCAGCTCAAGGAGCCGATTGTGTATGAATTCCGATGCGCCCATATCCAGGCCGCGTGTCGGGTAGACTGCAATCAGCGTCGCGGGTTTTCTGGCGAGTTCACGCGCTAAGATGACCTTTTGAATGTTGCCGCCCGAAAGCGAACCGGCGGCGGTCGAAGAGGAGGGGCAACGTATATCGAACCGCTTGATGAGTTCCTGAGCGTTTTTTTCAGTTTCGGCGAGTTTCAGGAACGGACCGGAAGTGAATGCGGTAGAAGCGAAATCCTTGAGTACGAGATTTTCCCGAATGGAGAACGAAGGAACTATGCCTTCGTCGTGCCGATCTTCCGGAACATAGCCGATTCCCGAATCGATAATTTCCCGGGGGCTTGTTCCCAGGAGTTCTTTGCCTTCAAATATGATGGAACCGGATACGGCAGGACGCAGCCCGGCCAATACGTCGGCCAATTCTCTTTGCCCGTTGCCCGACACTCCTGCCAATCCGACGATTTCGCCTGCCCGGAGTTCGAGGTCCAGACCATCGAGCGCCGCGTATCCGCGATCTCCGCGTACGGACAGATTGCTGATTTTTAAAATAGGCTTTCCGCACCCATCCTCACACTCGTTGTGGGGGAGTATGACTTCATGGCCGGTCATAAGGGCGGCGATGTTTGCGGAACTATGGTCGGCGGTGTTGCCGCGGAACACTACGGTGCCGCGGCGGAGTACGGTGACGGTATCCGAGAGGGCTTTAACCTCGTTGAGTTTGTGGCTGATGAAAATTATGGAAAGTTCTCCGGTCATTCGCTTCAGGAGTTCAATCAATTCGTCGGTTTCTTGAGGCGTAAGAGCGGAAGTTGGTTCGTCAAGTATAAGGAATTGGGCACCGAAACAGAGTGTTTTCACGAGTTCCGCACGTTGTTGTTCGCCTACTGAAAGCTGACTCACCAAGGCGTCGGCGGGGACGGGCAAGCTGTAGCGCTCGGCAATTTCAGCTATGCGGTATTTGGCTGTCTTGAGGTCCAAGTTCAGAAAATGATGAAGATCTTTTGACCCGAGTGCTACGTTTTCCGCTACGGTCATGTTCGGAACAAGCATGAAATGCTGATGCACCATTCCTATGCCGCACGCGTAGGCATCGTTCGGAGAGCGGAACTTAGTTTCTTTACCGTTGATGAGGATGCGACCCTCGTCGGGTTGGTACAAGCCCATCAGGATGTTCATCAGGGTCGTTTTTCCGGCGCCGTTCTCCCCGACGAGAGCAAGGACTTGCCCGGCTCCGACATCAAGAGAGATATGGTCGCAGGCAAGTACGCCGGGGAAGCGTTTGGTTACGCCTTCTAGACGCAGATCGGTGATACGCGGGGGAACGGAAGACATCGGCTGCTCCGGCGAAATAAAAAAACCGCGCCCCCTGATAGGGCGGCGCGGTTTAAAATGAATCAGTACTTCACTTCTCGCCAAGCGAGAGTGAGCTTTCCTGATGTGAAATCCGCAAGGGCTTTTTCGGCGGCCTTGCGGGCATTAGCGCTGAGTGTTTTTCCGACCTTGTCGTTGAATTTGAACACGAAGCCGCCGTTCTTGAAGTTGAGCGGGATGCTTTCCCCACCGAGAATCTTGGCCTGGCGTTTATCGATGAGCGTCTCCACAACAGCGCCGTAGTTGTAGCTGGCGGCGGAAAGTACTTTGTAACTTTCGGGGATCGCAAGCTGGGCGGTGTCCTGTCCAACCCACCAGATCGGCTTGTCTTTGTATTCGGCGACGGCACGGAGGGCTCCAAGAGCCTGCTGGGCCGAGCCGGTGAGGACGTCGGCACCCGCTTTGACCTGAGTATGAGCAAGTTCGGCGGCTTTCACGAAGTCGTTGAAGCTGCCGGTGTGGGCCACTTTGACTTCGGCTTTGGGGTTCGCTGCTTTAACGCCGAGTACCACGCCGCGGTTGTAGCTGGCCGCGTCTCCGCCGTCAACCGGGCCGACAACGCCGACTATACCGGTTTTAGTCGTCAGTCCGGCGATAACGCCGTTAACGTAACCGGTTTCTTCACTTTGCGGCATATAGGTGAAAACGTTTTTCGGACCTTTTTCCGCGCTCGTTCCAAAGGCGAAGGTCGTCTTCGGGAACTCTTCCGCCATTTCAAGGACCAGATTTTTGAACTGGGCTCCGTGGCAGATAATGATATCAAAACCGCGTGAAGCGTACTGGCGAGCGGCGGAACCGGCATCTACCGGTTTCATCTTCTCGCTGTAGTTGTATTCGATGAGGGTCGGGCCATATTTTTTCTGTACGGCTATGACCGCGTCATGCATGGCTTGGGCCCAACCTTTGTCATCGACGGTCGATTCGACGATAAGGGCAATTTTCACTTTAGACGCGGGAACGGCGTACAGGGTCCCGGCTAAGACGATGGACGTGAACAGCAGCGCGAGCGCTTTCTTCATGGCAGCCTCCGTATATAGGGTCATCGTAACTCTTATTCGACCCTAGCATGAGCAACAAGCTCACGCAACGCTTCCAATAAAAAAGGGAGCTTCGCACGAGCCATTTTGTAGTAGTATAATATACTGAAATCGCTATACGCGACTTATGATTCGTTTGAAGCGAGGGATATTATGAGCATCGACCATAAGGATATTTTAAAACGTGCCGCCGCTTATCGCGATTATACGGCTGAAAATCTTGGGAAACTTATCAAGGTCCCCGGATTCAGTTGTACTGAAAAGGACCGCATCGAGGTATTGAAAAAACTTTGTGCGGAAGCTGGAATGGAAGACCTTCGGGTCGATGGCTTGGGTAGTTTGCTCGGCCGTGTGGGCAAGGGCAAGAAAGTTCTCGTTTTCGACGCGCATATCGATACTGTCGGTGTCGGAGATCCGGCCCAGTGGAAGACTCCGCCTCACTCCGGCACGATCAAAGACGGCCTGGTATACGGCCGCGGCGCTTCCGACCAGCTCGGAGGAGCCGCCTCCATGATCACTGCCGCGCGTATGCTCAAGGACATGGCGTATTCCGGTGATTACACGATCTGGTTCGCCTTTACGGTAATAGAAGAAGACTGCGACGGTCTCTGCTGGAAGTACCTCATTGAGGAAGAGAAGTTCAAGTTCGATCTCGCCGTTTCCACCGAACCGACCAGCTGCCGTCTCTATCGCGGACATCGTGGTCGTATGGAGATCCAGATCGATATTAAAGGAATTTCCTGCCATGGTTCCGCACCTGAGCGCGGCGAAAGTGCCGCATACAAAGCTTCCCGCGCGGCGCTCGCGCTGGAAAAACTTAACACTGAGCTCAAGCCGGACGATGACGGTTTCCTAGGCAAAGGGACTATCGTCGTGTCCCAGATGAAAGTGCAGGGGCCTTCCCAGTGTGCCGTTCCCGATCAAGCCATGTTGTATTGCGACCGCCGGCTCACCTGGGGCGAAGACGATAAGATCGCCATCGCGCAAGTTGAGAAAGCTTTAAAGGACGCGAAAGTCGACAAATTCACCGTGAAGATGCCTGAGTACTCTCAGCCCGCGTATACCGGCAAGGTGTACCCACAGGAACTCTACTTCCCCACCTGGAAAATACCGGCCGATCATCTTCTGGTTCAGTCGGGAGTAGACGCGTACACCGCTCTTTACGGAAAGGCTCCGACAGTCGATAAATGGACTTTCTCTACGAACGGGGTCGCGATTTGCGGTCGTCATAAGATCCCCGTCATCGGTTTCGGTCCCGGCGATGAAAACCAGGCTCACGCTCCGAACGAAGTAACTCGTGTTGATGATCTTGAGAAGTGCGCCGCCTTCTATGCCGCGCTGCCCTTCTCCCTGGAGAAGCGCGCGTGAAATGGAATTATCGCTGTCCTTCATGTGGAAAGGAATACGCGATAGAGCCGGGTCGCTATTTGTGCGACCCGTGTTCAGCGTCAAATATGCCGGGAAAGGCTTTACACGGTGTTCTTGAATGCGTATGGACGGGGCGCTACGATTCCTCAAAAGACGGAGCGATCCCCCTGCCCGTACAGGCTGAGTTTTTCCCGCCGATTCCGGTCGGCGATACGCCCCTCTGGGCGCCGGAGCGCCTGCGGGTAGAGCTCGGCTTTCCCAGGCTTTTTCTTAAGGATGACACTTGCAACCCGTCCGGTTCCTTTAAGGACCGGGCGAGTTACTTGGTAGCGGCCTTCGCGCGGGAAAAAGGCGTCAAGGAAATCGCGCTGGCGTCCACGGGAAACGCGGCTTCTTCAATGGCGGCCGTCGGCGCGGCGGCCGGGCTCAAAATTACCGTGTTTCTGCCCGCGTCCGCTCCGGTAGCCAAGCGTATCCAAGTTTTGCAGTACGGCGCTGAACTCCGTGAGATCCAGGGCAACTACGATCTTGCGTTCGATAAATCACTGGAATACTCGACGGCAACGGGTGTATTGTCGCGAAACACCGCGTACAATCCGCTTACTATTGAAGGAAAGAAGACGGTATCGTTTGAGATCGCCGCCTCTTTGCGCACGCTTGCGGGCAGCGGCCCTAAGGCGAAGGCGCCTGACCACGTGTTTGTGCCGACCGGAGACGGTGTCATCATCGCGGGCGTCTTTCGCGGTTTCGAGGACTTGATGAAGCTTGGCGCGATCGACAAAATGCCGACGATCTGGGCGGCGCAGGCCGAAGGATCGAGCGCCATCGCTCGCGCGATGGCCGCGCCTGCCGGGTCGGATCCCTTTGAGCCAACTATCGCCGCGACGACGGCCGCGGATTCGATTTCCGTGGACGCGCCGCGAAACGGGTATTACGCTTTAGCGAAGCTCAAAAAGTACAGTGGTAAGGCCGTGATGGTGAGCGATGAGGAAATCTTCGCCGCCCAGCGCCTGGTTTCCGCCAAGTCGGGACTTTTCACCGAGCCCTCGTCGGCCTGTGCCTTCGCGGGATTCTACAAGGTACGCCGGACCATCGACCCGACCGCGACGGTGGTAGTGATGTTGACGGGCAGCGGCTTGAAAGATATCAAAAACGCCGCAAAAGCCGTCGGCGCAAGTGTATAAGGAGTAGTCCATGATTGATCTGAAGATAAATGAGGCGCAAAGGAAGAAAAACGTGCAACGGTGCAAAGAGAAGGGGATCATCCTTCCAACTTATGCGCAGATGCGCGATCCAGGCAAGATTCCCCAAAAAGTGAAGGACGAACTCAAGGGTGTCGGACTCTGGGATGTGCATGTCCGAAATCTTTTCCGCGTCAATTGGCACAATGAGCCGGTGGAAAAAGGCGGAGCGTTCGGCGGAGTCAACTATATAGAATTGCCCCGGTCGCTCACCGGCACTAAGGCGCGTATCGTCGGCTTGGTCGGCAAGTGGTTCCCCACCGGAGCGCACAAGGTCGGCGCGGCGTTGTCCTGCCTGCTTCCCGAACTGGTGACCGGCCGGTTTGACCCGACAACAAAAAAGGCCGTTTGGCCGAGCACCGGCAATTATTGTCGCGGCGGCGCGTATATCAGCAGGCTTCTTTCCTGCCCGTCGGTCGCGATCCTTCCCGCGGGTATGTCCAAGGAGCGCTTCGAATGGCTCAAGACGATGGCCGAAGAAGTCATCGCGACCCCCGGCTGCGAATCCAACGTCAAGGAAATTTTCGATAAATGCGTGGAACTGGAAGCTACCCGGCCCGACGCGGTGATTTTCAACCAGTTCGACCAGCTTCCCAACCATCTTTGGCACTACGCGGTCACCGGCCCGGCGATGGAAGAGGTTTTCAAGAAGATCGCGAAACCCGGCGACAAGGTCGGCGGCGCGGTGCTTTCCTCCGGTTCCGCCGGAACGCTCGGTTCGGGTTCTTATTTGCGCGATACGTTTCCCGGCGCGCGCGTCGGTGTCGCGGAAGCTCTCCAATGTCCGACTATTCTTGAAAACGGTTTCGGCGACCACCGCATAGAAGGAATCGGCGACAAACATATTCCCTGGATTCATAACTTGCGCGATACCGACTTCGCCGTCGGAGTGGATGACGAACTGCCTATGCGTTTCATTCGCCTATGCAATGAGCCGGCGGGTCGAAAGCTTCTCCAGGAAGTAGGCGTCTCCGCGGACCTCATGGCAAAGCTCGACTGGATCGGCATTTCCGGTTTCGGAAACCTGATCGGCGCGATCAAGTTCGCCAAATACTATGAGCTTACCGAGCAGGACGTGGTCTTCACCATGTTCACAGACTCCATGGCGATGTACGGCAGCCGTCTCACCGAACTGACCGCCGAACGCGGCGCTTACGATTCGCGCCAAGCCGACCGCGATTACGAGCGGCTGACCAGCATCCCGATAGACAATACGCTTGAGTTATCTCAGGTTGATAAGCGCCGAGTGCACAACCTCAAGTATTTCACCTGGATCGAGCAACTTGGGAAGGACCTCGGGGAGCTTCGTGCCCAATGGGACGACCATCGCGCCTACTGGGGCGGCCTCCGCGCCCAGGTCGGGGCTTTGGATAAGATGATTGAGGAGTTTAACGCGGACGCATCGCGTTAGTAAACGCGGCTCGATAACACGCGGATAATTCTGCAAGTACCGGGCCTGCCGACGTATAAAACACGTACTCGCTTGTCCTCAGGCGCGGAGCGCCTTGCGGGAAGCGCTCGTACGTGTTTTATACTGGCGCGGCCCGGCCTTTGTCGGGTATCCGCGGGTAATCGATTTAAGTGTAGCTGGCGCGGCTTGGCCGCCACCGGATATCTGTGGGTTATTGATTTAACTGTAGTTGGCGCGGCTCGGCCTTTGTCGGAGGTTTGCGGGTTATCGGTAATGCTGGGGTGAGGGTTTTTTATGATATTGCGCACTGTCGTTTCCCCGTTCATACTTGATTCATGGCTACCGAACGGCGTTATTACGAAGATATTTTTCTGGATCGCGGCACCGCGTCGATACTTTCCGTTTTTAATGAGGGCGATCGTCGGGCGCTAATACTCGATTCAACGCTTTTTTATCCCGAAGGCGGCGGACAGCCGGGGGATCGCGGGACGATCAACGGTGTAGCGGTTACGGAAGTGATCGAACAAGAGGACGGAACGGTGCTCCACTATGTCGAGGGGCCCGGCGCCGACACGATCGGTTTGGGGAAAGCCGAACTGCGCGTGGACGCGGTGCGTCGTCGTTACTTCGCGACTCAGCATACCGCGCAACATCTACTGTCGGCCACAATACTGCGCCTCTTCGGGAAGCCGACGCTTTCCATGCGTTTGGGCGATGATTATTGCACGATCGATGTTGATGCCGCCGAGCTGTCGGCCGCTGATTTGGCCGCGGCGGAGGATGCCGTTTTTACCGTTATTGAGGAAGACTACCCGGTTATCACCCATCTCTGTCCCCCGGAGAATCTTGCGGATTTTCCGCTCAGAAAACGGCCGCCGACCGACGAGAGCGTCATTCGCGTCATTGAGATAGACGGGTACGATTATTCGCCGTGCTGCGGGACGCATCTGCCGTCCACCGGGCGGATCGGTACGCTGAAGATTATCGGCGGCGAAAAATATAAGGGCATGACCCGTGTTTCTTTCGTGGCCGGAAGGCGCGCTTTCCTGGATCATCAGACGGTGCGAGCCGCCGCGGAAAGCGTTTCCGTTCTTCTTAAAACGCCGGCTGAAGGTATTGCCGCGGGTGTACGCGCACTAGCGGACAAGTATGTCGCGCAGGAACGGACGCTGGTTAATTTACGGGAAACGGTGGCGGCTTTCGAGGCAGCCCGCCTAATTGTGAACCCGGGGTCAACGTTGTACTTGCACACCTACGGTGATCGTAGTATGGACGATGCGCTCCGCATCGGGCGCGCCGCGCAAAAATTGACGGATGCGGTGATCGTTGTTTCTTCTTCCGCGGACCGAAAGGCAGCGGTCTTGACCTCACGTAAAGACGCCGACCTTCGGCCGATCATGAAAAGTATTATCGAGGCGGTTGGCGGCAAAGGCGGCGGCGGGCCTTCCTTTCAGCAGCTTGCCTTCGATTCAAAGGCCCAGCTGGATGCTTTTATGGAGAAGTCCGCTGAAGCGTTCAAAGGAAAAGCCTAAATGAGCTTGGTCACAAAAAGCGGTGACGACGGAACGACCAGCCTGTGGTCCGGAGAACGAATCGGAAAGGACGAACTGCGGGTAGAATGCTACGGCACGATCGATGAACTTAATTCTTTTTTGGGCGACGCGCGTCATGTCGTGAAGACCGATCTGGCGGCGAAGTATCTGGATGAGATTCAGGAAGATCTTTTCCGCGTTGCGGGAACGCTCGCTACACGCGGTGAAACCGCATATGTTCAACCGGTATATGAAGAAGATGTGGAGCGCCTGACTAATTGGGTCTATGAGCTGGAAAAGATGGTGCCGCTAAGCGGTTTTGTCATTCCCGGGTCGACGCCGGGTTCGGCAAAGCTCGATATTTGCCGAACGGTATGCCGCCGAGCGGAACGACGTATCGTCGCGCTTGCCCGGATTGAACCAATCGATACATTCACGCGCCATTACGTGAATCGGCTTGCCGATTTTTTGTTTATGATAGCGCGCTACGAAGAACAGTCCGAAGGGGCGATACGCTTCAAGAAGGGGGCGTCGCGTTTTCGGAGCGATTGAGCGAAAGGAACGCCATTATCTCCACGATATCCGCGTCCAATTTGCCGTGTTCGGCGTCACTACGAAGTATTGATATAGCCTTTTCCGGAGTGGCCGCTTTTTTATAGGGCCGGTCTGATGCGGTAAGCGCGTCGTAGACGTCAACCACGGCAAGGATGCGCGCCTGGAACGGAATGGACTCGGCCTTTAGGCCGTCCGGGTAGCCGGAGCCGTCCAATTGTTCATGGTGGGAACGGACGATGTCGGGAATGGCCGCGTACTCGGGCGGCCAGGGGATACGCTTGACGAATTCGTAGGAACGGACAACGTGCCGCTCGATTTCCTTCCGTTCTTCAGGATTGAGGCTGCCGCGCTTCGTCTGCAGATTAAAAATTTCCGTATCGGTCAGTAAAGGAATTTCTTCGTCATCCACTCCACGCACCGCTGGAATTGCCGCGGTCCTGATCCGTTCGATAACCGCGAACGGATTTTCAGCCATCATGGTTGGCTCATTGAGTTCTGTAATAAGTCGGGTAATTTCGATCAACTCATGTATC
>JBAYHM010000187.1:0-9191 GCA_041666155.1 Treponemataceae bacterium
AGCGACGGAAATCCGGATATCCTCCGCGGCGAGGGCTTCATCAGGTAGCAGAACGCGCAAGATGGCCTTACCGGCGGCATCGCCCTCGACCACGGAGATTTCTCGGTTTTTATAGAGAACAGCGTTGTGAAAACCCCGGTCCAGGCCCTCGAATTCGACCATGAAGACTGTTCCCGCGGGAAGGCGCGGACTCAGGGGCAGATCGATACCGCCCGACGTGGCGCGGAGCTCTGCTGCGGGTAAAGAGGAAAAACCACGGGCCGTCCCGCCGAACCGCGCATAGGGAGGGTCAAAGACTAATTTCGCCGGAACGGCGCCGGATACGTTCCGAACGCCATCGGGGACCTCCGCGGCAGGGCTAAAAGCCCCGACGGCCGCCAGTATCGCCATTATCAGTACGGACACGCCGGCGCGCTCACGTCTCGTGATGCTGATCATCTGCTTCCTCCGAAAAGGGGCCGCGCGACTTTAACCCGCGTGGAATTCCCGCTCGTACGCGGTAATGCGCTCAATCTTGGGAGTGGAGGGCCCATCCTTGAACTCGGAGGCCATAAAGGTCCGCAGGATGGCCTTAGCGAGTTCGGAACCGATGACCCTCGCCCCCATCGTGATGATCTGGGCATCGTTGCTTTTTACCGCTCGCTCTGCCGAATAAGTGTCATGGCAGAGAGCGGCTCTGATGCCGGGTACCTTGTTCGCCGTGATGGCCATGCCGATACCCGTGCCGCAGATGAGAACTCCCCGCTCCGCCTCGCCCTTTGAGACAGCTTCCGCGACTTTCACGGCTATGTCCGGATAAAGAACCGGAAGCTCATCATGCACGCCGAAGTCGAGGACCTCGTGGCCATCCTCGACCAGAACTTTCTTGAGGATCTCCTTGAGCGAGAACGCGGCTTCGTCGCAACCGATCACGATCTTCATGGGTTCTTCTCCTTACGCCTTCGCGCCGGACTGCCAGGCCTTCACCACCGCGCTGAAACGGGCCGGTTCGTCCGTAACGAACCAGCGGAGCCCGAGTTCCAGAAGGGCAAGGATATCCTTGTCCTCGAACTTCCAGGGAAGGACCTCAAGATCCACACCGGCCTCGGCGCAGCGCCGCAACGCCGCGGAGATGAAGGCGGGAGGCACCGTATAGCGCCAATCCCCACCGGCCGGCCCATCGTTGAGGTGGAGCTGGATCTGATCAAGACCCTCAAAACCGGAGGCAGCCGACTCTTCGAATTTCGCCTCGATAGCCGCTTCAGTCCCGCCGCACCATTGCATGGATAGAACGCCGGGCAAAAGACGCTTGATCTCGACCAGATCTGCCCGCACCGGACCGGACACGTATACCCGTTCCGCGACCCCGTAGCGCGCGATAAGCGCGGCGAGCGACGGTAGATCGATGTCCTTCAGGTCGAGATAGGCGCGTCGGCTCGGCGCTTCGCGCATCGCGGCGAATACTTCCTCCAAAAGGGGAACGCGGGCCCCGGAGTACGCCGGGGAGAAGGCGTTCCCCGCGTCGAGGTCCCGTATCACATCCCAGCTGAGGCTTGTAACGTGCAGGTCGGCCAAGTGCGCAGGTACGGAAGTAGTGCGCTTGAGAGTCGGGTCATGGAGGCAAATCATCGTGCCGTCCGCCGTCCGCCGTATGTCCAGCTCGGGGATGCCGCCAAGCTCCCAGCCGTAGCGGGCGGAGATCATGGTATTGTCCGGGCGTTCTACCCCTCCACCACCCCTATGCGCCTGCCAGTAGACGGTCCCTCGCGGACCTTCGATGCCTTGCTGCGTCTTGTTGTCGGTCATGTTTCTTGCTCCTAGCGTCAGCGGCCTCATCCCTTGATTCCGGTGGATGCGACGCCCGCGATGAATTGTTTCTGGAGGATGACGAAAAGCGCGATCACCGGAAGGGACACGAAACAGCAGGCTGCCATGAGCTGGTTCCATGTCGTGCCGCCGTCGTCCGAGAAGACCTTGAGCGCTATCTGCACCATCCGCATCTTGTCGTTATTGATGATGATCAGGGGCCAGAGAGTGCTGTTCCACTCGTCGATGAAGGAAAGGAGACCCACGGTAAGAGAGGTCGATTTGGCCAAGGGCAGGCCGATGGAGAGAAGGTAGCGGAAGTCGCCGCAACCGTCCATGGCCGCCGCGTCGGCCAAGTCTCTGGGCAATGTCATAAAGAATTGCCGGTATAAGAAGATGGAGAAAGCTCCCGTCGCCCCCGGCACAATCAAGGCCCAATAGGTGTTGACCCAGCCCAGCTGTTTCATGAGGAGGTATTTCGCGACGAGTGTAGTCTCATCGGGGATCATCATGGTGCCCAGTACCAGGATGAGGATGATCTTCGCTCCTTTAAACTTGTAGGTGAGCACGAAGCCCGCGAAAGCCGAGAGAAGTATTTTGAGGAGGGGTACGGCCGTGGCGACGAAGAGGGTATTGCCCATGTAGCGCGGCCAATCGGCCGCCGTCCAGGCCTCGACGAAAGAAGAAAAAACCGGGTTCCGCGGCCAGACGTTCGGAGGATAGGCGTAGACCTCATGAGAGTTCTTAAAGCCGGTCACGAGCATCCAGATCAGAGGATAGTTATAAATAACGACGAAGACGGTCATGGCGGCGTAGAAAAGTATTTGCCCGACCGAAAAACCCTTATTGGGCAGACTTTTGTTTCCGCTCATTGGTAGTGCACCTTTTTTTCGCCGACACGGAACTGCAGGACCGTGAATACGAGAATCAACAAAAAGACCGCCACCGCTATGGCCGAAGCGTAGCCCATGCGGAAGTTCTGAAACGCCTCTTTGTAGATATGCAGGACGAAAACATCCGTACTACGGGCCGGACCTCCCTGGGTCATAACGAGGGGTGAAATGGAGACCTTTAACGCCGCGATAATCTGTATCACGGTCACAAAGAAGAGGACCGGCGCGAGGAGGGGGAGCGTGATGCCCCAAAACTTCTGCCAAGGGTTCGCTCCGTCCAGGGTCGCCGCCTCATAATATTCAAGAGGTATGTTCTCAAGCCCGGCCAAGAAGATCACGGCGTTGTAGCCTACGCGTTTCCAGATGCCCACGAAAAGGATGGCGGCCATCGAGCCGCCGAGAGGATCGTTGACCCAACGCATCCAGTGGGGCATGTCCCCAAGCTTCGCGAAACTGACGCTTATCAGGATATAGTTCAGGATGCCCGCCTGGGCGTTGAGAATCCACTTCCAAATGAGAGCAGCCACAACCATTGATATAACGACGGGGAGAAAGAGCATCACCCGGAAAAAGGATTTCCCGAAGGTCGCGTTCTTAAGGAGGAGCCCGGCAAGCAGGCCGAGGACGATGCAGAAGGGTACTGCCCAGAAAGCGTAGACGAAGGAGACCTTCACCGAATTCCAGAAATCCGGATTGGTAAACATCAAGACATAATTATTGAGGCCGATGAATTTAGGCGCTCCTAACATGTTCCACTTGAAAAATGAAACACCGAAACAGTAGAAAATCGAGAAATAATAAAAAGCTAAAATGATAACGAGCGATGGGGCGAGGGAAAGCCCGATGAAGGCGCCGCGCTTTAGTCGCTTCTTCGATAGTGGACTCATGCTTGGCTCCGGAACGCATAGCGCTGAAGAATGACGAGTGAACCCGCCCGGGAAAAAAGGATGCTCCCGGGCAGGCCTTCCTGTAAATCTAGCTGTTCTCCTTGATCACTGCTGAAGCCTTGGCGGAGGCCTCCTCAAGAGTGGCCTTCACATCGCTGTTCTGGAGCATGATCTTGTCCCAAGCTTCGTTGTAGATGGTCCGGATATTGAGGAACTGAGGATACCAGGTTTCGTTCTCAGGACGGATGTAACCGAGCTGGAGATACGTAGTGTTGTACCTTTTATCCTTTAGGAGAAGACCCTTGTCGAGATCAAGCTTTGAATCCTTGCGCGCGGTGAAGTAGCCCGTAGCTTCCGCCCATTTCGATTGGTTTTCCTTGGTTGTCATGAACTTTATGAAGTCCCAAGCCCCATCCTTCACTTTCTGAGGATTCCGTTTGAACATGTAGAGGCTACCCCCGCCGACGGGAACCGATTTCTTCGTCGCGGAGGGGAAGGGCGCCGTCCCCAGGTTGAAGGTAGCCGACTTGCCCCATTTGGAGAGATTGACGGTGGAGTTCATCGCGATCGCGGCCTTCTGACTCAACAGAGCCGCGTCCGCTCCCTTATAGACGGCAACCTTTTCGTCGATCATTCGTTTGAAGAACTTGACGGCTTCGATGTGGGCAGGTTCGGTCCAGAGGACCTTGGAGTTGTCCTTGGCCAGCCATTCCGCGCCGAACTGCCAGACGAGAGCTTCGAGGATCCATCCCGATCCATAGTCGAGAGTTAGGCCGTAGGTGTCCGGGCCGAGCTTGGCTATCTTCTTGCTTGCCTCGTAGACGCCCTGCCAGGTGTCGGGGAATTTTTCGGGATCAAGACCGGCCTTCCGGAACATATCCTTGTTGTAGAACATGATCGGGGTCGAGCAGTTGAAGGCGATACCCCAGGTCTTGCCCTTATAGACGTTCGCCTGGAAGAGGGACTCGATGAACTGGTCGCGCTGAAAGGTCTTGTCCTTGGCGATGTACGCATCGAGCGCCTCGAAGGCTCCGGCATCGACTAACTGCGGAGCATAGACATGCGCTTGGTGAATGAGGACCGGCGCGTCGCCGGCGACGACCGCGGCGATGACCTTCTGAACGGATTCCTCGTAACTGCCCGCAAAGACCCCCTCGATCTGGTACTTGGATTGCGAAGAGTTATACTCCTTGATCCTCGTCTCGATCGTCTGCTTGACGGCACCGCCGACTGAATACCAAAAAGGTATTTTGATCGGCGTCTGGGCTAAGAGAGTCGAGACCGACGCTAGCGTGGCAAAGGCGCAGGCGACGAAAAATTTACGCATGAATACCTCCTCATATATCGACAGGCCATTACATGACCTGTGAAGCAACTACAGAATAGCATTGCTTTGCGCTTTGTCAAACAAAAAAGAACAATAATATGATTTATTTTGTTCGGTTGGTCCTTTAAAAAGTTGACATTGAAATAAAACCGAACATATAATACGTTTCGAACTACAAGGATGCCAAATATGAACAATTCCAACGAAACGATCCACGACACCCTCGTCAATGAATATGGCCGGGGAGTTCTTGCCCGGATGCCGGAGTTGTGCTCCCGGCATTTCGGGAAGGGACCGTACATCGTGATCAGCGATGAACGTATATGGAATTCCCTCTCAAAATATATGGAAGAGTTCCTTAGCTCCGAGCCTTCCACTACCATCTTCCTCCTCCCCGCTTCGCCTGAGCCCTACGCCTCCGACGCTTTGGTAGCGGAGATCCGCGCCGTTCTCTCCCAAAGCGGGGCCGTGCCTATCGCGGTCGGCGCCGGCACCATCAACGATGTCGTCAAACGGGCATCATTCGAGCTCGGCCGACGCTACGTGTGCGTACCCACAGCACCCTCGGTAGACGGCTTCACCGCTTTCGGCGCCGCCATCACGGTCAACGGTTTCAAGGTCACGCTTGAATGCCCGGCGCCCCTCTGCGTCCTGGCGGACGAGGACGTTATCGTCTCCGCACCCTACGAACTTATTGCCGCGGGCTATGGAGACCTCGTGGCCAAGCTCACGGGAGGCGCGGACTGGATTCTCGCCGACGCGATGGGCGCCGAGGAAATTGATCGGGAAGTCTGGAACATGGTTCAACCGGCGGCCAGGAGCATCCTCGGACAGGCCGACGCGGTACGATCGCGCGATCGTACCGCGATCGGTTTGCTCTACCGCAGTCTCGTCATGACGGGACTCGCGATGCAGCGCTACCGCGACTCGCGGCCCGCTTCCGGCACCGAACATCTCCTTTCGCACACTTGGGAGATGTCCCACCTTGAAAAGAACGGTAAGTTTGTGTCTCACGGCTTCAAGGTCGCGATCGGCACCCTCGTCACCGCGGCTCTTTTTGAGGAACTATTCTCCGTCGGGACTAGCGCGGATCGGGCCCTCGCCGCTCGCGCATTCGCACCGGAGAAGAGTTTACTGGAATCGCGGCTCGCCTTCTGTGCGACCGAGCTTGCGGGCGATCCCTTCCAAAAGAAGGCAGAAGCCGTGATCCGCGCCAAGACTCCCAAACCGGAGCTCATGGCCTCCCGTGCGGAGAAAGCCCGGGAAAAATGGGGACGCATGCGCGCCGGGATCAGGGCGCAGCTCCCTCCGTATGCGGAGATCAGGGACCGACTTTACAGGGCAGGCTGCCCCGTGGAACCCGAGGAGATCGGACTTTCGGAACAAGCTTGCCGACGCGCGGTGCTGCTGGCTTCAATGATCCGGTCCCGATATACTTTCCTTGATTTGGCTTCCGAACTCGGCGTCCTTGACCACGGCGTCGAGGGCGTCTTCTCCGGGTCTTACTTCTCGCATTACGCTCGGTAAGGAGAAAAAATGCAATCACCAAGCGACGCCGCACACGGCCAACTTCCCGCAAAGCGTCACGCCGAGATCTACGAACTAGCGCGCCGCAACGGCATTGTAAAAGTCGCCGACCTAGCGGAAAGCCTCGGTGTGACGGAGATGACGATTCGTCGCGATCTTGAGGTATTGGAACGCAAGGGCCTCGTGGAAAGGATACACGGCGGTGCCATCATTAACGCTCGCGTGGGTTTGGAACCGCTGTACGTTCAAAAGAGCGCCCTCCACCTTGCCGAGAAACAAGCTATAGGCCGCCTCGCCACCACCCTGATCGAGGATGGCGATACGGTCTTCGTCAACTCGGGTTCCACGACCATCCAGTTTCTGGAACAACTGGACGCGCGCGTGAAGGTCATCACTAACAATCCCCTCGCGCCCCTGCACGTCCGTTCAGACAAGATCGATGTCCTGATCACCGGGGGAGAGTTGCGCAGGGAGTCTCTCACCCTCGTGGGCGAGACTGCCCAACACGTCGTTCGACAGGTCTTCGCCAACAAGGCGGTGATCGGAGTGGACGGCTTCTCGATCCGGCACGGACTCACCAATCCGACTCAAGCCGAGTCTTACATCAACCGCCTCATGATCAAGATGACCCACGGTGAGGTCATCCTCGTGGCTGATTCCAGCAAGGCGGGCAAGGTCGCTAATTTCTTGACGGTCCCGATCAAGGCGGTGACAACCATCGTGACCGACGACCGTATCGACGAACGCCTCGCGGAGGAGTTCCGAAAAATCGGTATCAGAGTCCTTCTCGCGGGGGCGGAGGAAGGACATCGCGATGCGTGAAATAGCTTCGATCAGCGCTATAGAGGCGCAGGGCATCCGCTACGTCCTCATGGACATCGACGACACCCTCACCACAGGCGGCAAGCTCCTCGCCGCTCCCTACGCGGCGCTCTGGCGGCTCCACAAGGCCGGACTCAAGGTCGTGCCCATCACCGGAAGGCCCGCGGGCTGGTGCGACCTCATCGCCCGACAGTGGCCGGTCGACGGAGTCGTCGGCGAGAACGGGGCTTTCGCTCTTTGGGAGGCTGAAGGGCAGCGACTCCGCGAGATCCTGCATCCCGGCGCCGTACCGAACGACGCTCCGCCCCTCGCCCGCGTGAGGAATCGCGCTCTGGCCGAGGTTCCCGGCTGCCGCGTCGCCAAGGACCAGCGTTATCGCCGCTTCGACATCGCGATCGACTTCGCCGAGGAGGACCCTGTTCTCCCGCTGGAAGCCGGCATCGCGATCAAACGGATCTGCGACGAGGAAGGCGTGAAAGCAAAGATCAGCTCCATCCATGTGAACGCCTGGATGGGCGACTACGACAAGCTCCATACCGCTACCATGTTCCTGCGTGAACGTTTCGGTTATGACGACGAAACCGACCGCCGCCAGGTGCTCTTTTTAGGAGACTCCCCCAACGACGAACCTATGTTCGCCCACTTTCCTCTGGCCTGCGGGGTCGCCAACGTGAAGAAATACCTCAGCCTCATCAAGCGGCTGCCGGCCTTCGTCACCGAGGCCGAGGGCGGCGACGGTTTTGCCGAGGCGATCGAAAGGATACTCAAAATCCGGAGTAAGTCGGTTTCTCCCATTAGCCGGAAAACGGAATGACGACAGCTTCTTTCATAGAAAAACTGAATCCGGCCCTGAACGGAACCGCCGCGGATTTCGACGTCGCCGTCGTAGGCTGCGGCGTGTCGGGCGCCAACATCGCCCGTCGGCTCTCCGCGTACAAATTGCGAGTCGCCGTATTTGAAAAGGAGACCGACGTCTCCTTCGGCACGTCAAAGGCGAACTCCGGCATCGTGCACGGCGGCTTTCACCATAATCGCAAACACCTGAAGGCGCGTTTGGAAATCCAGGGCGCCCTCATGTTCGATCGCCTGAAACGGGAACTCGACTTCCCCTTCCGGCGCTGCGGCATCCTCGTCGCGGCCCTCCACGAGGACGAGATGAAAGCCGTGGAACAGCTGTACCTGCAGGGCGTGGAGAACGGAGTCATCGGCATAGAAATGTGTTCGCGCGAGCGTATCCTGGAGCTGGAACCCAAACTATCCCCCGACACGGTGGGCGGTTTGTACGCCCCCGGCGGCGGCATCGTGGAACCGTACCGTTTCGTCTTCGCACTAGTGGAATCGGCGATGCGCAACGGCGTCTCCTTCTTCACCGACTTCAAGCTGTCCTCCGCCGATTGGGACAACTCCGCGATGCGCTGGAAGCTCAAGAGCGCGGATGGACGGACGGCGCGCGCGCGTTACGCGGTGAACGCCGCGGGCCTGTTCGCCGACGAAGTGTCCCGCCTCTTCGGCGCTGAAGAATTCGAAATCAAAGCCCGCAAAGGCGAGTATTACCTGCTGGACCGACTCACGAAGGCCCGGCCCGAGCGCGTAGTCTTCCCGGTACCGAGTTCCGTATCAAAGGGCATGCTCGTAATTCCCACTGTGGAAGGCACTGTCCTCGTCGGCCCGACGGCCGACGCCTCGGACGACAAGACCGACCTTTCCACCAGCGCGGAACGTCTGGAGCAGATATTGGACTCGGGTCGGAAGATGATTCCCTCCCTAAGCAGTAACGACATCATCACGAGTTTCGCGGGGATCAGGCCCTGCCTGGAGGAGGATTTCTACATCGAGCCCTCACGCAAGGTGCCGGCCCTTGTCCAGGTCGCGGGAATCCAGTCCCCCGGGCTGACCGCTTCCCCCGCGATCGGCGAATACGTAAAGGACCTGTTGAAGGGCATCGGCCTG
>JBAYHM010000188.1:0-9177 GCA_041666155.1 Treponemataceae bacterium
GAAAAATTGACCATCGCGCTCTCAGGCGGAGAGACCGTAAAAGTAAGAGACAAGGATGTGGACCTGCTGCATTCCGGCCCGTGCGCAAAAGTGGAAGCGATCGAAAAGGCCGCCCCCGCCGGGGATGTTTTAGGCGCGTGGGAACTCTTGGAAGGCTCGACAGTCCCGCTTTCGGAACTGGCGGAATTGGCCTTCGGCACATTCACGCCGGAGACCGCTTGGGCCGCGTGGCTCCTGGTGAAGGACGGACTTCGTTTCTCAGGCACGCCCGACGCGGTGAGCGCAAAAAAAGCGTCGGAGATTGAAACCGAAGAAGCCAAGCGCAACGAAAAAGCCCGAGACGGCGCCGAACGCGAAGCGTTCTTGTCCCGACTGGCTTCAGGCACGGTAAAACTCCCCGAAGACGGCAGACGTTTACAGGACATTGAAGCGCTCGCGCTCGGAAAAACCGAAAAAAGCAAAACGATGAAAGACGCGGGAAAAGCGGAAACACCCGTGGAAGCCCATAAGATGCTCCTTTCGGTAGGCTATTGGCCGATCGACTTCAATCCCCACCCCTCTCGCTTCGGGAAAAATCTTATCTCCGCGAAAGAAATCATTCCCCCTCCGCCCGAAGAGGAACGGCTCGACCTGCGCGCGCTGAAGTCCTATGCGATCGACAACGCCTGGAGCGCCGACCCCGACGACGCGGTCTCCTTGGACGGCGACACGCTGTGGGTACACGTCGCGGATCCGGCCGCTTCTATCAAAGCGGACGACGCCTGCGACGTGGAAGCCAGAGGCCTGGGCGAAACGCTGTACCTGCCGGAAGGCAGTTTCCGCATGCTTGCCGAAGAATCGCTTCCGCTCTACGCGCTCGGCCTGTCCTCATCGTCCCCCGCCCTCTCGTTCAAAATCGTTCTGAATGACGACGCGTCGATAAAGGACGTCGAAATACACAAGACGCTTATCAGTGTCGATCGTTTGACGTACGGAGAAGCCGACGCGAGGGCGGCCGAAAAGGAACTGGCGCCGTTATTCGCGTTGGCCGACAAACTCTACGCACGGCGCCTCTCGGCGGGAGCTGTGGTCATTGAGCTCCCGGAAACGCACCTCCATGTTAAGGACGGGGAGATTTCCATCGACGTGATCACATCCTACCGCGCCGCCGACATGGTCCGGGAGTTCATGCTTATCGCGGGGAACGGCGCGGCTCGCTGGGCCATCCGCAACAGGCTACCCTTCCCCTTCGTCGCCCAGGAACTCGGCGATCTCCCCGCCGAGAGGCTTCCGGGCTTGGCCGGGTCGTATCAACTGCGCCGCTGCATGCGGCCGCGCCGGCTTTCGTCCGTGCCGGGAGCCCACGCGGGACTCGGCCTCAGCGAATACACCCAGGTCACCAGCCCTCTTAGGCGTTACACGGACCTTGTCGCGCACCAGCAAATTCGCGCGTTCTTGGATGGAAAAACACCACAAACGTCCGATGAAGTGCTCGCTCGGATAGCCGCGGGAGAAGCGGCGGCCCAAGCCGCGGTGCAAGCCGAGCGCGCCTCGCGCCAGCACTGGACGATGGTACTGCTTTCACGGCAGAAAGATACTCTGTGGGATGCCGTCGTCGTTGATAGGAAAGGGAACCGATCAACCGTACTTATTCCCGCGCTCGCGATGGAAACTACAATCGCGCTGAAAACGGAAGCGGCTTTGAACGACACCGTAAAGGTGGCGCTTTCCGCGGTAAAAATCCCGGAGCTTGAAGCGGCCTTCGTCCTTGCTTAAAAAAGCGTGACGTCCCCGGCGGCGGCTTGACGTTTTTTGATGCGATCCAGATAGTCGCGCTCTTCAATATCGACAGCCCTGATGAAAGTTCCGGTAATTCGTTTCAGGAGAACTTTGCCGTCCCGTACAAAAAACAAAATTTTCCGCGCGGCGTTTCCGCCGGTATCCGAACATTCAACAGGAATACCTTCGGTCTTAAGATAATCAAAAGCAAAATCGATATTGCTTTTCGGCACTTTGTTCGACCGTTCGGCTCCGCGGCCCAACACGGATCCTCCTCCGAACACTTTCGCTCGCAGCCGATCTTTCCGGCAGCCGAGATCCAGCAAATCGTTGATGAGCAGCTCCATCGCGTACATTCCGTATTTGGCGCTTTGGGATTCAAAATGAGATCTATCGTCGAAATAGCCGGGAAGCATGAAGTGATTGAGCCCGCCGATACCTTCTTTGGCATCCCGTAACGCCACCGATACGCAGGAACCAAGCACTGTGGAGATGATTATGTCGTCGGAGCTTGCCAGAAATTCACCGGGGTGGATAATCGTAATCGGCTGAGAAAATTGCGAGAGTTTGTGGGCAAACATTGGATGCTCCTTCTCGCGGTGACGTGTAGCGCTCTCCTTTCCGCACATAACGTGCTAGAAGAGCGTGACCTCCCCCAGTTCGCTGCCCGATTCTACAAGGAAACCACCGATATCGGCGGCCGCCTGCTTATGCGCATAAATGGTGAAACGTTCGATGACTTCTTTGAATCGAGGAGAATGCATGCCCTCAATCGATCGATCCACTCCCTTCCGGTCCAATTCCGCGTCGGTCGCTTTCCAGAAGGCCGTCAACTTTTCCACGGCTACGTCTAATTCCTCAATCAATCGATCGAAAGAAGCGGAATCTTTTGACGACGCCGCAAGGAGCGCGATGAAGTCCTTCGTGAATAACGAGAAATTCTGAGCGCCGTCTTTTAATGAATCATTTATCCGAGCCAATCCATCGTGGGAAGAACTCAGGCCCATTTGTGATTGGGCGATTAACGCAGCCTCATCACCTGACACTTCCGTATACGTCTGAATCGCGGACTTTGTCTCCAGAATGAAACCGCGAGTCGCCAGCATAGCCTCGGAAACGTCGTGGCCGATACGATCGGTTAAGCCGGACATTTCAACAACGGTATCGCTCATCGATTGAAGCGATTGCTGTTTGGCTACTTCAATTCGAGAAGCGACATCGATGTTTTTGAATCGATTGAGGATCTTCCCGAACTCGCGAAAACCGGCATCAAGAGACTCCACGGCGCTGGTCAATAATCCACCGTTAGAGGCCAGCGAATCTTTTGTTTTTAAATAGATTTCTACTTGGCTGGAAATGGAACGGAGCGTTTCCGACGCGTTCTTGAAAGATGCGGCGGCCGAACCGGAATCGTTAGAACCAAATGTTTCTTCCAGAAGAGCGCGTCGGCGTTGCTCTCCATCCTCAACGATATCCGAAATGATCAACGCCTTGGTTTTAAAAGTCGACGCGGCCTTGGCTATGCTTTCGCGAACATCACGCACCATCGCGCACGATAGTTCCGCGAGTCGAGACGCGAAAATAAAATCATCTACTCCATCCGAAGAAATAGCGTCAATTTCGTCTAGGGCCATGATTACATGATCCAGAGATTGGCGAACAATGTCCTGTAGTTGAACCGTTTCCATAATTGCCCGTACGGGCGGTTCGATATTGCCGGAACGAGAAACAAGAGCGGACATTTGGCTGCTTATCTCCCGGACTGAAGTCTCCAAGGAGGAAAACGAACCGCGCAAACGGGTATCAAGCCCTTCGAACAAATCGGCCTGTTGCTTTTCCATGCGTTCCACTTCTTCGCGGTAGCGACGGAAAGTGGAAAGCAAGGTTTTCCCGTTACCGGTGAGCAAGTCGGTGAGCTGGATTGTTTTCATGGAAAGCCGTTTCAGTTCTTCGGTGATGACGGAAAACGCCTTACCGGCGGACCCCGATTTCAGCGCCACGGTCATGGCGTTTAAGGAAATCAGTTCCATCTCAACCGAATCGTCTTTTATCCGCGCAATGATGGTATCGAGGTCCCCCAAGGTAGCGATTCCACTATTGAGAGACGCGAGGAACGCATGGTCGCGCTTGTTCATTTCCTGAAACTGAGTGGACGCGTCGGCAATGGTGATTCGCGTTGACTCGAAAAGCTTCCGCAATGAATCATCCAAACCGGAACCCGAACCGATGTTTGAAAGCGTAAGAGCCGAATACTCGAGGCTGGCTTTCATTTCCTTGACAAACATGGGAAATGTATCGGCAAATTTCAGAAAGAGTCGTTCCGACTCTGAAATCAGAGTACGAATACGAATCCGCAATTCGCCGGTGGAAACCACGCTACTTTCATTCATAAAGCAAGTATAGGTGCCGCGCGTGAAGGTAGCAATACAAAGTAACGGCACGAAAATGAAAACGGGGCGCTATCCGATGCGTAATGCATCAAGATGCGCCCCGGATTAAGCGAACATACGGAAACTTACGATTGCGCGGCGGTATCCAGTTCGGCAAGTATGGAAAGTTCGGTTTCCCTATCGAAATAGCGGGCCTTTTCCATTTTCGGCGTAAAATGGGCCGAATCACCGATCTTGAACATGTGGTGCGGCTCGGTGCGCGCGACCAAAGGCTGGGTTTTTGTGCTCAACCAAAGGTGAATGTCGGCGCCGAGCGGTTCGACCACGGTTACTTTCAACGGCATGTCGTTGGCGACCGGCGCGGCTTCCGTGAAAATAAGATCTTCCGGACGGATACCGAAATAGATCTCTTTCCCGACATAATTCTTCAAGTACTTGGCGTGTAGGTCGGAAGGTTGAACCTCAAACGAACCTTCATCCAGGACGATGGCGCCGTTCTTCTCGGAAACCTTAACGGTCAGGAAGTTCATGGGCGGAGAGCCGATGAAGCCCGCGACAAATTTGTTGATCGGGTGGTTGTACAGATACAAGGGGGAACCGATCTGCTGAACCTTGCCGTCCTTCATGACGACGATCTTGCTCGCCATGGTCATTGCTTCAACCTGATCATGCGTAACGTAGATCATGGTGGCATTCAGGCGCAGGTGCAGGTCGGAGAGTTCAGCGCGCATCTGCACGCGGAGCTTCGCATCCAAGTTGGACAGCGGTTCGTCGAAAAGGAAGACCTTCGGATTGCGCACGATGGCGCGTCCAACGGCTACACGCTGGCGCTGACCGCCGGAAAGAGCCTTCGGCTTGCGGTCAAGAAGCTTTTCAATGTCCAGGATGCGGGCGGCCTCATGCACGCGGCGGTCAATCTCGGACTTCTCAACTTTCTTGATGCGGAGACCAAACGCCATGTTTTCGTACACGGACATGTGCGGATACAGGGCGTAATTCTGGAATACCATCGCGATGTTGCGGTCTTTCGGCGGCACATCGTTCATGGATTCGCCATCGATCAGGAGTTCACCCTCGGTGATGTCCTCCAAACCAGCGATCATACGGAGAGTCGTTGACTTTCCGCAACCGGAGGGACCGACGAACACCACGAATTCTTTGTCGTTGACCGTGATGTTCGCATTATCTACGGCGCGTACGTTGCCGTCGTAGACTTTGGAAATACCTTTGAGTTCTACCTTAGCCATGAGTCCTCCCTATAGGGGTTAGTTTATGGACTAAGTGTACGGGCGCTTCCCTAAAAAGTCAAATACCAAAAGCATCCTTCAAAAGGGTGATGGCTTTTTCCTTGTCCCGGCGCTTGATGATCGTTGATATTTTCGTCTCCGAGGTGGTAACCACTTTAACCGCGATGCCCTGCTTTTCCAGACAAGAAAAAACTTTATACGTGACACCCGATTGCTGCTCCATACCGGGGCCTTCCACGGTTATTTTTGAGATATCCGAATCGATTTGATAAGAAACGGTCGGATACAGACGTATAAAATCTCCTATGACCGTTACCGCTTTTGTTAAGTCTTTCATGAAAAGAGAGAAGGAAACAGTCGATACCTCGTCCGATTGTTGGGTCTGGCTGATCATATCGATGTTGATTTCTTCCTTGGACAACGCGCCGTAGAGGCTGGTTATGACCGACATCTTGAAAGGAATATTACCGATGATCATCAATACCTCGTCATCCGCCGCGTACAGGTTGGTGACGATGTTGTTCTCGTTGATCATCTTATCCATGGTGTAGATACCGGGTGTCTTGTTGAAAAGGTAGCGCGCGGCCTTGAGGGCGCCCGACGCGAAAATCTGGCGGGAATACGCTACATGACTCACTTTGACGACTTCATCCGTACCGGCGAAAACAACATGATGATCCCCGACGATTGTACCGCCCCGCAGCGAGTGGATTCCGACCTCGTTTTGCGTCCGAAGACGGTCTTTGGAATCACGGCCGTAGATCGGTTCAAGTTGCGGTTCAATAACCTCGTTCAGACCGTTGAGAAGCAACAGCGCCGTTCCGCTCGGGGCGTCCTTCTTCAGGCGATGATGCATTTCCACGATCTCAATATCATAGCCTCTGCCGAGCACCGAGGCGGCCTTCTTGATCAGATCTTTTACCAGATTGATACCCAGCGACATATTGGCGGAATAGAATATCGGGACGTCTTTTGCGTACGAACGGATCAATTCCTGCTGTTTTTCACCGAGTCCGGTCGTCGCGATGACCACCGCCAGTTTTTTTGCGGCGGCTTGGGGCAATAAGGTAAAAAGCGAATCCGGATGCGAAAAGTCGATTACCACATCCGCGTCAACCGTACAGGCCTCCAGAGAGGGGAAAACCGGGCAATCGACCGAATCCGCCGATTTGACGTCGATTCCGGCCACCAATTTCAAATCAGCTTGCGCCCGTATCGTATTGGCAATAACTTGACCCATTCGGCCGAAATAACCGTTGACAATAATCCGCAGCATACCGCCTCCTCACCCTGTACTTGTCTATTTATAACCTGTCGGAGGTATGTATAGCAATTGAATAGGGTTTATTGATATTGAGCACTAACAAAACAGTGTCATCGCTTCGTCGTCGACGCAGGAGAATAGCTCGTCCAGTTTATCGATATCAACGCTGGAATACGCAAGGCGCAAACAGTCCGGCCTGATCGCTATGGTTCCGATACCTTTTTGGAGAAGCGCCAGTCGGAGTTCTTCGGCCCGGTTCCCCGGCACACGGAACGTCATGAAGTAGCCGGAATTGAACGGGAAGCTCTTGAGCGGGCCTTTCATTCGGAGGACGAGTTCCTTCACCCGAAGATAGCGGTTTTTTACGGTAATAAACGTCGCGTTCTTATTCGACTCATGTCGGGCGTCGGTCAAACCTTTGAGTACAAGGTATTGAGTAGGCGTTCCGGAACAGGAGATTGAAGAACGTATCAAGCCCATGGTTTTCTGTATGAGCGCTTCGTAATGGCGCTGTTCAAGGCCTTGGGCGCCGTAGGATACGAAGCCGACGCGGAAGCCCCACACGAGCTCTTCCTTCGTCGCCGCGTCCGCCTTGACCGCAAGAATGTTCGGATGCAGATCCACCAGATCGGAGAACAGACTCTCCGTCCGCAGCCCTTCCTCAAAAAAAAGGCCAAAATACGCGTCGTCGCAGACAACGGCGATTTTGGTATTATGTTCCGCCTCACCGCGAATCAGGGCAATCATTCGGACGGCCTCATCATTGGAAAGTGTATAGCCCGTTGGATTGTTCGGGAAGTTCAGCATAAGAATGGCCTTCCCGCCGCGGCAGGAGCGGAGCGAGGAGGAAAGGCCTTCAAGGTTGAGTCGCCCTTCAGTGTTGAAGAATGGGAATTCGGACAGATTCACCTGCAGCCTATCAGCGGCGATAAGCTGATAGTTGTCCCAGAAAAAATCGGGAACGATGACGGTATCGCCCTGATTCGCGAACAGATCGAGAATAATGGAAATCGCGTGAGTCAAACCTGTAACCACGACCGGAAGGCTGAAGGATTTATTCACCAGCGATGGGTTCTTTTTCAGGATTTCTTTTTTCCATTCCTCGCGTAAGAGCGGAATTCCCGCCGTCGGCGCGTAAGGGAAAGCCTCTTTCGCCGACAGGCCGGGCAACGCTTCGCGTATGGAGTCAAGAAAGAGCGGTTCCCCCTTTTCCGTAGCGATACCGATAGTCGCGTCTATGCGGTTCGCGAGTTTTTTCGCCTCCGCCGATTGGGAGATGATCCCCTTCGGAAAATACATCCTGCGGCCAAGTTCCGAGAGAAGACTGTCGACGACGGTTCCCTCAAGGGACTTATTGAGTTCAAGCGCGATCGTGTTCATCGCCTACTCCTTTTTCAAACCGGCTACGTAATCGGCGAAATCGACCTCACTCGCCATGAGACCCCGACCGTATACAAAGTCGGTGGCCATCTTCGCCGCGAGAATCGCTTTGAGGTAGGCCGGCGGGGTCCGATCGATAATCGTCTGGATACCGAGCAGATCGCGCAGCTGTTCGGGAGCATAGTCGGTGAGGATACGGCTGCGGAGAACCGGATCGTCTGAAAGCGGAGACTCCCGGACGGCATCGGCGATACGGTTAATTTTCTCGCTGACCGCGTTTGAGAGGGTAGCCAGGGGGAGCTTCCGCTCCGTCCGTTCTTTCCACAAGAGCTTGAATTCCGAGCGGGCATTGGCCTTGATCTTGCCGATGATCCCTTCAACGTAGGCCTTACGGAACGGCGGAATGACATCCTCGCTAACGCGAAGATGCTTGTCGTATTCCTCGTCCTTCATTGAGAGAGAGGCAAGAACCTCAAAGGATGAGGACGTAACTCCACCCTTGTTCGTGGAAGCGTCCTTCATCACCACAACGCCGCGTTCCTCTAGTCTGAGCCGAGCTTCTTCGGTGATAAAGAGATTTGCGCCCTCCACGATGAAGCGGAACTTGGGTTTTCCTTTGTCGTCCATCAGTCGCTGCCAGTTGCCTATATTCACGGCGCCGGGTCTTCCGCCGCAGGGAACGAAAAGATCGGCCGTAGCGTAATCGGTCAGGTGAAAACCGTTCCGGAATTCCTCGCCGTTGGCGATAAGCTCGCCGTTCGGCAATTTGACGTCTTTGTCGATTACGGAAACGAAGAAGCCCGTTTTAGAAAGCAACTTCTTATCGAACTCTTTTACCGTCACCCTTTTTTCAGCTAAACGGATAAGTTCTTTCCGGTTCAGTCCTTCCCCATCATAGAGCACGCCGCTGCCGTCGACGACGGCGATGGTTTTATCCTTTGAAACGAGAATTTCATTACTGCCGAGATCTCCGTCAGGCCCGCCGGTCTGAATCTTGGTGATGTTCTCTTCACGCAATCCGTGCATTTCCAAGACACCCAGCACGTATTCGTGGACGCCGAGCGTCGTCATCGCGTACAAATCGTGCGGAATGCCGCCGAGTTCGGGCGCCTTTCCGGTGCTGAAGGCTTTCCAGAAC
>JBAYHM010000189.1:0-9174 GCA_041666155.1 Treponemataceae bacterium
GCCCTGCATCAGGAGCGGCACCACGGTCCGCGTAAAGAATTCCTATAACCCGAAGGCAGTCGGTACTCGTATCGTTTCAAAGCTCGAAGGCGGTGTGTGTCCTGTTCGCGCCATCACCTCAAAAAAGAACGTGACGGTCGTGGATATCGTATCCACGCGTATGCTGGGTCAGTACGGGTTCCTCGCTCGCGTGTTCGCCTCGTTTGAAGCTCATAAGCTCTCGGTTGATATGGTTGCCACAAGCGAGGTTTCCATCTCCCTCACCCTTGACGCCGCGCATGATTTGGCCGCGCTCAAACGCGACCTGGAAAAAATCGCCAGCGTGGATATTAAAAAAGGCAAAGCGATAGTCACCCTCATCGGAGAAGTCAGCCGTTCCTCGGAGATACTCGAAAAAACGTTCGGGGTTTGTTCCAAGACCGGCGTTCACGTCCAGATGATTTCCCAGGGCGCGAGCAAAGTGAACGTCAGTTTCATTGTGGACGATGCGCAGGCCCCTGATGCCGTGCGGTCGCTCCACGACGCTTTTTTCGGTGTTAGGTGACGACCGGCGCTGCGCCTACCGACAGGTTTTTTTTGCCGCAGGAATATAGAAGCGGTGGCTTGGTAGGGTAGTTGTCATTATTGTATAAATATGCAATAATTGTCCTGGATTCGTCATATTCTTTCCATTCGGAGCGTTGTATGTTAAAACTCCGGGGAGCTTTCACGGCTCTCATCACCCCGATGACAAGTAACGGAGACGTCGATTACGACGGATTCCGCAAACTCGTCGCATTCCAGATCGAGAACGGTATAACAGGACTCGTGCCGCTGGGCACGACCGGAGAAACGCCGACTCTTGAACGGGACGAACAGGATCGCCTTATCGTCATCTCCGTGGAGGAGACAAAAAAACGAGTGCCGATAATCGTCGGCGTCGGGTCCAACTCCACAAAACATACTATAGAGAACGCGAAACGCGCGAAAGAACTCGGCGCGGACGCGGTTCTGGTCGTCACGCCGTACTACAACAAACCGACAAACGAAGGTATCTATCGTCATTTCGCCGCGGTAGCCGACGCGATCGATACGCCCATTCTCATTTACAACATTGCCGGCCGAACCGGTAAAAATATTGATGTCGCGACTATGGAGCGACTGTCTCGCATCCCTAGCGTTATCGGAGTGAAGGAATCGTCCGGAGATATCGGCCAAATCGGCGACATTATCCGCGACGTAGCGAAAGCGCGTGCCGCTGAAGGCCGCTTTTTCTCGGTGTTATCGGGCGACGACGGCTTCACGCTCCCGTTGTGCGCGATGGGCGGCGACGGCGTTGTTTCGGTGGTGTCCAACCTTATTCCGCGCCGAGTCGCGGACTTGGCAGCCGCCTGCCTCGCGGGCGACTACATGAAGGCTCGGGAACTCCATTACGGACTCCTCCCGTTCTTCAAAGGTGCCTTCGTTGAGACAAACCCCATCCCGATAAAAGCAGCGATGGCTTGGGCGGGCCTGCCCGCTGGTCCCGCGCGGCTCCCGCTCTGCGAGCTTGAGAAAGCCAGTGAAGCGAAAGTGCGCGCCTCCTTAGCCGCCGCCGGAATAAAGGTCTAGAGCCGGGAAGAATTTTGAACCACAGATGAACACAGATAGATGATCTCTTGCCTTATCTGTGCCCATCTGTGAAATCTGTGGTCAATTCCTCTTTTTCTTTTTATTGTTTTTCTAGGAGCAATCATATGCAGAAGATACCGGTTGGCGTGCTCGGAGCAACGGGCATGGTTGGACAAAATTATATCGCTCTTCTTAACAATCATCCCTGGTTTGAGGTGAAGTATGTAGCCGCTTCCCCGCAAAGCGCCGGAAAGACCTACACCGAAGCAGTCGCCGGGCGATGGCATCTTTCCACCCCTTATGCACCCTACGTCGGGGCCCTGATCGTCGACGACGCGAACGAGGTGGATGCGGCCAAAGAAGCGGCTGCCCGCGGAGACTGTGCTTTCGTGTTTTCGGCCCTTGAAATGGGCAAGGACAAAAGCCGGATTTTGGAAGAGGCGTACGCCGCGGCGGGCATTCCCGTCGTTTCCAATGACTCCGCGCATCGCTGGACTGAGGACGTCCCGATGCTCATTCCTGAAATCAACGCTCACCACGCCGATGTCATAATCTCACAACGGAAGAGGCGCGGTTGGGATAGAGGCTTCATAGTCGTCAAACCGAACTGTTCCCTTCAGAGCTATATGACCCCTGTGTATGCGCTCATGAAGGCGGGGTACGAAATCCGGCGCATGTTCGTGACCACATTGCAGGCAGTTTCCGGAGCCGGTTATCCGGGAGTCCCGAGTATGGATATGATCGATAACATCATCCCGTATATTGGGGGTGAGGAAGAGAAGTCCGAGATGGAGCCCCTGAAGATCCTCGGCCGCCTGGATGAAGGAATCATCAAGAACGCGACAGCGCCTCTCGTGGCGGCTCATTGTAATCGCGTTCCAGTCACCGACGGGCATACTGCCTGCGTGAGTCTTGAGTTCGGCGACAAGAAGCCTTCGATTGAAGAAGTCAAGGCGATATGGACCGCGTTCCGTTCTCTCCCGCAGGAACTGGGTCTGCCTTTCGCGCCGATCCACCCTATCATCGTGCGGGAAGAACACGATCGTCCGCAGCCGCGCAAGGATCGGGATTCCGATAAAGGAATGGCGGTGACCGTCGGCCGCATCCGTCCCTGTAAACTTTTCGATCTCCGTTTCGTGGGACTTTCCCATAATACCGTGCGCGGCGCTGCCGGCGGCGGCATTCTGAACGCGGAGCTTCTCAAGGCCAAGGGTTATCTGTAGGATATGGTTATGAGCACGAAGCAATTTCCCCTAACCAAGGAGCGCCTCGCCCAACTTGCCGAGCGTTTCCCGACCCCGTTTTATATTTACGACGAAGCCGCCATCCGCGCGAACGCGAAGCGGATCGTTAAAGCTTTCTCCGTGTTCCCTTCATTTAAGGAACACTTTGCGGTAAAGGCTCTACCCAACCCTTTTATCCTCAAAATTCTTGCCGACGAGGGCTTCGGCGCCGACTGCTCAAGCCTGCCCGAGTTGGTCCTTTCTCAAAAGGCGGGCATGGTCGGCGATGCCATGATGTTCACTTCCAACGAGACCCCCGCGCGCGAATACGTGGTCGCCAAGGAAATGGGCGCGGTGATCAACCTGGACGACATCACCCATATCGATTTTCTGCATAAGGCTTGCGGTATTCCCGAGTTGATCTCCTGCCGATACAACCCCGGCCCGCTCAAAGAAGGCAATGCCATCATCGGGAAGCCGGAAGAGGCAAAATACGGGTTTACCCGCTCTCAGCTTTTTGAAGGCTACGCAAAATTGAGGGATCTGGGCGCCAAGCGTTTCGGTCTTCATGCCATGGTCGCTTCCAACGAGCTTTCGGGCGATTACCATATCGAGACCGCGCGAATCCTTTTTGAACTCGCCGTGGAATTGAAATCCAAGCTCGGGATCCGCCTCGATTTCGTCAACGTCGGCGGAGGCGCGGGAATCCCGTATCGTCCCGACCAAAAAGCGCTGGATATCGAATACGTCGCCGCCGGAATGCGAAAAGCCTACGACGAAATCATCGTGCCGGCGGGTCTTGATCCGTTGGGGCTCCGTATGGAATGGGCGCGCATTGTGACCGGGCCGTTCGGCTGGCTGGTGACTTCCGCCATTCACAAGAAAGAAATTTACCGGGATTATATCGGGCTGGATTCCTGCATGGCCGACCTCATGCGCCCCGGCATGTACGGCGCGTACCACCACGTAAGTATCCCCGGTAAGGAAAACGCGCCGCATACCGAAACCTACGACGTTGTCGGAAGCCTCTGCGAGAACAACGATAAATTCGCTGTTCAACGCCGGTTGCCCAAGATCGATATCGGCGACTTCGTCGTAATTCACGACGCGGGCGCCCACGGCCGGGCTATGGGTTTCAACTACAACGGCAAGCTCCGCTGCGGTGAACTCCTGCTCCGTCCCGACGGCTTGGTGACGCGGATTCGTCGTGATGAGACTGTCGACGACTATTTCGCGACGCTCGATTTCGACGAGCTGGCCGCGTTCTCGGGCAAGAATCGATAAGGAGACTCCATGATCAAGCGCAACACAGGCTTTTCAAATCTGAGCGCCGGTTACCTTTTTCCTGAAATCGCTCGTCGACGTAGGGAATACTTGGCGTCGCATCCCGACGCCAAGCTGATAAGCCTCGGCATCGGCAATACGACCGAGCCGCTTACGCCGCACATTGACGCCGGCCTAGTGGAATATTCCAAGCGCCTGGCGACCAAGGACGGTTATTCCGGTTACGGCGATGAACAGGGCCTTACCGCACTCCGTGAACGCATCGCAGCGGTGCTATATAATGGGAAAATAGCCGCGGACGAAGTGTTCGTATCAGACGGCGCCAAGTGCGATATAGGTCGCCTTCAGCTTTTGTTCGGTCGCGATATCGAAGTCGCCGTACAGGATCCTTCCTACCCCGTGTATGTCGACGGATCGGTCATCATCGGCGCGGCCGGTTCCTACAACGACGGGAAAAAGGGCGGCCACGCGGGTTACGCGGGTATTCGTTACCTGCCGTGCACCGCCGCCAACGGCTACTTCCCCGACCTGAAGGAATTGCCCGAAAACGGACTGGTGTACTTCTGTTCGCCGAATAACCCCACCGGCGCCGTCGCTACCAAGGCTCAGCTTACCGCGTTAGTGGAAGCGGCCTTCAAGAAAGGCTCGATCATCATCTACGATGCGGCCTATGCAGAATACATCCGCGATCCGAGTCTTCCAAAGACAATATTTGAAATCGACGGCGCGCGCGAATGCTCGATTGAAGTGAATTCTTTCTCTAAACCCATCGGTTTTACCGGCGTCCGCCTGGGCTGGACCGTTGTACCGAAGGAACTCAAATACTCGGACGGCTCATCGATCATCGCCGACTGGAACCGCATCTGTACGACCGTCTTTAACGGCGCGTCGAACATCGCGCAGTACGGCGGTCTCGCATCCTTGGAGAGCGAAGGGCTTGAGGAAATGCGCTCGTTAACCGATTTCTACCTCGGCAACGCCAAGCTCATTCGCGCGGCCCTGGAAAAGCTCGGAATAACTTGTATCGGCGGCGATAACGCCCCCTATATCTGGGCCCGTTTCCCCGGGAGGGCCAGTTGGGATGTGTTCGCGGAAATCCTGGATAAATGCCGCGTCGTTACGACTCCCGGTTCCGGTTTTGGTCCCGCGGGTGAAAGTTTCATCCGTTTTTCGGCTTTCGGCCATCGGGATGACGTTATCGAAGCCTGCGACCGTCTCAAAAAACTGAAAAGCTGAGCGGATACGGCTATGGCGTTGCGCATCATCATTACCGGCGGGACTTTCGATAAGCGTTACGATGAACTAAAGGGTGTTCTGTCCTTCAAGGATAGTCATCTGCCGGATATCCTCAAGCAGGTGCGTATCACTGAACCGGTTGCCCTTGAGATAAATCAGTTGGTCGATAGCCTTGATATGGACGATGAGAATCGCCGCTCAATTCTGGACGCGTGCAGACGCGCCCCGGAGGACCGCATCGTCATTACCCACGGTACAGACCGAATGGTGGAGACAGCGCGCGTCCTCGGGCCTGCCGCACTGGATAAAACCATCATCCTGACCGGCGCCATGGTGCCGTTTTCCGTTTCTTCAAGTGATGCCCTTTTCAACCTCGGGGCCGCCGTCGCGGCCGCGGGGCTGCTCCCCAAGGGTGTTTGGGTCGTGATGAACGGCCGCGCGTTCGCGTGGGATCATGTGAGGAAAAATTACGATAAGGGCGTTTTTGAAGATATTTAGGTACGAATAAGATCGGAACCGCTGGTCTTCTATTTGGAAGCGGGCTTTTGGTCGTCTGAGGATTTCCGTTCCGTTTCGGCCGTGTCTCCGCCGGCGGGAAATACCAACGTAAGGCCTACGTGGGCCGTGAAGAAGGGGAGGCTCGTCGCCGGGCTGCCTAAGTCACCGATTCCCCACGCGTACAGCGCGCCTTCGGCGCCAATCGATACCCTGATGACATCGCTAAACTGCATCGACGTTTCCAATCCGAGGATCGCGGCGCCCAACTCGTCGACGTAAGTCGTCGCCGAAGTAGCTCCGACATAGGAACGTTTAAGGTTTTCATAGCCGATATTGAGCCGAATGGTGTAGGGAACGTTCTTTTTGAAGGTGTCGGCCACGAATTCATAGCGAGTCCGTTCGTCGACAGTCGTTAAATCGGACGCTTTCTTGTAGGTAAACGATTGCGAGGCAAGTCGGGCTGAAATCATAATGCTGGGCACCCAGAAGCCGATGAGAACCTCGCTCCGTTCCTGCACGTAGTCGCCCGGTGCGGCGAGTCCCGCCCCGATCGTGGAATCGGACCGGAAAGAACCGAAGATAACACCCGGCATTTCAAGGCGCAAGTTCGTCGAAATACCGGAACTAAGCACCGACCCTTCCGCGTTGAAAGGTCCGAAAAAGGGGCCGACGGACAATTTAGCAAAGCCGGCATCGAAGCCGACGCGAGTGAACACTACGTTTCGTAGAATGGAATCCCGTTCGAAACCGGCCGAAAAGGAAACACTGTCACCGATTTTCTCGGCGGCGCTCAAAAAACCGCCGTACGTCCAGGTTCCCGCGAACGCGTCGCCCGCCATTCCGATGGAAGACGCGGCGGTGTTGTCAAAGGAAAGGTTTCCGAGGGCAAACGACGACGAGAGCTCTAACGCGCTCGCGGAGTTGATCGTGAGGATCGATATAATGAGTATCGCGCTGAATTTCTTCATTAAAAAGCCGTCCGTACGCCGAGAAACATTGCAAACATCTCCAGAGGAGCCGTAACGCCGATCGGACTCACTTTAAGCTTGACGTCCCATCGTACGCCTTCCGTTACCATCGCGAAGAAGGGCCCCAAGGAAAACCGGAATGGTTGGTCCGTGTTCTGGGCTTCCCCTCGGATGCCAATAGTCGTTTCAAATCCACCTTCAATTGACGTTTTTCGTAAATCTCCAATAAGGAATTTGAGATTGACGTCCGAAACGCCCCTTTCGTTCGTCTCCCGCTGGAGGTACCAACCGGGGTGGTAGAATAGGGTCATAATAATCGATGTGAAGCCGAAATCGACGCGCGGCTCAAAAAGAAAATAGAGATTGTCGATGCCGAATCCTACCGCGGGATCCCATCGGGGAACGCCTACTTGTGCCAGGAAGTCGGCCCCGATCCCCGTAGAGAAATAGGCGAGCGCGCCGGCCCGGTACAGGCCGAAACTACCGTGCGGTTGGGTGAGTCCGGCGAAAAACTCAAGTTTGACGTGCTCGCCGTTTGCCAAAACGCGAAGGTCCGCGGAATATTCACCCGATGACGAACCCGATTGAGCGGCGGAATCTTGGTATGCGTACAGGATCGGCACTATACGGTCCCATGCGTTCCAGGACACCGAGATGCCCGTACCGGTCGCCGCGTGGATACCGTTGTATTGGAAGTTCGGATCCCCGTCGATCCCATCGGGAAAGTAGGCGTACCCGCGGAAGGCGGTGCCGATGGGCGCCGAACCAAAGCGGGCGGGGAAGTCGTCGCCGGAACAGAAGGTATCGGCCTGTCCCACAAAATACGCGAAGTCGATCGGAATTCCGAAAGGTTGCCTGACAAGTACTTTCGCGAGTCTGAATGAGAGGGACGCCGAATTATTGATGCGATCTACCAGTTCATTGTACTCGGCCCCCGTCGGAGCAGAAGTAGAAATCGTCGTAAGGGGATTGGTCAAATAGGAAAGAGCCTTTTCCAAGTCATTCGCCGCGAAGGCGAAGCGGAGGGTTCCGCCGAATTTATATCCGCCGTCCACGGACAGTTCCGCGGAGGCCCGAGTGGCGAGAACAAACGAACCGTTCTCCACCGAACCCGTTGTGGCGAGTTCCAAGGAAGGAACGGAGATTTCGGCAGCCGAGAGGGGCAGAGCCGTTAGAAGCAGCATTATGGCGCCCGTTACGCAGCTACCGATTTTCATCATCCTTGATGCCTCCAATCAATTCTAGCATAAGGAAACGCTGAATACAAAAGGGTTCCCTACGATTCCTATCGGTTTATACGAAAAATGCTTGAGCGGGAGAATGCGATCCCTTGACGGAAGGCGTTTTGTGTATAAACATTAGGATCGAAATGAGCGACTACTTAGATCCAAATAACGAAGAACTCCTCAAGGATTTCTTCAGCGAAGCGCAATCCCAGGTTGACACCCTCGAGCAGAATATTCTTGTTCTTGAAAATGAGAGCGGGAATAGAGACGCGGTGGACGAGATCTTCCGAGCCGCGCATACGCTCAAGGGCGGCGCGGCTACCGTGGAAATGTCGGAGCTTGCGGGTTTTACGCATCTGGTGGAAGACGTTCTAGACGCGATCAGGTCGGACGCCGTAACCGTAGACGAAGCCGTCATCGATGTGCTGCTCGCCGCTATCGACATCATAAAAGCGATGTTGGCGGAACGTATGGAAGGCCGCGTGTACGCCGAGGACGTGTCTTCCGTCGAAGAACGGCTCGCCGCGTTGCTGCCGGCCGGTACTTCCCGCAAGAAACCAAAGGCAAAAAGCGCGGCCGCGCAAGTGCCGGCACCTGTCGTTCCGGTTCTTAAAGCCGACGAAGGCGGGAAATTATCCGAATACGATATCCTTGAAATGACGCAAGCCGCGGAACCGGGGAAACCGGTCTACTGCGTTTCCGTCACTTTCAATGAAGACAACGTGATGAACACCGTCGGAGGAATCCAAGTGTTCGCCGCGTTGAAGGATATGGGATCGGTGCTGCGGACCGTTCCCGATTTTGAAAAACTCTACGAGGATACCTTCTTTCCGACGGTTGATTATTATATATCGTCCGCCAGATCGCCCGAAGACTTCAAACGACGCGTTTCCATCCCCGACGTTACGCTGTCCTCGGAGGTAAGTCTCGTTGGCGCGCAGCAGACGACGGAAAAGGCCCCGATCGCAACCAAGGCGACGCCGGCTGCAGCAAGCGTCAAAAGCGCAGCGCCGGTTGCTGCAAGCGTCAAAAGCGCGTCGCCGGTGCCGAAGTCCTCACCGCAAGCCGTCGCTCCGGCTCCGAAGCCGATCGCGGCGGCGCCCGAAACTACGGTTGCCGCGGAGATTGCTGAGGCTGGGGATGCGGAAA
>JBAYHM010000190.1:0-9113 GCA_041666155.1 Treponemataceae bacterium
CCATGAGCGAATACTCGACGGGATCAATGACGACGGATCTTGCGAATGGAGTGAACAAGCTTTCTCGGACGTTTTCGGCGAGGGCGACGTCCACCGCTAGTCCTTGGAACGATGAGATTTTTCGCCTGGAGATGATGCGAGCCAGCGCCCGGCGGTTTGCCGGATGCGCCGCGTCATCGAATACGACCGAAACAACGCCGGAGTTCATCGCGATGACGAGTGAACATGCTTTCGCTTTTCCTTCCTCATCGATTCGGAAACCCGCCCACGCGGAGCCGGGGGCTTTCGAACCCAAGCCGCACGCGGCAAGTTCTTTAAAGCGGGACGCCGCCGCGGTACAGCGCGCTTCCCGTGCCATCAGGAAATCACGGATTGTCCGTTCGTCGTCCGGTTTGACTCGTTTCCACCGCATCTATAGAGCCTACGGCTGCCGGCCGGATCGCGGCGTGCGGAGGGGGAAGGGCAGTACGCCTTCCGCGGGTATGCGGCCGGAAAGGGCCGAAAAACCGGCGGTGAACGACTCGGGGGCGTAACTGTACACCGCCAGAGCGGCATCCACCCAGGGCGCTCTGTCCAAGTAGACGGGAGTTAGCGCTGAAATGACGTACACTTTCTTGCCGAGGTCCTTGAGCGCCTGGAGCATTTCCAGGCTCGCCGGATTGGACACGCAGATCACGATCTGGTCGGCATCGCGCGCCAAGCGCAGCAGCTCTTCTTTTTCCGCCCATACGGGATGGTCGAAGGGTGTGTATGAGAATCGATAGCTTTTAGCTTCCGGGTAGGCTTTTTTCCCGATTTTGAGGAAATCTTCGAATTGGCCGGCGATGAGTATTTTTTCACCGGTCGCCGCGCGGAGCGGAAGGGCTTTACCCCCGATAAGCGTCACGCTGCGGGAAGCGAGTTCCAAAAAGAAGGCGCGGCCTTCAGCATCCGGTACCCGCTTTACCACATCTTTCGGATCGGGGAAAAAGGTCGGCGTTTCGCTTCGGCGCAATCGATCCAACTTCAAGACGAGGCTTCGCCGCGCCGCGTCGCGTACACGTGCGCGGAACGCTTTCTCATTGCGGTAGGCCCATAACAGGTTTGACCAGACCGGATCGTTCAGCGAGGGGGTTTTTGAAAACATGAGCACGTCGTTTCCCGCCTCAAGCGCGCTTTTCGCCGCGCGTGAAAGGCTGCCCGCGCTCATAGCCGCTCCGTTCATAAGGAGGTCGTCGGTGATGATCAGTCCCGTGAATCCGATTTTGCCGCGCAAGAGGTCGGTGAGAAACCATTTAGACAGCGACGCGGGTTCCTCCCCACCGGGCGTTCTCGGAAAAGCCAAGTGACCGCTCATGATCGCGGGTATCCGTTCCTTGGCCAGCAATCGATAGGGAATCAGTTCCCGTTCCCACATCGTTTTTTGATCGATCCATATCTTCGGCAGGACGCCGTGTGAGTCCAGTTCGGTATCCCCGTGTCCGGGGAAGTGCTTGGCGGTGGGGATGACTCCCGCCTTCTCCAAGCCTTTTGCGAACGCGGCGCCGAGGATCGCTACTTTGACCGGATCGTCGCCGAAGGCGCGCGGACCAATAAGCACCGAATCGCGGTTCGTGTAGAGGTCGACCGAGGGGGCGAAGTTCATGTTGATGCCGAGCGCGGCGATTTCCCGCCCGATGTAGTAGCCGGCCGACAACGCGTCTTTGGGAAAACCGGACGCGCCGATAGCCATGTTGCCGGGGGTTTCGCTGGTGGCGCCCTTGACGTGACGAATCCAGCCGCCTTCCTGGTCGGTGGCGACGAAGAGCGGAATCTTGAGCGGCGCGGCGATGGCCGCTTTCTGCAGCGATCCAACCGCCGCGGCAAGCCGTTGGGTGTCTTCGGTATTCCACCCGAAGATCTTGACGCCGCCGATATGCCGTTCGGAAATCCAGTCAAGGACGAGCGGCGACGGATCGGCGCCCACCCAGCCGAGCATGAAGGTCTGAGCCAGGATATCTTCATCGCTCATCAGGGCGAGGAGCGCGTCCGCCTGTTTTTCCGGTGTTCCCACCGTTCGAAAATCGACCGGCGCGGCCGCGCACAGAGGAGCCGGGACACAGAGCGCTAAGAAAATTGCCGGTAAGACGGTCACGGCGGCGCGGCGGAGCCGCATCCTCACTTGTACGCTTCTCCCTTCAGGTCATCGATGTATTGGGACGCGCTGTGCGCCGCTATGGCTCCCTCTCCCGCGGCTACGACTACTTGCCGGAAGGGAGTAGCGCGGACGTCGCCCGCGACGAAAATGCCTTTGATCGAGCTTGCCATACTCTGATCGGTGATTAGAGAGCCGCTTTTATCCTTCTCGGCCTGCGGAACGAGCGCCGTCTGGGGTATGGAACCGACGAACACGAAAACCGCGTCAAAAGCTTCTTCGTAAGTTTCGCCTAAGTCGACTCTTTTAAGGGAGGCGGACGCAACTTTTTTATCGCCCTTGATTTCTTCCACGACGGTGTTGAATCTGATATCGATATTGGGGTTTTTGAGGACCCGGGTCGCGAGCGATTTCTGCGCTCGGAAACGGTCACGCCGGTGGATCATGACGATTTTGTCCGAAAGCTTCGCCAAGAATTGCGCTTCGTCGCAGGCCGCGTCGCCGCCGCCGACCACGAGCATTTTCTTGCCCTTGAAAAAGGGGCCGTCGCAGGTGGCGCAGTAGGAAACGCCGCGGCCGGAGAACTCTGCTTCACCTTTCACTTCCAGGAGCCGATGTTTTGCGCCGGTGGCCAGGATGACCGCCCAGGTCGTGATTTTGCCGGCTCCGGTTTCAACGGTGAAGATGTTGTTCTCTTTTTTGAGGGACATCACCGACTCGGTGATGATTTCGGCGCCGAATTTTTCCGCTTGCCGGTGCATGTCCTGCGCAAACTCAAAGCCGCTTTTCGGTTCGACATACCCCGGATAATTTTCCAGGTGATCGATCAGGAGCGCTTGACCGCCGGGGGCCATTTCTTCTATCACGAGCGTCCTGAGGTTCGCCCTCGCGCCGTATTGCGCCGCCGAAAGTCCCGCCGCGCCCGCGCCGATGATCACCAAGTCTTTATCGGGTTCCCTCATTTGCTATCTCCTGCCTTTATTCGTTAGATTGATAATATGAAATGCGGCCCCTCGTCGTCAACGCGATCGCGTCTCTCTCTCTTCGGTATTGTTGTTTTCTTTTGCTTAACGGCATCCGCTTTATATGCGCAGAATAGGAGCGAACCCCGATTGGAGCCCCGGCGTGAGGCGTATTCCTTTGCGATAGCTGAAGAGCCCCTTCCCTGGGACACTTCTCTTCGCATCGCGCTCTGGGCTTCTTCCGACGCCGACAACTCGAAAGCGTACGACGCGATAGCCGGAACAATTCGTGAGCTAACCGCGGCGACGGCGTCCCTGGACGCCCGCGCAAAAGCGGAAACGGTGCTTGAGTTCATGCACCGTCGTTTTCTTCGTGGGTATTCAGACCGTCAGACGCGTGTTGATACAATCGTTTTCTCCGGACAGTTCAACTGCGTCTCTTCCGCCGCGCTCTACATTGTGCTCGGTACAGCCGTCGGCTTGGACGTGACGGGCGTCATGACCAAGGATCACGCGTTTTGTTCAGTCCGTATCGGTATCGATTTTGTCGATGTGGAGACGACCAGTCTCTACGGGGTCGATCCGGGCAGTAAAAAGGAATTCCACGATTCCTTCGGGCGGGCGACGGGCTTCGCGTACGTCCCGCCTCGCAATTACCGGGATCGTACGCCTATCGGCAGGAAAGCGCTGTTATCGCTTATCCTTTCCAATCGGTCCGCGGACCTGGAATCCCAGGGGCGATATTCGGAAGCGGTCGGACTCGCCGCGGACCGCTGGGCGCTCCTCGGCGGGGACGGCGGCACTGGGCGTGAAGACCTTGTCGCTCGGCTGTTAAACTACGGCACGTCTCTTGTGAACTCCGGAAACGAGCCGGCGGCGCTTGATTGGGCGCTTAAAGCGGTTTCCCAGTACGGCGAAGACCGTCGCTGGGACAATTTTACGCATTCAGCCGCGAATAACCTGTTGGTCAAACACATCCGCGGTGGGCGGATCGTCCAGGCTCGGGCGGAACTGGGGCGTCTGGGGCCCCTCCTTGATCGGTCGGCCGGCAGGGAACTCGATCGCCTGGTGACCGACGCGGAACTGGTAGAGGCCGCGGAAGTTTCGGTTCGCTCGGGGGATCCGGCGATTTTTACGGCAAAGGCCGCGAGTGCCCGGTCCGCGGCGGCGGTTCCCCATAATCGTATTCGCGAAATAGAGATTTTCGCGACATTGAAGTATACTGAGCGTATTGCGCGCGAAAAAGGCTGGGCGGCGGCTTACGCTGAAACCGAACAGGCTATCGCGCGGATAGGCAGCGACCGCAAGCTGGAAGAAGCCCTCCGCGCGTATCGATTGAATCGTATCGCCGAATTGCACAACGCCTTCGCCCGTTTTTTCAATTCCAAGAAATACGCGGAAGCCTATGACGCCGCGGCGGCCGCTGTAGCTGAATTTCCCGACGAACCGCGTTTACGGACTGATCAGGATGCCGCCGAGCGCGCGCTCCGGTCGGTAGGACGGTAGCGCGTTCCCATAGTATCAAAGGAGAATTATGAACATCCGGGCGAAATTATTTCTACTTGTTTTTGGAATGATAGTATCCCTGTCGGCCGCGGTTTCGGTCTACTTCGTGATTCTCAACCCTATAACGCGCATTGAAAAAGAGCGAGCCGTTTTGGATGATCTCGGTGTCGCGATACGAGCGGCCCTGGTTGAACTGAACAAGCTGGACTCGACGACCTTTCAACAGCAGAAACCGATTTTTGAAGCCGCGCTAGTCCGTATGGACGAAGCATTCAAGAATTTGCAACTCATTGAATATTTGCGGAAATACGACAAGAACCTCGCCGAAGCGATCCAGATCGTCGAAGATCTGCAGAGTATGAATTTGATAAATATCCAATCCTTGAAGAGCGTGTACGAGTATTTGTATAAAGATGCGGTCGCGGTATTCGACAATCCCGCATACGTTTCGTTCTCCCGTTTTTATTCTCCCGGTTCCGTTCCTCCGAACCGAAAGACCGCGTTGGAGCTTGCGCTCATGCATCTGGCATCGTTCGATTCCGCTATTGGACAACTCAACGGCAGTCTTGAGGTAACCGTCACTACTATCGGCGAACAGTCGCTTTCCATCGCGGATCGCATAAAGGCAATTCGGGATAGAGCGTTACTGCTTTCCGCCATAGCCGTCGCGGTGTTGGTCATCGTTGTTTTGGCCTTTTCAATTCTTGCCGCCAATTCGATAGCGAAAAACGTAATCAAGCTCGCCGCGGGTGTCAGGCGACTGAAGGACGGCGACCTTTCCGTTGTCTTCGATATAAAAGGACGGGATGAAGTTGTCACTCTTTCTCAGGGTATGAACGAGTTTATCCATTCACTGGATGGATCCGTCCTCGGCATCAAGGATGCCGCCGCGCGAAGTTCGCGTGTACGGGACCAAATGGCTGATGCGGCCCGCCTTACGGGCAGTTCCCTTGATCAATTGCGCGGAACTGTCCGCGACGTGGAAAAACAGGCGGAGCGCCTGGACGACCGCATCAGCGAAACCAAGGAGTCGGTCAAAACGATCGCGACGGGCGTAGGCGCTTTGGACGACCGCATTACCGATCAGATCGCTATGGTTGAGGAATCAACCGCTTCCATCACTCAAATGCTCGCCACTATTTCCAACATGGCCCAACTTGCGGAAAAAGATAGGCATCTCGCCGATCTACTGGTTCAAGTGTCCGATTCGGGCAGGGAAGTGTTCAAGGCGGCCTTTGATAAGATCGAGCTGATCAACGAACGCGTAGGCAAGATCGAGGAGATGATCCAAATCATCGATACGATAGCCGGTCAAACCAATCTGCTCGCGATGAACGCGGCCATTGAGGCCGCCCACGCCGGCGAGTCGGGGAAGGGATTCGCGGTTGTTTCCGACGAAATCCGCAAACTGGCGGAAGCGTCGGCGGAGGGGTCCCGCGAAATCGCCGGTTCCGTGCGCTCGATCGTTGAGTCCATCGCGCTTGCCCGCGCAGGCAGCTTTGAGACGAACAAGGCTTTCGGTGAGATAGAGTCGAATATTCGCGACGTGTCTCAGTCCGTCGTAGAAATTAGTTCAAGCTTAGGGGAGACCAACATCGGCGGAAAACAGATACTTACCGCGATGACCTCCTTGCGGGAACTTTCCGCTTCCATCAACGAGGAGTCGCGCAACGTCTCCGAAAGCGCGCGCACGATTGCCGCCTCAATGGAGGATCTGGATCAGGTAGCTGATTCCGTACGCGAATCGATGGTTTCCATCGGCGGTCGCTCGGATGAGATTTCTCAAACGGCGGAGCGCACTTCCGGCCTTGCCGAGGAGCTTGCCGCCGTCGGTTCCGATTTGGAAGCGCGCATCGTTCGCTTCAAGACGAGTTGCGAAGACGCTGACGGAACGATCACCGAAGGCGGCGGTTGCGAAACGGAAAAATCGTCCGGTGCCGCCGCTTCTTAGGTTTCATCGATGGTGATTTCCAGGAGTTGTTCGTAAGAAGGTGGAATGTCCGTCGCGTTGTTGCCCGCCGACGAATACACAATCAGCCATTCGTCAAGTCCGACCGCTTGACCCGAAAAAACTTGACTTTCTCATGTGGCGGTAATAGTATTACCGTAGGAGTATTACCATGCGCGTAACGGAAAAAGGTCAAGTAACGATTCCTCAGGAAATTCGCCGTAAATACGGAATCGGCAAAGAATCCGAAGTCCGCTTTGAAGAAGAAGACGGACGCGTATTTCTCGTAAGAGAAACGCCCCCCGAAGGCGTGTATGGGAAAGCGGCAGGCACGGCTGACGCGGGCTTGAGCACCGAAGAAATACTTCGCCTGACGCGGGAAATCGACGAGTGACGCGCAGTTTGGTCGATTCTTCGGTTTTGCTCGATATTTTCACCAAGGATCCGGTTTGGTTCGATTGGTCGGCGCGGACCTTGGACGCGGCCGGACGGTCGGGGCCTGTTTTCATAGATCCGATCGTATATTCGGAAGTGTCCGTCGGCTTTTCCCGCATAGAAAAACTCGATGAAACCTTGGCGTCGCTGCCGTTGATATGGCGGGAACTGCCGCGCGCCGCTTTGTTTTTAGCGGGGAAGGCCTTTGTTTCCTACAAGCGTTCGGGCGGTACGAAAACCCGTCCCTTGCCTGATTTCTTTATCGGCGCCCATGCCGCCGTTGAGGATTTGACGCTCATCACGCGCGATCCTGACCGCGTCAGGACTCATTATCCGCGCGTGAAGCTCATCGCCCCATAAGCGGCGAGGACTCGTCCACGTAGTGGCCGCGTCCACTACGTGGACGCGGCCTGGTTTCATCGCTATAATCGGGCATGTTCCCTTAAAACCTAATTCCGGAGCGTTATACATATGGAAGTTCGTGTTCGTTACGCACCCTCTCCCACGGGCCTGCAGCATATCGGCGGCGTACGTACCGCATTGTTCAACTACCTCTTCGCCCACTCTCCGGCGGGCGGCAAGTTCATTCTTCGGTTGGAAGATACCGATCAGACGCGTACGACCCCTGAAGCCGTGCAAAACCTTTACGACACCTTCGAGTGGCTCGGGGTAAAGTGGGACGAAGGTCCCGACGTCGGCGGTCCCTACGCTTCTTACGTGCAGTCGGAGCGCTTTGACCTCTACAAGAAGTACGCCCGCGAGCTGGTCGCGATGGATAAGGCCTATTACTGTTTCTGCGATTCCGAGCGCCTGGACCGTATCCGCAAGGAGCGCGAGGACGCCAAATCGAGCGAAAGCGGTTACGACCGTCATTGCCGTTTGGTATCCGCCGCCGAAGCCGCGGAGAGGACGGTCGCGGGGGAACCCTGCGTCATCCGCCTGAAGATTCCTCTCGGCGAAAGCACAAAGATCCACGACCACCTGCTGGGCGATATCGAATGGAAAAACGACGACGTAAGTCCGGACCCGGTTCTGCTCAAATCCGACGGCTTCCCTACGTACCACCTGGCGAACGTCGTCGACGACCATCTGATGAAAATCACCCACGTGCTCCGCGCCCAGGAATGGCTGCCGTCCACGCCGCTCCACGTTATCATGTACTCCGCCTTCGGCTGGGAGCACCCCGAGTTCTGCCACCTGCCCATGGTCATGGGGCAGGACGGGAAGAAGCTCTCAAAGCGGCACGGTTCCACCAGCGTGGACGAGTTCCGTCGCCAGGGCTACCTGCCCGAAGCGCTTCTCAATTACGTCGCGCTGCTGGGCGCCTCCTACGAGGAAGGCCGGGACATCTTTCCGCTTGCGGACCTAGCCAAATTATTCAAGTTGGAGAAGCTCAACAAGGCGCCCGCCGTATTCGACTATAAGAAACTGGAATGGTTTAACGGTCAATATATCCGCTTGAAGAGCGATGAAGAGCTGGTGTCTCTTTCCCTGCCCTACGCCGTTTCCGGCGGCCTCTTCGGCGTGACCGGAGCGGAACCTTCGGCGGAGCAGAAGAAAATTTTCATTTCAGCCATGCCCCTGGTGAAAGAACGGCTTTCATTCCTTCACGAGATTCCTGGAAAACTCCGGTATCTCTTTGAAGAACCCACCGTCCCGGCATCCGAGGAATTCATCCCGAAAAAATCCGATCTTGCCGCGGCTCGTTCGCTGCTTGAGTTGGGCCGATCCTTTGTCGGGGAGATGGCCGGACTCGACGACGCGGCCGCCGAGGAGCTCATCAAACGCCGCGCGGAGGAAGCCGGCGTCAAACTGGGCGATCTCATGATGCCGCTCCGCGTCGCGATAACCGGCGCGCGCGTCAGTCCCCCTCTGTTCGGTTCCGTTCGTATCCTCGGCAAGGAAAAATCTCTGGTCCGAGTCGATAGAGCGCTTGAAGCGCTCGCACGTGCGTAAAACGTTTTTCGCGGCGATCATGCCGCTTTTATTGACCCTTTCGGCCGTGACCGTCGCGGCTCAGGATATACCCGCCGCGGTTGCCGAAAAGTTCGCGGCAAATAAGGTCGTCCTAGAGTTTACCATTCGCCCTGAAAAACTCCATCTTTTGCCGGGCTTCCCCGGCGCGGGCGTTTTTCGGGAACGGCACGCG
>JBAYHM010000191.1:0-9089 GCA_041666155.1 Treponemataceae bacterium
GTTTGGGGAGCAACACCGGCAGCGGAAGATGAAAGGGAAAAGCGAACACCCTCGACATCGGTGGGCGCCGAAAGGTCAACGGAAAGCGCCGACACTAAAGACGGGGCGATCGAGGAAAAGGGCACGGCACTGGGAAACGAGGCTTCGGCGGCAGTCGAAGGAAATGTTTTTGAAAAAGGACCTTCCAATGTGGCGCCTTTATCCACGAGCCATTCTAGGTCGCCGCCTTCTGAAGCAACCGGGACCGGCTGGAGAGCGTCATTCCACGACTCACTACCCTTCCAGCGATACCGGACGTTGCCGAGTTTACGGTCCCACACCGCGATCCGGGCTCTGCCGGCGGCGTAGGCAATTGGAGCCGAAGGTACGGATTCGACGCTTGGACCGGCTACCACGGGAATCGCTTGAGTAACTTCGGATTTCTCAGCGCCGAGAGTGAACAGGAATCGATGCGCGCTCTTTCCATCGTGGAGAAACAAGGGGACGAAACGGCGTAGGCCCTGGACCGGCCGGAGCGCGACAAGGCGATCTCCACCCAAAGCAGGTACCAGACCGGAAGCGACCAAAGCGTTTCCTTCGGCGCCGATGTCCCAGCGATATCCTGACGAAACGAAGACGGTCGTCGTGGAGAGAACTGGATTCGCCTCAATCTCGCCTATGGCGCTCAAAGCGGGATTTTCCGACTCGGAAACGGTATACGAAATTTCTCGACGGTCAATTCGTCCGTCAGGTGATTTTGCCGCGACATGAAGAACGATGTCGCCGGTTTTATCGATCAGAACGGCTCCGCCGTACCGTTTTCCGGTGGGACCGAAGGGATCTTGCCCGTCATCGCTCCAAAAAACATCCGAGGCTCCCTCAGAAGCGATTACCAAACGCTGCTTATTCGCCCAGCTTCCCGGCACGGGATTCGCGACGGAAAGAGAAAAAGGCTTGAAAGAAAAAGAGGAAGGAACAGACGGGTTTCCCGCGGCATCAACGCACCAAACCAGACCTTCCACGCGACGCGCGTGGAAGGTTTGAGGAGAAGAGGTGTCTGTGCTCGAAGAGAGGTACGAATCGGCATCCACGACCGAGAATATTCGGCTACCCTCTTCAGCTACAAAAGTCAAAGACCAGGAAGGAGAAGAGTCCGCGCCCGGGGTTCCCGAAACCTTTACGGGAGAAGGTGCGGCTGCGTCTATCCGAACGACAAAAGAACGGGACTCGAGCAGCGCGTCTTCGGGAGGGGCGGAGCGACGTTCAGCAATAATTTCATACGAACGATCTTCGTCCACTCGGGCGGTGAGCGTACTGGAAGCGGGTCCGATTCCACGGTAGGTTTCATTGCCGTTGACCGAAAGGCGCATCCGCTGACCGTCGGGAACCGCAAACCAGAAACGCCGATCGGAGCGAAACACACCGCCTTGGGCATTGGTTTGGATACCGTTCTCCTGTGGAAAAACGGGGGCTAGAAATGAGGAGAAAAACAGCACCGCCGAAGCGGTCGCAGCGAGAAAGCGTCGCGTCATATACTCCTCCGTCCCATTCCGTGCGGCATATCAACTATTTTATCGCGTCGAAAACCGTCCGCAAGTCGGGATCGACCTTAAAATAGTGCTCTTCGAGTTCTTGCTCCGACAACCCAACCAATTCATGACTCATATAATGGATCCACCTATCACCTTCGGGATTGCCGGTCTCAAGCTTCCGACACCAATAATCAGGCTGAATAGGCTGCCGCTCTTTGCCTTCGGGAATGTGCTTATAATCGTGCACAGCGACTTTGACGTCCCTCCGCGGTATGCCTTTTTCCAAAAAAATCTCCACCAAATGATTGATCGTACGTCCAGTATCGAAAATATCATCCACTAGGAGTATCTTGTCTCCCGCGCGCAGATGCTCAGGCGCGTACGTCCAGCCGTCCACCATAACGCGGTCATGCTGGCGGATATCGGAGTAGGAGCGCGCTACAACAGCCGCATAATAGATCGGCCGGCCTCCGTGTTTCACTAATTTGAAGTATTCGCTGATGACGTTTCCCATGTAGGCGCCGCCGCGCAGGGATACGTAAATGACGTCCGGAATAAAGCCTTCCATATGGATGCGATGGGCCATTTTGAGAGCGTTGTTCCGAACCGTGTCGTAGGGTAAGAATTCCTTGATCATATTCAAAATACTACACGACTTTCTATTTTTTATAAACCGGGAAAAATGACAAACGGTCCAAGAAGAGAGTTCAAATACTAACCGCAGAGGGCGCAAAGGATTCAGATATTAACCGCAAAGGACGCAGAGGGAAGATCAAATATCTTTCTTGATATTACCTCTGCGTCTTTTGCGCCCTCTGCGATTCACTTTCCTACAAAGCGAACCTAGCAGAGAACGCTATGGCCTACCTCTTATCGTTTGTACCGCATGGTCTCCAGTTTGTTTCCCGCGCGGTTGACATCGAACCAGAGTTCCACGCTGGATTTTTCATTCAGGGCCTTGTAGAAATCGCCTATGCCCTCGATCGCGATGCCGTTAACGGCGGTGATCACGTCCCCACGCTGCACGCCCATGACCGAAGCCGCGCTCTTAGCGATTACGTCGCCGGCGACTACGCCTTTAAGTCCGGCGGCGATGCTCAAGGACTTGCGGAGTTCCTCGGTGATCGAAAACACGACCGTACCCGGCCACAGCTTTGCGTTGTCTGCCGCTACTGCATCCTTGCGTTCCTCGATGCGTACTTTGACGTCCATCTTTTTTCCGGCTCGGATGATGCCGAAGGTCGCGCTGTCCCCGGCTTTGAGGTCACCGACTGAAAGAACGAGCTGGTCCTTCCCCATAACGGGCTTACCGTTCAGTTCGATCACAAAGTCACCGCTCTTCATACCACCCTTATCAGCGGGAGATCCAATGAACAGCTGCGATACGAAAGCGCCTTTCTTACCCTCAACGCCGAGATCCTTTGCCGCTTCTTTGTCCGCTTCAATCAGAGACACGCCGAGCCAGCCGTACCGGACCTGTCCGGAGTTGATGAAATCATCGATCGCCTTTTTGGCATTGTTTATCGGGATAGCGAAACCGAGGCCAACCGATCCGCCCGAGGGGCTCGCGATCCAAGTATTGATTCCGATAACTTCGCCCCGGATGTTGACCAAAGCGCCGCCGGAATTACCCTGATTGATCGCGGCGTCAGTCTGAATGAAGTCGTTGATATTGCCCGCGGGACCGCCGGTCCGACCGATAGCGCTTACGATGCCCATGGTAACCGACGAGACAAGACCAAGCGGATTGCCGACCGCGATCGCCCAGTCGCCCACTCTGATGGTCTCGGAATCCCCGAGAAGGGCAAGCGGAAAACTATCTTTTGATTCGAAGGAAACGAGGGCCAGATCCTTACGCGGGTCCTTGCCGACAAGTTTTGCCGGAAGCTCACGTCCATCGCTGAACTTTAAAGTGATTTCCGTCGCCTCCCCGGCAACATGATTGTTCGTCAGTACGTAATACGTATTTCCGACCTTGCGGACGATGATGCCGGAACCCAAGCCGCGGGAACGGAATTCGCGCTCTTGGCCCTTACCGTCACCTTGCTGATTCGGCTGTCCGAAGAAAAATTCCCACGGGATGCCGTCAAACTGCGGGGTCTGCTGCTTCTTCACCTCAACAACGTTCACTTCCACAACAAATTTCAGAGCGCTGTCCGATATTGAGCGGAAGACGGTCTGCAAACTTTCGGCCACCGCGAGCGCATCCGTCGGAACGGTCCTCGGGAGTTCTTCAGCGTGCACCGTGTTCTTTCCGGAAGGCGCCGCGCAGGAAAACGAGAGGAAGGCAAGGGAAAAACCGAAAATAGCTCCCATGAGAACGAGATTGAAAAGGAAAAAGTTACGTGAAAATAACGTCTTGTGTAAACGCATGATTTCGCTCCTTGCGATGAGAAGGGTCCACTGACCCGCTTGATTACATTGAATATAATAATTTTGGGAGGCGAATGGTTACGCGGTCAGAATTTCCGAATGGTCGCGAAAGACAGCGACCGTGTGTTCGCAATGCGAAGAAAGCTTCCCGTCGGCGGTGACAACCGTCCAGTCATCCTCCAGAAGTTCAACGTCACCCGTTCCGAGGTTGATCATTGGTTCAATCGCGATCACCAGGCCCTCCCCCATCCGAGGATTTGCGCCGGGACTCGCATAATTGGGCACTTGCGGATCTTCATGAGGCGAAAATCCGACACCGTGCCCGCAGTATTGATGGACGACTCCATAACCGTGTTCTTTGGCGTGGTTGAATACCGCGCGGGAAATCTGGTGAATACGGTTCCCATTCTTAACCTGCTCTAAGCCAAGCACGAGACATTCTTCTGTGACGCGCACCAGTGCGAGGGCCTCCTCGCTCACGTGCCCGACAGGAACGGTACGCGCCATATCGCTGAAGTGTCCGCCCAAATCAATACCGCAGTCCAATGATACGAGATCGCCGTCCGCGATTCTGCGTTTGGAAGGGATTCCATGGATAACTTCATCGTTGATGGAAACACAGAGAGCCGCTGGAAATGGATTGGCGTCGTCGCCGTATCCGAGGAAGGCCGGCTTTGCGCCCGCTTTTTTTATCCAGGTCTGAACCCATTTATCCAGCTCGCGAGTTTCCACGCCGACGGCGACTAAGGGAACAAGTTCGGAAAACATCGCTTTTAACATGCGGCAAGATTCGCGAATACCGTCCATCTGTTTCTGGTTCTTTAAACGTATCATACTTTCAGTCCTAGTTTTCGTTTCAGTTGCACGACGCCGGGCAAAGTGCCGTCGCGCTTAAGGGCAGCCGTGAGAGCTTCGACCGCGCTACGCGTGTCCCCTTGTCGTTCCAAGGCTTCAGCCATCATCTTGAGCCAGCGCGCCTCGTCACGTCGAGCATAGCCGAGTTCAAGCGCTTCTTCCAGACATTCCACCAAGACGTCGGCCGGAACGCAAGGAGCCAGACGCGCGCGGATGATTTCCTTTATGAGCGAATCGACCTCGGGCATGAAATGGCGGAAATACGGACGACGTTGCTCTTCCGTCACAAGTTCCGCCAGAAGCTTGAAAGCCTCGTAGGAGAAACCACGTTTGTCGAGTTCCTCGGCGATAATGAAGGTACAGTCCATCCAGTCTTCGCGGTCAAGAACGGCGTCCATTCGAAAATCGAGGCCGCCCATTCGTCGCCAAATCGATATCGCCTCATCCTCTTGAAGATGGAGCAGATCGAAAAATATGAGCTTTGCCTGACTATCCGGATCGTCCGGAGTCTCCTTAAGGAAACTCCGATAATCAAAATCGACCTTTTTTACGAAGCGAAAGTACGCCCGGTCGTATTCCCGGCGTCGTTCGATATCGTGCAAAATCTCGTATGCCGCCAACAGGCGACGCATCTCGTTATCAGTCGATCCACCCGCGATGTCCGGATGAATTTTTTTAGCTCGTTCGCGGAACGCTTTTTTTATTTCAGCTGTCGTCGCCTCCGACGAAACACCGAGGATGTCATAGTAATTGTCCACATCAGGAGCCGATTCGTTTAGCGGCCGCCATCGCTTGTGCCGGATTCGCTACCATTTCGGACCAATTTACCCACATGCCTTCTTTTTCCATAGCGCGCATGAGGGCGGCCATTGCCTTGGCGGAGAAGGGTCCCGAGGTACGCAGAAAAGCTGCACCTTTTTTTCCGACAAGAGAACTTGCCCCATTGAGAAATTTTGGAAGTACTTCCGGAATCTTCCCCGAAAGGAAAGATAGAGGTTCTGAAATGATCACTACGTATTCATAGCCGGGCAACTTGCGGCTGTCATCAGTCCGAGCATCAAGAAGATCAACGCGGTGCCCCTTAGCTTCCATGCCCTGCGCTATCGCTTTGGCAAACTCGGCTAGATTTGAAACCGCGGACGCGCTAGCGAAAACCAATCCGATCCTCATGAAATCTCCTACGCTTGTTTATATAACTGATCGATATTCGGTTCTTTCACGATAAAGACCGAACAGCGCGCGCTCACCATGATTTCCCGATGTGAGTGAGAAATGATGTCGCGGGAGTTTCTATCCTTTTCCCAACCGCCAAGCACGATGAGATCGGCCTTCCGTTCGTCCGTTGCCGCGAGGATTTCTGTATAAATCGCTCCACGACGAAGGTCACGCTCGACTTTTACGCCCTTGGCACGCGCGAGTTCCTCCACAAACGAGAGATACCGTTCACCGTTCGCCTCAAGGCTTTTTTCGTACTCAAGGCTTTCTTCCTGCACGAAAATCTTGCTTAAGGTCAATTGCCGAATGGTAGCGGTGTCGATCACATAGACGGCCGTCAGACGACATCGATACAGTTTCGCCATGATTATGGCGTATTTCGCCGCGTGGATTGAAGCGTCCGAACCGGAGATTGCCACCACTATATTTGAGAAAAGAGGTTTAATCATCGGTCGCTGCCTGCCTTCCGTTTTAGTAACTTATTCGAGAAGAAAGATTCACGTTCCCGTTCTTCAAGAGATGCCTCGATATAAATCTTTGTTTCCCTTGCCGTAGGAATCACGATTTTCTCAAGAGCGTTGACGCGACGCTGCGTTTTCCTCACTTCCCTGGCTAAACGCCACGCTACCGTACGAACGGCGGCGGTTTCCGTAAGGATCTTCAGCAACTCAAAGAATTCTAACATAGTTTCGTCGCATTCCGCAAACGAATTTGCTGGAGAATATTTGAGTTCCGCGTCAGGAATATGAACTTCAAGACTGGGGAGGTCCATACCGGCAATCATTTCCCGCTTTTCCCTCAAATCGTAGTTGTACCGGATGCCTCGGGAGAGCCGATCGGCGCGGTCACGCCCCACGGTGACGAGCAACCGCTTCAAAGCCGGATACGCCGTAGAAACCCGCTTATCCAGAGACCGTTCGAGAATTTTCACCCGTTCCACCGTGCGCATCAATTCCATTACTAGAATCTCGCGCTTTTGGTTGAGGAGGTCAAATCCCTCCTCCGCGATAACCATCCGTTCCTTTACGCGAAGAAGGTTGCTCTTGGTCGGTGCGATCTGTTCGCGAGCCATTTTCTATTTTTTTCCTCCGCCAAAATTGGAAGAGTGAGCGGGTGAGGCGGACCGCATGCGGGCGTCGTCGGGTTCCTCGTCGTCCAGATCCTTCTCGTCCCGAACCTTGGCATCAAGATATTTAGTCAGGAATTCGCGTTTGACGCGAAGGAGTTCATCACGCGGAAGCACCGAAAGCATTTTCCAGCCAAGATCAAGAGTACGTTCGATCGATCGATTATCCGTCTCATCCTGGCTGAGGTATTCGCGTTCGAACTTCTCACCGAAGGAAAGATAGCGCTTGTCGGTCGCGGATAATTCTTCCTCGCCGATTATTGACGCGAGGTTCCTTACCGCCTTCACGCGTGAATACGCGGCGAACAGCTGGCTGGAGACGTCTTTGTGATCTTCCCTCGTCATACCGGGTCCTATGCCGTCCTTCATCAAACGCGACAAGCTCGGCAAGCCCGCGACCGGCGGATAAACACCCCGCTGGGACAGTTCCCGGTCAAGCACGATCTGACCCTCGGTAATGTAGCCGGTGAGGTCGGGAATCGGGTGACTAATATCGTCGTTGGGCATCGTCAATATCGGAATCTGCGTAATCGATCCTGTAGATCCCTGGATTTTGCCGGCCCGCTCATACAGGGACGCAAGGTCCGAATAAAGATATCCCGGATAGCCTTTGCGGCTGGGGACCTCGCCGCGGATGGAAGACACTTCGCGGAGGGCTTCACAGTAATTGGTCATGTCGGTCATAACCACCAGAACGTGCATACCCTTGTCATACGCGAGATATTCGGCGGCGGTCAGCGCGCAGCGCGGCGCAACCAGGCGTTCGATGGACGGCGCGTCGGCCAGGGACAAGAAAACAACAGTGTTCGCGAGGACTCCCGAACGTTCAAAGCCGTCAAGGAAAAAGCGGGCGACATCGTACTTGACGCCCATCGCGCAAAAAACAACGACGAAAGGTTCGTTTTCCGTCCGGATTTTGGCTTGACGCACGATCTGAGACGCCAAGCGGTTATGAGGAAGACCGTTGCCCGAGAATATCGGCAGTTTTTGTCCACGAATCAGCGTGTTCATGCCGTCGATCGCGGACACGCCTGTCTGGATAAAGTCGCGCGGATAGGTTCGGGCGTACGGATTGATCGGCAGTCCGTTCACGTCGCGCCGGTCGGAAGAGAAAATCTCCCCAAAACCGTCAGCCGGCTGTCCCAGGCCGTCAAAGACGCGGCCGAGAAGCCCCGGTCCGACGCGCAATTCCATAGGGCGCCCCAAAAACTCGACGCGCGAATCATCGGCGGCAAGTCCCGAGCTGGAGCCGAAAATCTGCACCGCCGACCATTTTTCGCTGAGGTCGACAACCCGGCCAAGCCGCCGCACGCCGTCGCGGCCGTATACGGCTACTGTTTCCCCGAATCCGACGCCGCGGCTCCGTTCGGTCACGACGACGGGGCCTTCCACGCGCGTCAAACCGTGGTATTCGACTCCCCTCATACGTTCCCCTTTACGCGATAGCCGCGTTCCAGCTCTTCCGTTTCAGCGCGAAGATCGTGCTCAAAATCGGAGAGTTCACCCAAGGCGTCGTTACGGACATCGCTTTTTAGGCGCGCAAGCCGCTCACGGGACTTGAGCGCGTTAATTTTCATGAGCGGCGCGCCCATTTTTACGCAGGCAAGGGATCTTTCATAAAAGAGCATGATGAGCTTGAGAAGTTGCACTTGCTTGGCCGGCACGCAGTACATATCGACCTCATCGAACGAATTTTGTTGAAGAAATCCGTTCTTGATAAGATCCGCGGCCATCAGGATGAGTCGTTGATCGTCGGGAAGCGCATCGGGCCCGATAAGGCGCACGATTTCCGCCAGACGTTGCTCGCGCTTCAAGAGGTCAAGCGCGGCTTGACGCACGTACTGCCATTGGGGGTCCACACGGTCCCACCATAGCCGTACTTCTTCGGCATATTCGGAATAGCTTTCAATCCAGCTGAGGGCTGGGTAGTGGCGCGCATTCGCGAGATCCCGGTCCAAAGCCCAGAAGCAGCGAATAAAACGCTTTGTATGTTGTGTGACGGGTTCGGA
>JBAYHM010000192.1:0-9083 GCA_041666155.1 Treponemataceae bacterium
CATAATGCCTAAGCCGAGGGTCCAAGCCACCATGCCGACGGCGGTCAGCAAGAGGGCTTCGGAAATAAGCTGTTCTCGGTGGAACGAAACAAGGCAGCCGTAGGCGAACCAGACCGAAAGGACCAGGAATACGATCGCGGTGAAACGGGCCGGCCCAGTCCCTTTGAATGGGTAACGATAAAGGATGGTGGCTGCGGTTGCGCCGAATTGGATGGAGAGCGATGCGGAAAGGAAAAGCATTCGCGCACTCATACTGTCAACGCTGAAGGTGAAGAAGGCAAAAAAACAGAAGGCCGCCACCGGCGGAAGATACGCCAGGGGTTCGAATCTGGTCGGTCTCCGTATGAAGGCCCAAACGCCATTGGAAAGGAAGGCAACGCCGCAGATGATGAGCGTATTCGCGAAAAGATGCCCAACCCATTGGTTTTCCCGATGCAGCACCAGCAGCAAAAAACCCAGAGCGATGAGTCCATCGCCGAAAGCCCAACGTGTGAGACCTCTATACCGAAGCGTCACGTTGCGCAAGGTTAAAAAAACGAGGGACAATACGAAGCCTATCGCGGCAATCACGACAAAGAGGGTATCCGTATCCAGATCCGGGAATCCGTCCATACTAGTGAATATCGACAAGTTCATATCCGTACATTACTTCGATCGACGGGCGCGTAGGATCGTCGTAACGGTGAACAGGATGAGCGCAAGCGCGGACGGTAGGCCGAGAAGCAGCGTGGCCGGAATGGTTCCGGTTCCTTGGGCTACGCCGGAAACGTACTCCGCCGCCGCGAACGCGATCGCGGCAGCCGCTACGCCGAACGCGTTTCGGAACCCGAGGTACACGATAACCAAGGCAATCCAGCCGCGTCCGGCCACGCCGCCGGGAGCGTACGCGCCGACGCGGAACGTCAACGCGGCTCCCCCGAGCGCCGCCAAAGCGGCCGCGAAGGCCCACGAGGCGGCTTTGTACCGATCGGGATTACCGCCGCGTTCAAGGAGCGCTTGCGGGCAGCGTCCCGTCGCGCGGAGCCTGAGTCCGACACGCGTTCGTGATAACACGAACGCTGTCGCCAGTACCGTGAGCGCGGTAAGGACGGTGAAGGGCGCGTTTCCCAGAGCCGGAACGGAGGGATCAACCAGCACGCCCTTCGTTCCGAAAGCCAGAACCGATACAGCGTCTACGGCGCCGTTCGCGGCCAGGTTTAGAGCGAGCGCCACGATAAAGGAATTAGCGCCGGTCGCTTTCACGAAAGCGGCCATGAACCACCCGATGAGCGCGGCGACAAGCGCAGCGGCGGAGCAGCCGACGATTGGGGAGCCGCTCAATTTCGTCGCGGTCCACGCGATGAAAGAGCCAAGGGTCATGAAACCTTCAAGAAAGACGCCAAGCGATCCTGAAAGTTCGGTTAGTAGGCCCCCGATTCCCGCGAGGATGAGCGGAGCGGCGGAAGCGAGAATCGACGGTATCACCGGTTCCTCCGCAGAAATGCGCGAACTCGGGAAAGGTTCCAACCGGAGAAGCGGGCGGTTACAAGAAGGAATACGGCGGCCTGTACAAGCGAAGCGGTCTCAAAAGATAATTCCGAGGAAAGCATCGCGGTTTCCGATCCCGTCTCCAGCCACGCGTACGCGAGCGCGGCCGGAATCAACGCTATCGGCGAATTTCTGCCGATGAGAGCTACGGCAATCGCGCCCCACCCGATGCCGCCTGAAAATCCGCGGTGGCACAGTCCGTAGGTTCCCGCAACCGCGAAGAAACCGGCGAGTCCGTGCAACGCGCCTGAAAGACTGAAAGCCGGCGTCCAATATTTCGTCGGATCGATGCCGGCAAAGGCCGCGAATTTCGGGCTGGATCCCGCGACGCGTATCCTAAAGCCCAGGGCTGTGCGGTCCAGTACAAGCGCTACCGCCGCGATCAGAATCAACGCGAAGACGACCGAAATGCTAAGCGTTGATGGTTCTAGTATCCGGGGCAACAGGCGGTCAGGCGCAAAACGCGCGGTCGCGAGCAAGTTGTTCGCGCTGTCCCTAAGAGGGCCTGAAATGAGGTAATCCGCGATCGGCCCTACGGCGCTTGAGACCAGGAAGCTGGAAATCAGTTCATCTACGCCGAACCTGGCTTTCAGGAGTCCTGAGGTTCCCGCAAGAATCCCCCCGGTTAACGCGCCGGCGAGCGCCGCGGCGCACAGGACGATAGTACCGTTCGCGTTTGGGTAGGAAAGAAGAACGACCGAGGCCGCAAGTCCTCCCGCGTAGATCTGTCCCTCTCCCCCCAAGTTGAAGGTTCCCGCGCGGAAAGCTATTACGATTCCGAGCGCGGCAACGGTCAGGAGCGCGGCGGAATCCAGGGTATTGCCGAGGAACCAGCGGGAACCTAAGGGTGTCAAGAAAAAAGCCCTTAGGGCGTCCAACGGATCCGACGCCGTGGCGGCGACCAAAACGGCGGCGGCCACGGCTGCCGCTCCAAGGGCGACGACTGAACCGAAAGCCGCGAAGCTTTTCGTTTTCTTACGTTCACTTGTCAAGGCAGACCTCCGTGCCGATCATCGCGGCACCGATCGCTTCCCTGAGTTCCTCGGTATCCGTGAATTCGGTTCGAGCAAAACGGCCGGAAACCAGACCGTCCCGCAGGGTTACGATCGAATCGGACAGAGAGATCAATTCGTCCAGGTCGGTCGACATCAGTAATATTGCTTTACCCGCGCGCGCGAGGCGCTTGATCCGTCTATCCAGCTCCATCCGGCTCGCCGCGTCCAAGCCCCAACCGGGTTCGGAAAAAAGGATGAAGTCCGGATTTTCCGCCAACTCGCGGGCCAGAATAAGCCGTTGCAGCGTTCCCCCTGAAAAAGAAGATGCCGTCTGTTTCGGATCGCCCGCGACTCGCGCGGCTTCCATGACGGCGCGTGAGCGGGTCCAGAGTTCCGCGGGGGACAGAAACCCGTGCGCTCGGCTGAGCGGATGGACGGAAAGGTTGTCGTTGATAGACAAACGCGGCGCCAGCGCGATTCCCATACGGTCGGCCGGAACGTACACGCCGCCGGCTTCCCGGAACGCCTTTGCCCCTCGGCCTTCTATCCGTTTCCCCAACAGTTCAATGCTGCCGCTTTCCGCTCGGATCAGGCCCGCCGTCGCAAATTCCAAGGTTTCAAGGCCGCTTTCCCGGACGCCCGCGACCCCAAGTATCCTGCCGCGGCGCAGGTCCAGGTCAATGCCGCGCAAAAGCGGCCGGCCTGAGAGTCGAGTCGTGAGGCCGCGAATTGAGAGGGCCGTTTCGCCTTCTTCATTCATCGTTATCGGCGGCTCTTCCTTTTTGTTTTCGGCCGGACCGAACATCATCGACCTGAGTTCGTCCGCGTCCAGCTCCGCGGCATCGCGGGTTCCGACGAGCCGCCCCTTGCGTAATACGGTGACCCGGTCCGCGACACGGAGCGTCTCAGGTAATTTATGCGATATAAGGACGATCCCGTGTCCCGCCGCCTTCAAGTTGAGCAGCAGGTCAAACAGGCGCTCGGTTTCCAAAGGGGCGAGGACGGCTGTTGGTTCATCAAGCAAGAGGTACTTGGCGTCGCGCATGAGGAGCGAAAGGACGGCCGCTTTCTGTTTTTGGCTGACCGCGAGAGATTCCGTCCGCGCGTCCGGGTCAAGGTCGAACCCCCAGCGGCAGGACAGGTCGCGCACGGCCTCTCGGGCCGCTGATCGCTTGATAATCCCCAGTCGTGTCGGTTCGGATCCAAGGACGCAATCCTCCCAGAGCGCGAAACCGGGAACGGTTTGCGGATGCTGGCGGACCAAGCCGATCCCCGCGCGCAAAGCGGCCGCGGGAGAGTCGAATCTTCGCTCTACCCCATCGACGGAGATCGTACCCGCGCTCGGTTCGATCAAGCCTGAAAGGATGTGCATGAGGGTGGATTTGCCGGCGCCGTTTTCCCCGACGAGGGCATGGATTTCTCCCGGATGGAGATCGAATGAAATCTCCGAGAGCGCTTCCACGCCGTTTTCAGGAAAATACTTACGTATGCCGCGTAAATCCGCCCCGAGCATGTTTTCTACTTGTCCGCCATCGGCAGGGCCAGTTTACCTGAACGCAGCTTCGATACCGTTTCCGCCATCCTTTTGCGGGTCGCTTCGGGTACCGTCGAGATATACAGAGCGGAATCTTCGATGAAACCAACGTAGCCGTCCTTGACTCCTACTGTCTCCGCCTTCCCGAAGGGGAGCGTCCCGGCGAGGTATCGTTTTGTCTGTTCATAGGCGGCTTTATCTTGCCTCACGACAGCGCTGCCGATAATGACTCCCGGTTTGATAGCGTAGCCGTCGATGTCGAACCATACGACGGAGGCTTTCGCGTTGGAAGCCGCCTGAACGACCCCCTGATTCGCTCCCCCTGCGATGGTGAGCACGACGTCCGCGCCGTCGCGGATCATGGAGGAGGCGAGTTCGGCTCCCTTCGCGGCGTCGTACCAATTGCCGACTACGCGAAAATCGATCTCGATGGCAGGGTCAAGGGCGTGGGCGCCTTCCCGGTAGCCCGGAAGGATGACCCCGTTCATGGCCGGATATTCCTGACCGGCCACTAAGCCTATGCGCTTAGCCTTGTTCGCGCCGGGTATCCCTCCGGTAGTTGCCAAGCCCGCGATGAAACCGGCCAGGTAACTCTGTTCGCGCTGATTGTAACGCAGCGTATAGATATTCGGATTACCGGTCATATGGCCGTCAAGGAGGAGAAATTTCTGCTTGGGGAACCTCTCCGATACTTTGGAGCAGAGAGCGGGAATCGCGGGGTTGGAACTGATCAAAAGTTCAAAGCTTCCCGTCGCGGCCAAGGAAGTGAGTTTTGATTCCCATTCGGCTTGATTGAATCCCCCTTCAATCACTTTCACCTGTGTGCCCGGCACTTCCTCCGAGGCCTTTTTGACGCCCGCCACCAGCATTTCATAGATAGGGCTTCCGGACATGACGCCGGGAACGAAGACGGCTATTGACGATTTCTTCACTTTTTCCGCTGCCGACGCCGAGCCGAGCGCAACGACCGCAAACGCGGTGGCGATAAGCACTATACGTTTCATTGATTCCTCCGAAAACGGGAGAAGATGTCGCCGGGACAAAAAAAGCCCCGGACGCGAAATCCAGGGCGAATGTTTTGGGAGAATGCGGGCGCGCGGAAGGCTTGTGGGAGAAACCTTTCGTTTGCTCGATTTTCTTCCATCCGGACTATACCGTCGGCACCGGAATCTCACCGGTTCAATCCATCGGAATCGGAAGATCCCTTAGGAGTCGCGGGCTTTAACCGCCGGTAAGGAATTGAACGGACTTTTTCGTAGGGAGTCTTCCTGACGACCGAAGAAAAAGTACGAACGCACCTGACCCTGAAAATCTCGCTTACACTTAAAATAATATAGAACGCGGAAGCGAACGTCAACTGTAGTTTTTTTTGACGAAATGGCGTATAAAAAAAGATACTTAAATCTATGATTTGCGGTTTCTTAGTTTTTGTTGTAACAGTATCTGTCTGTAATGTATGTATTTAATAATAGATAAAAATATATTTTATTGTGGCATGATTTTTGCTAATTCGTTTACTATGAATAGCCTTGGTAAAAATCGTCCGATGACCTTTCTGTCTTCAATAGATTCGAGCGCGGAATTACGCACTGAACTTCTTAGAAAAAGTATCCATTTCCTGATTGCTCTTGCTCCAACGATCGCTTCAATCGATAGATCCGTAGCGGTTTTTCTGCTTGCCGCCGGCGCTCTGGTGTACACGTACGCTGAACGTGCCCGTCTTTCGGGTTTCAAGGTCCCCTTAATCTCCGGCCTTACCGCCGCCGCGTCTCGTGAAAGAGATCAAGGGCGTTTTGTGCTTGGTCCCGTCACGCTTGCTCTTGGCGCAATGCTTTCCTTGCTCTTATATCCCGATCCTTCAGCATCAATCGCGATTTATGCCTTGGCTTTCGGCGATGGATTCGCCAGTATTGTGGGAAAAGTGTTCGGCAGGACTCGTCCGGCATTCCTCAACGGAAAAAGCTTGGAAGGTTCGGCCGCTTGTTTCATCGCGGTATTTTATGCCGCCTACCGCGTCGCGGGGGATCTGCGGATCGCCTTTTTCGCGGCAACGGTGGCGACTTTCGTGGAAGCCCTTCCGATCGAAGATTTCGATAACATCGCTTTGCCGGTCGCGGTCGGTTTTACCATTGAACTGGTAACCATCGTCCAGCGTTAGAGCCAGAGGTAATAGCGGTGGATCTTGACCGCGAACAGCCAGGTTCCACCAAATAAAAGCACCCCGCCGATCAATGCGGCCGCCCATGAATCGCCTCGTAATACGAAGTCCCTGCCGATTGTCACAAAAAGAATGCCCAAAGACGCCGCGTAGATTTCCCGAGCGCTTTTTACGTACGCGGCGACGAAGAAGCTGAGCACGGCGAAGAGCGCGATGCTGAGTTCCGTCAAATCAAGCATAAAACGATATCCCGATAAGGGCGTGAATGACGCGTCATAGGTGAGCCCATCGATCGGAATACCGGTGGCGATGGTCAATGCCGCCACCGCGATGATGATGATTACACGACCATGTTTTTGGAAATCAAGGCCGTTCGCGTAGACTCCCGCGGCAAAAAGAGACAGCACGCCGGCGAATCGTCCGAACGCGATTATCCGTGCGGCGTAGACGACTATTGCCGGCGGCCATTCTCGGGCGAACGCGATCGGTATCGCCATGCGGAAGGTTTCACCGAGAAACGAAAACGCGAAGAACGCGAAAAATAGAATCTCAGGGGCCTGCGTTTTTTCGAATGAGTAATAGAGCATGGCGATCGTACCGGCGGCATAAACGCAGCAAACGGGTAGAGATATCAAGAGTGCCCACGCCGACGGCTTGAAAACCAGAATGGATAAGCCTTCAATAAGCCCTTTAGCCCGGTGATCGGCCTTCGGCAGAGCCGCAAACACCGCTTTTACGAGTTCCGGATAGGATACGACAATAGTTACGATCGCTGGTACTGTCGCGACAAAGGTCGCGATCAGGATGCGATTACGCGTCGGTAGGGTCATGAAGACAGCATATAACGGCCGGCCGCTATTATCAACGCCGCTCAAGAACGAACTATATATGCCGATACGTTTAGGGAGGAGAACTATATGTCGAAACGTCCGAGAGCCGTCGTCGCCCTTTTTGCCGCGCTAACAGTCTGGGCCGGGTCGAACGTATGGGCCGGCGACAGCGCTTCTTTCGTCGATCTTGGTTTTTCCGCCGACGGGAAAGTGTATATGTTCGCTCAGTACGGGGTAGAGTCAGCCTCTCTGAAACCCTGGGCTGAGTTATTTACGGTCGATGTTCCCCGCAACGATTTTGTGAAGAACGGCGTAAAAAAAGCTGTGGGAAAAGCGGCCGTGGACGCCGGACAGGACGGCGCGGGAATCTTTCATAGTCTTCTTGAAGAAAACGCGGCGCTAACGAAGAAGTACAAAGTTGATCATAAACGACAGGGAAGCCCCTTGTACGTCGCGACTGAGAACGGCGGCGGCAAGTCGGGGCAGATACTCGAATTCAGGGATTTTGACGCGGAATCTTCCTATAAAGCGAAGCTCGTTTCCAACGTTGAAGGAAAAGGCGATAAGCTGCATTCCTCGTTCTTTATTTCGGTCGAGCGAACATTGAAATCCGGAAAAGTAAAAAAATACATTGTCGGCTCTCCCGCTATCAAGCGCGCGGGCGTTGTTTCTTACGCGGTGCGTCGAGTTGTCGCCGCTCCGAGAGACGGTTCGCTGGTATTCGTCATTGAAACGGTAAAAAACGGCGCGAAAGGGCCGATCATCCGGTATATGGTAGAGGTGTTTCGCCTCTAAGCTTCGTCCTTGATCCGCCGCATAAGCTGGCGTACGCTTCCGCTTTCTTCGCTTAGGACGCGTAAATATAGCCGCGTATCGAGGGAAAGAGTTTTCCACAATCCTTCTTTCTGCAGTTCCACCGCTTCCTCGGCTATTGTCCGGTCATCGCCTTCCCCCGGCGATTGAGCGAACAGGTAATGGCCTGTGGGAATTTCGTCGACCGGGACACCCAACGAAAACGATTGGGTATAGGTATCTAGATCCACCTCCGGCGAGTTCGCGATTTTTTCGTTTACGTCAAATGCCGTTATGCGGTCTCCGATTTCTCTGCGGATGGGGGCGCGCAGGTCAAGTTTTCGTACGAGAAGGGCCATCTGTTCTCCTTGCGCCTGTATCCTACAACAAAAAAAAAGGCCCGGTAAAGCGCTGACGTGAATTTGCCCCTATCCAACGGTAAGGGGGCTTCAATGAACGGGTTTTTAAAATATTGCGCGGTAGTGACGACTCTGGCCGTGTTAGCCCTGATCGCGGGCGCTTGTTCCCCACAGCTTGTGTTTCAGGGAGTCGTCGGAGTCGACGCCGTACCGCCGACCTACGTATCCGCGCGTACTCCGACGGTCAGTAGTCTTTCCGTCGTTTTTTCGGAAGCCGTGAAAGTGCAATCCTTACGCTTCGATCCGGATATTCCGGTAACGGCAACCAGTGATGGTGCCTCTGAAGTATTGATCGATTTTTCCAAGACGCTCGAGCCGGGCAGACGTTACATGATGGACTTAACCGCCGAGGATTCGGAAGGCAATACCGTCACCGTCCTAGCCCCGTTCATTGGTAGAAATGACCATCCTCCCCGCTTAGTGGTCAACGAGATCCGCACCGAGTATTCCAAGCCGAAAGTTGAATACGTCGAACTCTTCGTGAAGGAAGCGGGCCAACTTGGCGGTTTGGCTTTAGTCACGACCGCCGCCGGCTTTTCCGAACCGGTTCTCATATTCCCGCCGCTCGAAGTCCGTGCGGACGACTACGTAGTTATTCATTTACGTTCGATCGAAGAGGGACTAATTGACGAGACCGGCGCCCTTGATGCTTCTACCGGAACGGATTCCTCACCTACCGCACGTGATTTCTGGGTAAGCGGCGCGGAAAAGCGCATACACAAAACCGATGTTGTCGCGTTATTGGATACCGACGGGAATCCACTTGACGGGGTCGCTTTCACCGAGACGCCGGGAACGGATTGGAAAAGCGAGGACTTACGAAAGGCC
>JBAYHM010000193.1:0-9028 GCA_041666155.1 Treponemataceae bacterium
AACAAGCTTCCGAGGTCTGTCCCTGCACAAACTTGACTTCACGTTCCGCCCCGACGAGTGCGACGGCTGCAACAACCGCTGCAAACTGCACGTCGTCGATGTCAACGAGGAGGAAATTGTATACGGCTACCTCTGCGGACGGGAAAAAGGCGACAAAAACTACGTTTCTAAGGACAAGTCCGGCTTTGACCTGCTTCGGGAACGCGCCGCCGCTTTTAGAACCGCCAAACGCCGATTGGAAGCCCGAACCGCTGTTAGTGCCGCGGCCACGCCAAAGCCAACGACGGAAAATACAGCCGGAATAGGAGCCTTCGCGCGTTACGCGTTCGCGCCGCTGATCAACGCCCAGAGACGCGCCTCCGAAGCCGTCGGCGCCGCAATGATCACTTTCTCGGCAAATACAATGGATACGCTTACGGACGCCGTATACAAGGCAACCGATTACGCGATGGACAAACAGAGTTCTTTCGCTCCGGTAAAGGGGGAAGCGTCGACCTACGCCCCCATGCCGACGATCGGGATTCCGCGCGCGTTATACATGTCTGAGGACGCGCCCTATTGGCAATATTTTTATGAGAAGCTCGGTTTCCCCGTTATGCTCGGGGATGAAAAAACGGAAACACTCGCCGAAGGCAAACGAACGGCGGGCGCGGAATTCTGCGCGCCGGTCGCCATGCTTCACGGACAGGCGGCGGAACTGCTCCGACGAGCGGATTATATATTCCTCCCGACGTACCTTGAGGCACCGGTCCAGAAAATCGGGGATGCGGAAGGACGGCGCTATTATTGCAACTATTCACAGTTCGCACCCGCGGTCGTTTCACTAGCTACCGGGTCCCGCGAGCGGTTCCTCAGGCCTCTCGCGACCGGTGCGCGAGGAGATGACTCAAATATCGTCCAGGAGCTTAGAGAAGCCATCCGAGTCGCGCTGGAAGGTCGGGGCATTCCCGTACCGCCTCCTTCGGAAATCCGAAGCGCCTATCGGGAAAGCCGTGCCCTAAAAGCGAGGACCCGTACCGAATACCGGGAACTATTCCTGCGCGCGGCGCCCGGAGGCGACGATATTGCCGTTCTCCTGGCGGGACGGCCGTACACTCTTCTATCTCCGGGAATGAACAAGGGCATTCCCGATATTTTTGCCAAGCATGGCGTACGCGCCTTTTTCCAGGATATGGCGCCGATCCCGCCGCCTAGGGATAACGATTCATTGCTCGTGGCCTACCACTGGCGCTACGCGGCGGAAGTGCTTGAGGCCGCCCGTTTCTGCGCGCGCAGTGAAAGCCACTACGCGGTACTGGTCAGCTCCTTCAAGTGTTCGCCCGACTCGTTCGCGGCTGAAAGTTTCAAGCGTATCCTAGACGACGCGGGGAAGCCCTACCTAGTGCTGCAGGTTGACGAGCACGATTCGTCGGTAGGCTACGAGACCCGCATTGAAGCGGCCGTACGCGCCTTCCGCAACCACGCCGCGGGTGTCAGAAAAACAAGATCGGGAGCGCACGCGGCAATAATGCCGGACGCGGTCGGCACAGAGAACGCGGAAAAGAAAAGCGTCGTCAAGCAAAAATTCCCAAAAGACAAAACGGTACTGCTCCCCAACTGGGATCCTATAGTCTGTTCTCTCCTTGCCGCGGCGCTCAGGTCCCAAGGGTTAGACGCGCGGGAACTGGAGGAAACGCCGGACATGATCAGAAGGGCTATGACCTTGAACGCGGGTCAGTGCATTCCCGTCAGCATCATCGCGCGTGAAGCCATTGATTACATCGAAACGCATAAACTTGATCCTGAAAAAACCGCGCTCTGGATGATTCAAGCACTCTGGCCGTGCAATATTCCGCTCTACCCGCTCCATATCGGCGGTATCCTGGAAAAACACGGAAATGGATTGGAAAAGGTTGAGGTCTACGCGGGAGATATCACCTTCATTGACCTGTCCCCGCAGGCGATGCTCGCGGTCTTCCATGCGTTCCTGACCGGGGGACTTATCCGCAAGCTTCTATGCCGCGTCAGGCCGTACGAAAAGCAAGCAGGGGCGACTGACGCGGCAGCTGCCCAGGCACAAGCTTTGATCGCCGACGCATTGGAACGGGGTGTGCCGTTGGCAAAGTCGGTAAAGGAAGCTACTGCGCTGTTCAAGGCTATTCCGGTTTCATCGTCAAAAAAACGACCGAAAGTCGCTGTTTTTGGTGATTTTTATTCACGAGACAACGATACCTTCAACCAAGATTTGGGAAAGGCGATTGAAGCGGCCGGAGGCGAAGTCATTGTTACGCCGTATATCGATTACTTGAAAGCGACCGGCGACGCCTTTTTTGATCGACTTTTTCTGGAACGACGCTTCGGCGCCTGGGCCACCTACCGGTCGGTATTGACCGCCGTCGCCGCGGCGGAACGTTCTTTCTACGCTAAGGCGGGCCTGGATTCCAAAGAGAACGGATCCTGGAACAACGAAGGCAGCGCGAAAGTGATGGAAACCTTCGGGTTACGACCGGAAATGGAGGGCGAGTGCATGGATAATACGCTCAAAATCCTGCGTATCGTCCGCGAGCATCCGGATGTCGCGCTCTTGGTCCAAGCGAATCCCGCGTTCTGCTGTCCGTCCATCATCACAGAATCTATGGCCGGTGAAATAGAGCGGGTGACAGGCGTTCCGGTGGTGACGATAACCTATGATGGTACCGGATCTCCACGAAACGATTCCATCATGCCTTACCTTGCCTTCGCGAAGGAACGGGAACCGTTGGGGAATGACTGAGCGCAAGTTTCCGTTGACCGAACGCGCGAGTGCCGGTATTCTGTTTCCCTTATGACGCATCGAAATACGCGGGACGGTATTATCGTCGACCCGCGCGCCTTTCTACACTCAGCCTCGCCCTCCTCCCCGCTCTGGGCGCTCATTGATTCATTCGACGCGGCGACAAACGGTATGACGAACACCGAAGCGGCAGCCCGTTTCGCGGAGACCGAAGAAGAGGCGTTCCTGCCGTGGAAGGGTTTGGTCGCGGCTATCCGCGCGTTCTACGCCGAAGACGCCGCCGGACTCATCGACGCGCTTGACCGCATCCCCGACTCTTCCCCGCCTGCCGTTTTAAAGCCCCTTTTCCGCGCATGGGCTCTTTCCCCGGATGTTACCGCCGCCGAGTCGCTCGCTGAAGCGCCCGCGGCGATCGCTACGCTGTATCGACGGGTTCTGACGGAAGTTCACCCGGCCGCGGCCTTCGCCGAACAGGCCGAAGAAGCGCTTCGGCAGGGAATGATCGAACACTTCGAGACACTCGCGTGCCGGACGATCCGTGAACTTCATGACGCGACACGATCTGATGGACCATTGCTTTCATTGCGCTGCGTGGCCCGCTTTCTCGCCCTTATAGATGAAGCGGGAGAAGAAGATGGCGCCTTTTTCTCCGCGATACTGAAAACCATCGGTCGCGCCGACGGACTGACGGCGCTCGGTCTCGCGTTGATCGACCGCGACGACGAAGCCGCGGCGGCGGCCTTCCGCGGAGCTCTCGCCTCAAAGGGTACAGGATGCTTCGTAGACACTGAAATGCAATCGGTGCTCACGGCCGTCGTCGATATTCTGGAGAAGCAGCTCCCGATCGCCGATACACGTAAAGTGGTCCGTGCGGTAAAAAGGCGAGCAACGCCGAATATTCCCGGCCAATTGGATCTATTTCCGCAGGAGGCCGTATGAGAAGCGATCAACTGAAAGAAGCCTTGCTCGCTCGCGCTCCAACCGATGCGGCAAGCCGTGAAAAATGGATCGCGTCAGTCGATCGGCTTCTGGCGGCGGCAAGCGCGCCGAATTCTTTTGATGAACTGATTTCGCGCCTGCCGCCGAAGGCGCGGTACCTGGGGCCGGGACCCTGGATGGACGCGATCCGCGATTCGTATCGCGCTTGATAAAGGAGAGAACCATGAACGAGATCACCGTTAAATTTCCCGACGGCGTCAGTATACAATGTCCCTACGGGATGCGTGTAGAAACGCTCGTTGACCGATTTGGACCTCTCCCTCACACGTTGGTCGCTGTCCGCGGAAATAACGAAGTGATCCCTCTCTCGACCCGGCTTGAGGTAAATGTCGAACTTAAACCGGTGACCCTGGAATCCAGCGAAGGCACGATGATCTACCGGAGATCTTTGGCTTTTCTTCTCGCCGTCGCGGCCCGAGAACTATTCCCCGATCGATCGCTTGTGATCGGACATTCCTTGGGCAACGGATACTTTTACGCTTTCAAAAATGACAAATCGTTGGAAGAGGGAGAACTGGAAGCCTTGGATGCGCGGATGCGGGAAATCGTCAAAGCCGACTATCCTATCGCGTTTCGCTACCAGTCCTACGCCGACGCTCTCGCGACTTTCCAAAAAAACGGACAGACCGATACCGCGATCCTTATGGAACAACTCAACGACGCAAAAGTCCCCGTCAACGAGTGCCGCGGTTTCATGGATCTCTCAGTCGCGACCCTTGTTCCCCGCACTTCAGTTTTGAAAATCTTCGAGCTTCGCGCGTACGAGACCGGTTTCCTTCTTCGCTATCCCGGCAAGAACGGTTCGAACGAAATCGCTCCTTTTGAAGATAGTCCGCGCATTTTTTCCGTATACAAAGAATATAAAAAATGGGGCCGCATAGTCGGTATTTCTTCTGTCGGCGACATCAACGATTTGGTCAACAGACGGGAAATCAAATCGTTCATTCAAATCTCCGAGGCTTTCCAAAATAAAAAACTATCGGAAGTCGCCGACCAGATATTCGCGCTCAGAGACAAAGTCCGGGTCATACTCATAGCGGGTCCGTCCAGTTCGGGAAAAACGACGACCGCAAAAAGGCTATCGATACACCTCAAAGTAATGGGGCTCGAACCGCTGGCGATTAGCCTTGATGATTATTATCTGGGCGTTGAAAATACGCCGAAAGACGAAAAAGGACAGCCGGACTTTGAATGCCTTGAAGCCCTTGATGTCCCCTACCTCAACGAGCAACTCCTAGCGTTATTCCGGGGGGATGAGATAGAACTTCCTATTTTCGATTTCAAGTCCGGAGCGCGTAAGAGCGGCGGTAAAAAAATCAAGCTCGGCCGGCGATCGGTCGTCGTGATTGAGGGAATCCACGGCCTCAACGACAAACTTACCGCCCAGATCGAACGTGATATGAAATTCAAGGTCTACGTATCGGCACTTACCCAGCTGAACCTGGACGACCACAACCGTATTCCAACCAGCGATAACCGTCTTCTGCGCCGCATGGTGCGGGACTACCAGTTCCGAGGCAGTACCGCCGCGAATACCATCCGCATGTGGCCGAGCGTCCAGGCCGGCGAGAAAAAACATATCTTTCCCTTCCAGGACGGAGCCGACGTCGCCTTCAATTCCGCGCTCGACTATGAGCTAGCCATACTGAAAGTGTACGCCGAACCGCTGTTGCGTTCAGTAAAGCCAACCATGGATCAATACGCCGAAGCGTCGCGGCTGCTCTCATTCCTTGACAACTTCGCTCCGGTGCCGCCGCAATACGTTCCGGGCCAATCGATACTGCGCGAGTTTATCGGGGAAAGCGAGTTTAAATATTGATCCTTCCCTCTTTGCGCCTCTGTGTCTTTGTGTGAGATGATTTCTTCTAATCAAATTTCACACAAAGGCACAAAGTCAAAGAGGAAGAAAGAATGGGCCGCAGATGAACGCGGATGAGGATAAAAAAGAAATGACCGCTGGGGCGATTAGTCGCTTTTTTCCCCTTCGCATCCTTTGATTTCTTTGCGGTAATAAATTTTCGGATTCATAACCGCAAAGGACGCAAAGAAGTCGAAAGCGAATCCGCCAAAGAATTAGGTTTTTATCGATCGGGTCTATATTTCTTGAAACAGTCCGGACAGATCCCATGACTGAACTCAGCCTTCGATCTGTCTTCGATGTACGCTTCCAATACTTGCCATTCATTTTTTTCATCCCGGATTTTTTTACAGTACGCGCAGATCGGCAATATCCCTTCCAGCTGTTTCAGATGCTCTTCGGTTTTTTCCGCTCTGACTTGTATTTTATCAATCACCATCGCGACCATTCCAAAAGCCGCCAATATCTGGAACCCTGCGAGAAATCCTACATAGATATGTTCATTGATTTTTATAAATGCCATTATGACGATAAAGAGTCCCCAGGCCGTCAAACTTAATCCCGCGACAAATCTTCCGATGGTTTCTTCCTTATTTCCTTTGAGGAGGATAACCGTTCCAGCCGCAATGAATATCACGGAACGCAAGACTTTCAGCAAGAATCCTGCGAGAGTCGGATTTGTTCTAAAGAGCAGTATCGAAAACAGCCAAGCCGCGAGCCAGAGGACAAGAACCGCGCTATTCCATTTCCTGAATAGATTTCCGGTAAATCGATAGGCTCCGGTTACCAAGAAAATAAATCCGGCGCAATGAAATACTTCCCCGATCAAATAGTAAAACCCTGGTTTGATCGGTATGGAACCGGACCAGAAAATAAAACCTACACCATTACAAAAAAAACTGGCTGCCCAGTAGCCCGGGCCTACCTCATTTTTATCAACCATTCGTAGCGATAAAAAACCCACTCCGAGGCACGCGAATATCGCCGCATACCCAAAATAATTTTCTTGTAGAACGTCGAAAACGAGCGGCATTTATTTCTCAAGCTCCTTATGCTCAGGCTCCATCGTTCACCCCGCGCCGTGCGGCGGATCCTGAAGAAATATCATCCACAACTTTTATTTCTTCGATAACGGTGGACTTCCGGTATTCAGATTTTCGTTTATCTTTGAGCTTCTCCAGAACTTTTTTGTCGCGGGAAGCTTCCACGAAGGCGTCGCGAGCGGCTTCAACTAACAGTTCGGCTTTCGCGGCCGCCTCGATCAAAGAATCTTTCATCTTATCGAGCCTGAGTATATAGAACTCGGCGTTCCGCATGTCAGCGGCGCTACGCCCCGGCGCGAAACGATCGGCGGCAACCAGCACGCGTTCCTCGGCGACTGAGCGGATGCGGGCCTCTATCGACGTGAGTTCGCCCATTGCCCGTGCCAGGTCTTGTTCCGCTTCTTTTTCCCGGTATTCGCGAAGTTCAAGAAGTTTTTCAAGACTGAAGCGAAAACGCTTCATGCGCCGTAGCCGCTGATTTCCTCAGGCGGTATTTCCATACCGGACACATCGCCTAAGGACTTCAAGGTGTCGGCGATCCCCGACCGTTCCTCAACCGCCTGATTGAGGAAATCCTCAATAGCTTGCCGCTTGGCGATTGCCTCATCGATTCCGGGGTTGGTGCCGCTTTTATACGCGCCGACATCGATCATATCCTCGGCTTCGGCATAGGTTGCCATGAGACGGCGTACGTACCCGGCTGCCTTGCGGCTGACGGGACCGGAAACTATGGGGGCAAGGCGGGAAATGCTGGAGAGTACATCGATAGCGGGATAATGGTTACGTTGCGCCATACGACGGGAAAGAACGATATGTCCGTCCAGAATACCGCGCACCGCGTCCGCGATGGGTTCGTCCATATCGTCCCCATCAACCAAGATCGTGTAGAACCCGGTGATAGTCCCTTTCTCGGCGGTACCGCAGCGTTCAAGGAGTTTGGGCATGGTATCGAAGACGCTCGGTGTGTAACCGCGCGTCGCGGGAGGTTCGCCGACGGCGAGTCCGATTTCACGCTGCGCGCGCGCGAAACGGGTGACGGAATCGAACAGAAGCATCACGTCAAGGCCCTGGTCCCGGAAGTACTCGGCTACAGCCGTCGCCGTGTACGCGCCGCGAAGTCGCGCCAAGGGAGGCGCGCTGGAGGGGGACACGATAATCACGGAACGGGCCAAACCTTCGGGCCCCAGATCATTTTCGATGAAATCGTTAACTTCTCGTCCACGTTCCCCGATGAGCGCCACTACGTTCACGTCGGCGTTGGTATTCCGTGCGATCATGCCAAGCAGCGTCGACTTACCGACACCGGAACCGGCAAATATTCCTAAGCGTTGACCTTTGCCGACGGGAAGCAGCCCATCAATGGCGCGGACGCCGGTCGCGACACGTTCCCTGATACGCTTGCGCTTGAGGGGGTCGGGCGCGTCGGCGACGACCGGGTAACGAACTATCGACTCAATGTCGCCTTTTTCGTCATAGGGCCGGCCCATCGAATCCAGGGTACGCCCAAGTAGTTTGGAGGAAACTGCGACGGAAAGGCGTTCGCCGGAAGCGGTCACGGCGCAGCCGACTTCTATGCCCGCGGTATCGTCAAATGCCATGAGCTGAACGATATCCCCACGGAGACCGACGACCTCCGTCCGTACGACACCCCGGCCTTTCGGCACATTGATGCGGCACACTTCGCCGATTATGGCCTGGGGGCCGCGGCTTTCAATGAGGAGGCCCTGCACCTTGACGACCCGGCCAAGGCACTTTATGGGGTCTTCGCGTTCAACCGCGGAAAGATACTTTTCCAGAACCATATCCATATCAGCGCTCGTCTAACGGAATCGTACGCGCCTTCGCTTTGATCGGGGAAATCTCAAGTATTTTCTGCTCGAGTTCCGCGAGCTGGCTGGAGATGCGCGCGTCGATCTCACCGAACTCAGTCTCGATGATGCAGCCGCCGTGATCCACCGAAGAGTCTTCCACCACGGTGATATCCTTGGCGCTCTCAATGAGACTAACGAAATCCTTGGTATGCTCGGTAGCCAGCTTCAAGTCGTCCACATTCACGCGGATGACGATATCGCCCCGCCCCTTCACTTTTCGAAGAGCTTGGATGACGTTGGAAACAACGACGTTGCGTTGATTCTCGGAAATGACCTTAACGACTTTTCGGGCAATCAAGAGTACCAGATCGACAATCTGTTGTTCGGTTTCTGCGAGGATTTCGGCACGTTTGTCCTGCGCGCGGTTGAGTACCGTATGCACACGCTCTATCAGGCGTTCCACTTCGGCCTTGCCATCGGTGAATCCCGCCTCGCGGCCAGACTGGAAACCGCGGGATTCCGCGTCGCGTTCAACGCCTTCCACGGATTTTCCAGCCGAATCTTG
>JBAYHM010000194.1:0-9020 GCA_041666155.1 Treponemataceae bacterium
CCACTTCTTTTATTGTAGTTGCCATAATTTGCTAAGTAGCCTAAATCCAACTAAAGTATTTGTCAATAATTAAGTCGCATATAGAAAAAGTAGTTCAAAGATTCGATTTTAACAATAAATTTAGTAAAAAATACTAAATACTAATGGATTTAATAAAATATTTTAGTTAATAATTCTTGACAGATACGGAAAACACTTAAATAATTCATTTGTTGAAGATCTGTTTTTTTCCAAAGGAAAGGTTTTTATGAAAGCGAAAAAGATTGAAGGGATTATTCCGGTGATGATCACGCCGTTCACCGAAGACAACAATATCGATTACGAAAGCCTTGAGCGTTTGATTGAATGGTACATCGAAAAAGGATCGGATGCGTTGTTCGCGGTCTGCCAGTCCAGCGAAATGGTTTTTCTCTCCCTCAAGGAGCGCGTAGAACTGGCAAAATTCGTAGTGAAAAAAACCGCGGGACGGGTGCCGGTAGTTGTTTCCGGTCATATTAGCGATGATCCCTACAATCAGTCGGAGGAATTGGTCGCGGCGGCGAACACGGGAGCGGACGGTGTGGTTTTGGTGAGCAATCACCTGGACCCGAAGTTGAAAGGAACGGAAACGTTCATGGGGAACCTCAAATGGCTCCTTGATCGACTGCCGAAAGAAATGCCGTTGGGTATGTACGAATGCCCGGTCCCGTACCGCAGACTCCTCAGCGACGACGAAATTAAATACATTGCGGATTCAGGGCGCTTTGTGCTTTTGAAAGATGTGTCCTGTGATTTGGAGACGGTGAAGCGTCGGGTCGCGCTGACCAAGGGGTCGCCTCTGGCGATTCTCAATGCCAACGCGGCGATAGCCTGGGACGCGATGAAAGCTGGCTCGCGCGGTTTCAACGGCGTTAATACCAACTTTCATCCGGACCTCTACAAGTGGCTCTATACCTCAGCCGGGAAAGAACCCGTGTTCGCCAAAGAGCTTGCTAATTTTTTGGTCCTATCCGCGCTTTCGGAAGCTTTCGGCTATCCGGTGATCGCAAAGATGTATCACCAACGAATCGGAACCTTCAAAACCATTGCTTCGCGCGTGATTACTTTTGATGTTCGCGAGCGTTTCTGGGCATTGGACGCGATTTTGGACAAAGTGATTGAAGGTACCGAGGCGATGCGGACCAAGATCGCGAAGCTTAAGAGGTAAGGCGGTGGCTGTGCGAATTTGAGTTGACGAATCCTGAACCGTGTTTTATTCTTTGTACATCGTTCATAAATAAGTAAAGCGTTCATGTATATGAACACGGGATCGCGGGAATGGTTAACACGGTTCTAAAGGCAGTTCGAATTCTCGATTTATTGGCCGATAACTCCGACCTCGGCCTATCAGAGATAGCGCGCGTATTGAAACTGCCTAAGAGCAGCGTACACAGTATTTTGGAAACATTGGCCGCCGCGAAGATTGTCGAACGGGATGAAGCGACAGGGCGTTTCCACTTAGGCGTGAAGCTGGTGGAGTTGGGAAATCGAGCCCGTCTTGAACTGGATATTTGCCGTATCGCGGCTCCGTTTTTACAGGGGCTCAACGTGGAATTCGATGAGACGGTTCATCTGACGGTGCTCGATAACGACGAAGTGCTGTACGTCGATTGCATCGAGTCCCAGCGGCGACTTAGAACATACTCGGTAATCGGCGTACGCGCTCCTTTGTACTGTACGTCGGTGGGAAAGGCCATTCTGGCTTTTCAGACGGACGATGAGATACGGCGGATAGCTCGTGAAAAGGGACTGACCAAAATCACGGCGACCACTATCGATACCGAGGTTCGTTTATTTGAAGAAGTGGCCCGTATCCGCAAAAATGGCTACGCGATGGACGATATGGAACACGAAGACCATCTGCGCTGCGTTGGAGCGCCGATTAGGAACGCGCGAGGGGAAGTATTCGCTTCTTTGAGTCTCTCGGGACCCGCGGAACGAAATACATACGAACGGATTGAGTGCATGGCCCCTTTCGCCGTCCGCGCGGGAATGGAGATTTCTAGGCGGCTCGGATACCGCCCGTAAACAAACTGCGAATTACGCGGGGCCGCAATTGGTCGCCGCGGATGAGTCTGCATTAGAAAAGTTAAGGAGGATTTCATGATGAGGAAAATCGCGTTAGTAGCTTTTGCAGTCACGGTTCTGGTGACCGGGGTGTATGCCGGTGGTAAGACAGAGGCCGCACCGGCGCCAAAAATAACGCTCAAATGGGGCGACGTGCTCGCGGGAAGCCATCCCGCGGTTCAAATGATCGATCGGGTTGCGGCGGAAGTCGCGACAAAGACGAACGGTCGCGTTGAAATCAAGAGTTTTTCAGGCGGACAGCTCGGCGGATCGCGCGACATGATAGAGGCGGTCGCTACCGGGACCCAGGAACTGGTTACCGAGGGATCGGCAAATTTCGGCCAGTGGATTCCATCCATTTCCATCACCGAGGCTCCGTATATCTGGCGCGATATGGATCACTTGGTAAAAGCCATGAACGGCCCGATCGGTGAGGATTTCAGCAAGCAGCTGATCGAGAAACGCGGCATGCGCATTCTCGGCACAACGTATTACGGTACCCGCCAGCTGACCACCAGCAACAGAAAAGTGGAGAAGGTCGCCGATATGGCAGGCTTCAAGTTGCGCGTGCCGGAAAACGACGTATTCCGCGCGATGGCGGAAGCGTGGGGAGCCAAGCCCACGCCGATGAACTTCAACGAACTGTACCTCGCGCTGCAGCAGAATGTGGTAGACGGGCAGGAGAATCCGCTTCCTACCATCCAGAACGGCAAATTTCCGGAAGTTCAGAAATTCCTTGTTTTGACCAGCCACATCATTACGCCGCGTTTAGTAGTCATCAACGAAGCGACTTGGAAGAAAATTTCTCCGGCCGACCAGAAAGTTCTTCAGGCCGCCGTAGTTGCCGGAATTGAGTGGCAGAACGCGCAGATCAAGGCCGCTGAGTCATCCCTGATAGAGACTTTCAAAGCCGCGGGAATGACGGTTATCCAGCCGAATGTGGATGAATTCCGCAAAGTCGTTCTCGACGTAGTGCCGAAAAAATTCGAAGCAAAGTGGGGCGCCGGTATGTGGGACAAAATTCAAGCGATCAAGTAAACGCGAGAAAGCGCGCGTCCGATATCGCGGCGCGCGCCTTTCCGATTCGATGAAGGATGATTCATGAATGTACGGTTGGAAGGCCTAAAAAAAATTGTTGATCGTCTCTTGGACGGATTTGCGGTAGCTATGTTCATCATTATTTTCGCGGTTGTTTTATTGCAGGTTTTCATGCGCTATTTTCTCGGCTCTCCGTTGGTTTGGTCCGAGGAACTTGCGCGTTACCTTTTTGTCTGGGTTTCTCTAATTGGATGGGTATTCGCGACCCGGAGCGGAACGCATATCCGTATCGGCGCATTCACTGACAATTTGCCGGTCTCGGTTCGGAAGGTGATCGGTTTTTTTAATTTTGCGCTCGTCATCATTTTTGCGTTGGTACTTATTTTTTTCGGCTTTCAAATGGTCCTGAAGAACGGTGACGTTCCGACGGTTACCTTATTCTTTACCTACGCCGTTGTGTACGCGGCGGTACCGTTCTCCCTCTCCTTGATTGTTTTTTATTCGGTCTTACGATTAATGGCGGGGATGGAGGATAAGGGAGGTACCGTATCATGACGGGAGTACTCATTTTTTGGCTTATCCTGCTCGCGCTCGGGACCCCGATTTACGTAAGTCTCGGTATCGCGTCTTTGGCCAATATCCTTTTAAGCGGGCTGAATCCTCTGACAATTCCACAGCGTGTCGCAAACGCCGCCAACTCTTTTCCGCTGTTGGCGGCGCCGTTTTTCATCTTGATGGGCAACGTCATGAATACATCAGGCGTCACGCGGCGTATTTTCAATTTCGCGAATGTTCTGGTCGGCTGGCTTCGAGGAGGACTCGGCCACGCTAATGTGGTCGCCAGCATGATCTTTGCAGGTATGTCGGGTTCGGCGGTCGCCGATGCCGGCGGCTTGGGAACCATTGAGATTCAAGCGATGAAGGAAGGCGGTTACGATGTCGATTTTGCGGCGGGAATTACTGCCGCCTCCGCGGTGATCGGTCCGATTATTCCGCCGAGTCTGCCGATGGTTATTTATGCCGTGCTCGCGGACACATCAGTCGGCGGGTTGTTCATCGGCGGAGTGATCCCCGGTATTCTGATGGGTGTTTCACTCATGGTAATGGTTGCCGCTTTCGCGCGCAAACGGAATTACCCGAAAACGAAATTTCCCTCTCCGCGTATTCTTTGGACAGCCTTCAAAGAATCCTTCTGGGCGCTTCTGGCTCCGCTAATCCTCTTTTTCGGCATCATCTCCGGAATATTCACTCCGACGGAAGCGGCCGTCGTCGCGGCGTTCTACGCAATAATACTTGGGCTCTTCATCTACAAGGAATTTAAGATCACTGAGCTGCCGCGCATGATCATCATGACCATCGAGTCCAACGGCGTAGTTCTCGCGTTGGTTATGACTGCCGTGCTGTTCGGTTGGAATTTGTCGGTAGCCGGAGTTCCGCAAGCGTTGGGCGGTCTGTTGACTTCCATGTCAAAGAATCCGATCGTTATCATCCTGATCATTAATCTTTTCCTGTTGTTCGTCGGTTGTTTTATGGAAGCTATCGCGGCCATGATGATTTTGGTTCCGATCCTGATGCCGGTCGCGCATTCGATCGGAATTGATCCCATACAATTTGGGTTGATCGTAGTGCTTAATCTGATGATCGGCACCATCACTCCACCGGTCGGCATCGTATTGTACGTAACCGCGAACGTCGCGAAGATTTCTTTTGAGCGGGTTATGAAATCAACAGCTCCCTTCCTTATTCCTTTACTCGTGGTTCTGATGCTTGTTTCGTATGTTCCGCAAGTCACGACCTTCCTACCGCATCTTCTTATGAAGAAATGAGACGGAAGGCGGACCGGCGTGGATATAAATAACAGTTTTAGAGAGGAGGCAGAAATGTTCAAGAAAATCGTGTCCGTCGCGATCGTCGCGGCAGTATTGACCCTCGGCGCGTTCGCCGAAGGCAAGAAGGAAACGGCGAAGACCGTAAAGCTTACGTTCTCTTCTGTCAGCGTTCCGGATGACGCGCATACCAAGGCGATGACCGTTTTCAAGGAGGAAGTTGAGAAACTCTCCGGCGGGCAGATCACCGTTGATGTTTTCCATTCCGGGCAGCTTTTTACCCAGCAAGCAGAGCAGGACGCCATCCGCCAGGGTACTGTAGATATGATCTATACCTCGGCGCAGTGGAACGCCCAATTCATCCCAAAGCTTTCCATGTTCGGAGCCGCGTTCACCTTCCAGAGTTATGACCAGATGACAAAAACCTTCAACGGTCCCATCGGCAAGAAGATTTTTGAAGAAATCGCCGCGACGCAGGGTATCCGACCTTTGACTGCCTACTACCTCGGCACCCGCCAATTGAACCTGGTAGAAAAAGTCGGCCCCGTTACGAAACCTGAACAAGTGAAAGGCGTTAAGCTCCGCGTTCCCAACAGCCCCACTTGGATCGCGATGGGCAAGGCGCTCGGCGCCAATCCCACCCCTATGGCCTTCGGCGAAGTGTATATGGGTCTGAAGACCGGCGCCGTAGACGGTCAGGACAATCCGCTTCCGACCGACAAGAACGCGAAGTTCTACGAAGTCACCAAGTACATCGTTCTTACCAACCATGTCGTGGACTCCACCTGGCCGACCATGAACGAGAAGAAGTGGAAGAGCCTTACCGCGCAGCAGCAGGAATGGGTCATGGCCGCCGCCGCGAAAGGTCGCGAATTCTGCGATAAGACCGTCAAGGAAAACGAAGCATCCCTGATCGCGTTTTTCAAAGAGCAGGGACTGACCGTCATTGAGAATCCCGACCGCGCCGCTTTCGCCGCGTACGCCAAGAATTCTTATCTGACCGAGAGCAAAGATCTCTCCAAGGATTGGGACTTGGCGCTCTACGACGAAGTTCAGAAGATAAAATGAGGTGTCTCTTAAGACCGGAAAGGTTTTAGGACGCTCGAAAATCCGGGCGATCCGTGCTGATATTGTACGGATCGCTCGTTACATTCCATGCCAGGCAGGACCCCGATGAATATTCCCAGTCCACTCGCGAAAACCGGCCAATTCCTCGTCAACGTGATTGAGGTTTACGTTCCCGTCGCGACTTTTTGTATATTGTTTATTTCGTTCATGACGCAGATAGTTGCCCGCTATTTCTTCAAGCCGCTCTTGTGGCCGGAAGAGTTGAGTCTAATTTGCTTCGTTTGGACTGCGCTGCTCGGCGGTCTTTATGCTAAACGTGATAATTCCCATGTCGCCTTTTCCATGGTGTACGACGCGGTCAAACCCCGCTCACAAGCGCTCATGCGCATCGCGGGCGATGTATTGATGCTGTTCGCGTTTCTCATCGCGTTGGTTCCTTCCTGGGGATACGTGTCCTTCATGGCGTACAAAAAATCAGACGTGCTCCTCATTCCCATGAACATTGTATATTTCCCCTTCATGGTATTCCTTATAGATATGATCGTGCGGGTCGTCATCGACTTGGTCAAAGACGGCAAATCCTATCTGAAGGGAGGAGTAGCATGAACCTTGCTTTGATTATTTTCTTCCTATCCTTCGTAGTTGTCTTCCTGATACGAATCCCGATCGGTGTCGGTATGATGATGTCTTCCATTTTCTACTTTGCGCTTTCCACCAGACCCGGCGCGACTATCGGCATGGTTGCGACGCAGCTGCTCACCAATATGAATTCGAGTTTTATTCTGATCGCGGTGCCGCTTTTCGTTTTCATGGCCGAGATCATGAATTCGGGAAAAGTCACTAATATGATATTTTCGTTCGCCAACGCGCTGGTCGGAAAAAAGAAAGGCGCCCTCGGACACGTGAACGTTGTTGCTTCGATCATTTTTTCCGGAATGACCGGTTCGGCATTGGCCGACGCGTCGGGGCTTGGCAATATGGAAATACAGGCGATGCGGGAAAAAGGATACGACGACGGTTATTCCTGCGCGATTACTGCCGCTTCCGCGGTAATCGGGCCGGTAATTCCGCCATCGATTCCAATGATTTTTTACGCGATGCTTTCAGGCGCGTCCATCGGCGCTTTGTTTCTTGGCGGCATCATCCCCGGTCTGCTCATCGGTTTTGGACTCATGGCTTATACCGCGGTTATCGCCAAGAAACGAAATTACCCCGAAGGTGTTTCCCTTCCCGCGAAGGAATTTATTTCACTGACATTTCGGTCCATACCGGCGCTTTTTTCCGTCGTCGTTCTATTGGGGGGCATCTATTCCGGCGTCGTGACCCCGACCGAAGCGGGCGCCTTGGCTTCCGCCTACGCACTCCTTGTTTCAATACTTTTTTATCGGGCGTTCAGCTGGAAGGAACTCAGGCAAGTTCTTCTTAATACGGTAAAATCCGTAGGCACCTTGTCGCTGTTGGTCGGCTGCGCATACGCCTTCTCATACATCGTCGCCATCGAGAAGATACCGAATGCCGTCGCGAATCTTCTGTTGGGCATAACGGACAACAAATATGTTATGCTGCTTGTCATCAACATAGCTTTTTTACTACTCGGCATGTTTATCGACACGATGGCGATCACTCTTGTGTTCATCCCTATCGTTCTGCCGCTGGTAAAAACGCTCGGCATTGATCTGACGCATTTCGGTGTCGTAATCGTCATCAACATGATGATCGGTCTTACCACACCGCCTTTCGGGATGCTGCTTTTTGTCGTCTCGGGCATATCGAAAACACCTCTGAAAGACATTATCAGAGAGATTGTTCCGATGATCTATGTCACTATCGTCGTTCTCTTCCTGCTTACCTATATTCCCGATCTTGTGCTTTTCATTCCGCATATGGCGGGTTTCAAGTAAGGTGATATGATGACGATAACCGGTCTCAGAAACCATATCCCGTTATCGGGTCCGGCTACCCGTGAACCCTGTGATGGGACTGAATCTCCGATGCGGATTTCAATCGGGTTTACGCCGAAATGGTATCGGGACCGGCTCGGCATTGATTTTGGAGAACCTTGGCATCTCGATGTTAGGTACCGGTATGAGCAGTCCCTCCGCATGCGCGAACTGCTCACCGACTTGTTCCCTTCGGTTGACTATTTCCGAGCGAACTTCCGAAACGGCGCGGTGGTGGGTGGTCATTTCTGTCCCGAATGCGCGACGATATCGAGCGTGTTCGGCATCATGCTCGTGTCTTCCTGCTACGGCCTGCCTGTCGTATACCGGCCTGACAATTGGCCAGACGCGACGGGCGGAATGCATCTTTCCAAAGAAGAACTCTCAGGGATAATTGCGAGCGGGCCTTTTATTTTTGACGATCCTGATTCCTTGCCCGGCGGCGGCAAAACGGTTCGTTCGCTGTTCGCCCAAATGGATGAGATACGAAAAAGATGGGGACCGATTCATGGATATCTGAACTACCAAGGCATACTCAACATCGCGCTCAAACTGCGCGGTAACGATCTCTTCACGGATCTCTTCGATGATCCTGAATTTGCTAAAGCTCTCTTCGATCATGTCGCATACACGATCGGCAGTCTTTCCAAGACGGTCCAAGCCCGCCAGCGCGAATCGGGATTCAACATCGATTTATTGTCGATGAGCAACTGCGTAATGAGTATGGTGTCTCCCGATCAATACGAAGAATTTGTTCTACCCTTGGATAAGCGGCTTTCCGTGGAATATCCTCGGTTCGGTGTGCACACCTGCAACTGGATCATTGATCCCTACGTGGACAAGCTGCGGAAAATAAAGCGAATGGATTACATCGATACCGGGCTGGGTTCGGACTTGACCCGAGTGAAGGCCTTGTTTCCCGATACTCGGAGGGCTGTTCTGTATACGCCGGGAGACGCGGAATCAAAGAGCCTCTCTGAGATCGCCGCGGATCTTGGACGGATTGCTCGTGAATACGCCCCCTGCGATATAGTGCTGGCCGACGTTGAAACTACCGTTTCGG
>JBAYHM010000195.1:0-8987 GCA_041666155.1 Treponemataceae bacterium
AACGCCCACCACCTGCTTCTCTGCGGTAGAGGGTGAAGAGCATCGTATTGTTTTATGTGGGGAAATGACTTGTTTTGTGAATGTTTGAACGGGTTACAGGGGACTGCTTCGTCGGGCTTAGTTCGCAGGCGGCGGGCAAGGGGAATCCGAGTGCGAACGCTTCCCGCAGGACCTACTGGTCCGAGGACAAGTGAGCATTCGGATTCCCCGATGTCCGCCACATTCGATTATTGCCGACGAACAATACCTATGTTGCCGTCCGGCATTGACGAAAAAGACGATTTACTGTACATATAACGCTTGCGCGTCTATACGCGCGACGCGATCGGTGGGCGGGTCCGCCCGAGCCCGGCCGATCATTGACACCAGTACATCGGGCTCCCTGTATCAGGGAATTCCAGGAGGAAACTCGTGAGCGCAAGCATCCGTCTTAAGAAATTCGGCACCAAAAAACGTCCTTTTTACCGCATCGTCGTTATCGATTCCCGCGCCCCGCGCGACGGCAAGACCATCGATGAGCTTGGCGTATATCATCCTATCGCGAAGGAAGAGGATCAGGTCGCTTTCGACGCTGAGAAAGCGCGCAAATGGGTCGACTACGGCGCTATGGTCAGCGACACCGTTCGCGGACTCTTCAACCGCAAAAACTTTACTCTCTAAGCCTCAATTCGCCTAAGGCGCCTTAGACGCGTCGGATGTTGTTCCGTGCGTGGGCATCTCGGATGTCAACGGAACTGTGATGTTCGGTTCGTTTATTGGCGTTATCGAATCGTTCGCCCGCGGTTTCGCGGGCGAAAATATAGGCATAGCCGTATTGAACGGCAAGAAAAGGGCTGTGTATGGAAAAGGATTTGATCGAATATATCGCCAAATCTCTCGTGGATGATCCTACCGCGGTGAACGTAAACGTCATTGAAGCGGATAAATCGCTCATCCTGGAGCTGCGCGTCGCTCCCGAAGATATCGGTAAGGTAATCGGAAAGCATGGCCGGATCGCGAAAGCTATCCGAACCGTGTTGTCCGCGTCCTCCGTGAAGTCGGGGAAACGCGCGGTGCTCGAGATTTTGGACTGATCGCTACGTGTTAGATACGTTTGTCGTTGGCGTCGTTCGCGCAGTCTTCGGATTGAACGGTCGCGTCAAAGTGCTGACTTTTTCCGGTGAAATCGACCATTTGGAAGAGCTTGAAACCGTTGTCTTGCGAAAAGACGGCGTGGAAAAGCAGATGGTGATCGAGGAAACCGGCGGCGCCCCTAATTCATTTTTTATGAAGTTCAAGGGTATCGATACGCCTGAAGCGGCTAAGTCCTTGACCGGTTGGGAATTGGTTGTTTCTCGCGACGCGGCTGCCTACCTTGATGACAATGAGTTTTACGTCGAGGACCTTCGGGGAATCGAAGTGACGCTCGACGGCGCGCGGATTGGACAAATATCCGACGTTGTAGAGGGCGGCGGCGGTCAGTTGATCGATATCGCCCTTGATGCCGGCGGATCGCGTCTAGTGCCGTTTCGTAACGAGTTTTTTGGAGACGTCGATATGGAAGGACGGAAAATCGTTCTTCTTGCGGGGTGGATGCTGGAGTGAAGTTCTCTGTCCTCACGCTCTTTCCGGAAATAGTGGACGCGTATTTTTCCGCGTCAATCATGGGGAAAGCGCTTGAGCGGGGCGTCTTGGCGTATCGTTCCGTCAATATACGGGATTTTGCGCTGGACAAGCACCATAAGTGCGATGATCCGCCCTACGGCGGCGGAGCCGGCATGCTGATGCTGCCTGAACCGCTGGGGCGAGCCTTGGAGTCGGTTGGCGCGACGGTAAAGTCGAAAACCGCCGAGGCTGCCTCTGAATCGGCGGTTGACGCGAGCGCTGAGCCGCTTGAGTACTCGCGTCCGCGCGTCGTGTATTTGTCGCCCTCGGGAAGGCCGTTTGATCAGGCCTTCGCGCGGGAACTTTCAGCCGAACGGGAGCTTGTGCTTCTATGCGGCCGTTATGAAGGTATCGATCAGCGCATTATCGACGAATACGTGGACGACGAGGTCTCTATCGGGGATTACGTGTTGTCTTCGGGCGAAATCGCGGCCTTGGTCGTAATAGACGCGGTGTACCGTTTGGTGGACGGGGTGATAACCCCGGAATCGTTGGATGAGGAGAGTTTCTCCGACGGTCTCCTGGAATATCCCCAGTATACACGACCTGAAGTTTATGGTAATCTGCGGGTCCCGGAGCTGTTGCTTTCGGGGCACCACGAAAATATACGGCGGTGGCGTCTTGGAAAACGGGTCGATAAGACCCTCGCGGTTCGGCCGGAGTTGATCCGTCGAGGCCTGCGTTCCGGGGTTTTCTCCGCCGAGACAATGGAACTTATTAAGCAACGAGACGGGGCGCCAGCTGCCCCGGAGTTCGAGGGGGATCAGAATGAACGAGATTAAGGCGATTGAAGCCTCCCAGATGAAAAGCGATGTCTCCGCATTTAATGTCGGCGATCAGGTAAAGGTACACTTCAAGATCGTTGAAGGCAAAAATGAACGTATCCAGATCTACGAAGGTCTTGTTCTTTGCTTCAAAAATTCCGGCATCGGCAAAAGTTTCACCGTCCGCAAAAACTCCTACGGCGTTTTCGTTGAACGCGTGTTTCCGCTGCATTCACCGCGCATCGCCAAAATTGAAGTCGTTCGCCCCGGCAAAGTCCGCCGCGCGAAGTTGTACTACATCCGCGACAAGATCGGTAAGGCCAGCAAGGTTAAGGAACTCATCCGCAAGAAGGGTGTTGTTGTTCCCGTCACCGGTGCTTCGGAGACCGCTCCGGTCTGAGTCACTCTGATGGAACCTCTGGCGCCGGATCGTGGCGGCGCAAGGTCCGAAACCCGCCTCTCAATAGAATCTAAGGAAGGCGATAAAAACGCCGGAATCGCTAAAATTGGCGGTACCGGCGTTTCTTTTATTGCGCGCGTTGTCGCGTCGGAAGGGGCGGGAAAATGGCTGCTCGCAGCCGAAGACCGTGCTTTTTCACACGGACCTTCCCGTTTTTCAGCACAGGGTCCGGCCTCGTTGCATGTCGGCGATCTTGTTCGCGTTAGTGCCGACCGCGGGGCAAATGGGAAAATCAGCCATCAAATTTTAGATGCCTTTGTGAGGTCCCGCGTTGACGCGATACGCTCTTTAGGCATTGTTCCCGACTCTGCCGCGCTCGTTTTGGTAGCGGCCGCGCGCGTGTTCGGTCTGCATATTGAAGGGCAGCGGATCAGCCGTTTGCAGGCCGTGGTGGAACGGGCGGTCAAGAAAGGGTATGTCGATGAAACGACCGCCGCGATTATAGCGACGGCCGCCGATGATAAAGGTATTGACCTCTCATCGGACGCGATTGCCGGGATAGCCAATGCCTCGGATCCACGCTCAGGATTGAAAGACGCTTCCGACCGCCGCCGCGGGCGTTCCCGATCTGATCGCTTCAACGCGGAGGCTGTTCGGGAAGCAGTCGCGGATTTTCAGGAAACTGATTCACCATTGGCATTTATGAATGCGACTACAGGCCGCTCCGGGAAACATTGGCTTGTTTTCCCTCTTGACTTCTCTCGCGGCGCCGTTGAACTCAAGGCTTCTTTGCGCGTATTATTAAATTCGTCGACGCAGGAACTCAAAGGGCGTGTAGAATATTGTGCGTTTGATATCAGCGCGCCTACGCGGTATTGGTCTTTTGAGATTGTCGGATCTATCGGTAACGGTACGGCGACGGTTCGAACTGATCCGCCGTTGGACGGGAAAGTGGATCGGCTTCGTTCCGCGTTAACCGACGCGTTGCGGCCGCTTGGCGTCGACGTTGTTTTTCCGGAAGGGCCTCCGCAAAGGCGTTTACTGGATCTTGCCGCCTTGGATCCTCCTTCAGTGATGGAGGAAGCTTGATGCGGCCCCGTAAAGCTGTCGCGCTTTCCTATTCCCGTGACGATGAAGCGCCGAGAATAGAAGCAAGAGGAACGGGACTTGTCGCGGACCGAATAGTGAGTCTTGCACGGGAGGCGGGTGTTCCGGTCGTTGAAAACGCGCCTCTCGCCGAGTTGTTGGGAACATTGGATTATGGAACGATTATACCTGAGCCGTACTGGGAAGCCGTCGCGGGCGTTCTTGCGCTCGTGATGGAATTAGAGGAAGGAATATGAAGAAAATAGCCATCGATGCTCTTCGAGCCGGTCAAGCCTACACGGAAGCGGTATACATCGAAGGAAACAATGTACTCGTTCCGGCGGGTATCGCCATACGGAAGAAAGACATAGAACGTCTCAAAGCCTGGGGCGTTGAAAGCGTGACCACAAACGGAGAGGTTGCCGCTGAAAACGCATCGAGTTCTTCTTCAGGGCCTTCAAACGCCTCGTCCAAATCAATCGTTTCAGCCGGCGCGAAAGCGTCCGGTTCCCGTATTTTGTCGCTGCCTGCCGTTCAAGAAAATAAAAGTGTATATCGTACTTATATCGATCTCATCGACCGTCTGGACGGCGTGTTCAACCAGATCGGCTCGGGCCTTTCCGTGGAGACCCGTTCAATAGACGCGATCGTCGGGCGGCTTTTATCGGCCGTACGTGAAAATCGAGACAGTTTTATCGGTTTCATTCTCGGCGGGGAAGTCTCCGGCCATGAACTTGCCAAGAGTTCGGTTAACGCGGCCATACTGGCCACCTTGATCGCGATGGAGATGAAGCTCCCTAACCATAAAGTCCTGCATATCACGACCGGAGCTCTCTTGCATGATGTCGGCATGTTGAAACTGCCCCGTGAAATCGTCGATAAAAAGGGCGGGCTCACCGACGCTGAGATCCAGCGAATGAAAGCGCATCCTTTGTATTCGTTTAAAATCGTATGCAAGGAACTACTGTATCCGGAGGATGTGGGTGTAGTGGCGCTCCAGCACCACGAACGTTGGGACGGCGAAGGATACCCGCGCAGAGCGGTAGGGGAAGCCATAGACCTGGGCGCGCGCATCGCGTCCGTCGCCGACGCGTTTGAAGCTATGGTCAGCGAAAAACCCTACAGAAATTCAATGATCGGCTATGCCGCGATGAAGAGCCTACTGTCGGACAATTCTCGCCGCTTTGATCCGGATGTCTTGAAGTCGTTTATCAAGACCATGGGTATCTACCCCATCGGTTCGATCGTATTGCTCAATAACGGCTCCGTCGCCCGCGTCGTGGAAGTCCACGGCGAAGCGCCTCTTCGTCCCCGTATCCGTATTCTCATCGACGATTTCGGCAAGGCGTATTCCCAGGATGAGGGTGAAACAGTGGATCTCCTCACCGAGAAAAGTCTTTTTATCGCCCGCGCGATAGATCCGAAGGAATTCGCGGTCCAAGAGTGAACCGTTTCGCCGCGGGAAAAACTGGAGAGAATGAAGCCGCTCAATTCCTTGAGGCCTCCGGTCTGGAGATAATCGCGCGGAATTTTCGGTCTCGGCGCGGAGAAATCGACCTGGTGGCCCTTGAGGGCCGGACAATCGTCTTCATTGAAGTCAAATCCTGGCGCCGCTACGGAATCGAGGATCTGGAAAAATCGGTCGATGCGAGAAAGATAGCAAGGCTGGTGGAAACGGCTAAGTTTTTTCTTTCGCTAAATCGAGAATATAATGGCATGGCAGTTCGTTTTGATATCGTGTTCATCGGTAATGACGGCCCGCGCCATCTTGCATCGGCGTTTACGGAGTGTGTATGATAGTCGAAGTCGGCGTAAGCCATGGTGCTCATAGTATTGAGGAGCTTAAACGTTTGATAGACGATGAATCATATCTAGCGGACGCGATCCGGCGTATTGCGCAGGTTTTAAGCGATGAGCTCATCGGTGTACGAATACCAGGAGCGACTAATGAACGAGACCGATAATACCCGAAACGATCGACGCCGCTCTTCCCGAGGCAGACGCAGACGATCGGGCGGAGGCGATCGTTCAGCCCAAGCGCAGGGCTCGACGGGTTCGATTTCCCCAAAATCGCCCGCGCCTCCCGCGTCTCCCGCGCCTCGGTCCACCAGGAATCCTAAGCAGAACGAAAAACAGCCCCGCGGAAAAGAAAAGGTCGCCCGTAGCGGTGATTCGAATAGGGGTGATAGAAATCCAAAACAGGGCCAGCGCCGAACGGAGCAGGGGGAAGCGGTAAAAAATCCCGTCCCCGCTTCTTCCCGCGAACGTTTTTCAGCTCCTCGTATAGTTGCTCCATCGCTCCCGAAACCTCTATGCCCGCGCTGCGGGTCCCCGATCGAGGATTTGCCTTCAGCCCTCAACGACAAGGAGAGCGGCGCTCCAATCCACTTTGATTGCGTGCTTGCTCGTATCGCCGAAGGCGAATCTATGGCGGAAGGTGAAAAAGTAGTGTATCTTGGCGGTGGACGGTTCGGCGTTGTAGCGTTTGAAAATCCTGGGGATTTGAAACGTTTCCGTGTCCGCAAAACCATCCAATGGGAAGAAAAGGATAAGCGCGCCGATTGGCGTCGCCTGGTGACCGACCTATATTCGGCAACCTAAGCGACCCTAGAAGCGCGTGGTGAGGGTCATGCACGAAAGCGTTGATATAATGTCCGACCCTCGTCTTCTGAAGCATTATTCCCTGCTTCAGGATTTAGGAATTTTATCCTATGTCGATTCGCTGCGCCGCGAAACGCGTGACTATGAAAGTCTTCTTTCCGGCACTTCTGAGATATTCAAGAGAACCTCCATCGATGAAATGATAGAAACGACGGTTCGGTGCATCACCGACCGTTTTCTTCCGTCTTTTCTTGTTTTCGTATGGAGACCCCGGTCCGGCCATGACGATTTGGTGCTGAAAAGCTTTCGGAATTTAAAGCAGGTCGATACTTCTCTCAAACTTGAAAGCATTACCCCGTTTGAACCTTTTTTTAGAAAATATCCCGGCCCGATCAGTTACGAGCTGTTTGAATACCAGATCGGCGACGAAGCTTTGACCTCTCCGTTTAAAGCCGTATCTCCCGAGATCGTCGTGCCGGTCGTCGGTCTTTCCGGCCTCTACGGACTTATCCTTATCGGGGCAAAAGTGCTTGAAGAGCAGTACTCGGCGCGCGAATTGTCCTATCTGGATAAGCTGATGGCTTCGCTGGCCATTTCCATTCAGAATCACCTGCATTACGAACATTCGGTCCGCGACGTAAAAACAGGCCTTTTCAATCACGGTTTTTTCATGGTTCGCTTGCATGAGGAAGTCGCTCGCGGAAAGCGGAACGGTTACACCTTCTCGGTGATCGTGTTGGACGTGGATAAATTCAAAACTTTCAACGACAGCTTCGGGCATCTTGCCGGCGACCGCGTTCTTGAAAGCATTGCCGAAACGCTGAACAAGAACGTTCGGGATCTGGATGTTTTGGCCAGATTCGGCGGCGAAGAGTTCACGGTGCTGCTTCCGGAGACGAATCGGGAACAGGCTTGGACGGTGAGTGAACGCCTGCGGGAGTCGGTGGAACAGCTTCAGATTGAATGGCCGCAAAAACTTCCGCGGGTCACGATCAGCGCCGGAGTCGCGGTATTCCGCTCAGAGGAAAACCTTGAGGCCTCCCAGCTTCTTTCCCGCGCCGACGAAGCGCTTTATTCTTCTAAAGAACGAGGCCGTAACCGGACCACCATTTGGGGCGCCGGGCTGTTGTTCCGTACGCGACTACTCCAGCCTAAGACTGAATAACGCTCTCTTACGCATCGAGCATCGCGCTGACTTTTTGAACCAGATCGTCGGTAAAAGAAGCGGGATCACTTATTTCCGACTTGGGAATGCGGAAGCCGATAGCTCCCGGATGTCCGCCTCCGTTGGTGAGAGAAAGCCTTGAGAGAATATCTCTGAGATCAAAATCGGTAAAGTCGCGGCTGCGGCGAACCCTGAACTGAACGAGTCCCTCGGAATCCGGGTACGCGATGAGACCGAATGTGCCGTTTTGTTCCGATAGCGTATCCGCCGCCGATTTCACGACGGAAATAAAGGATTCATCACCGAATTCTTCGCAGAGGGCTTTCACTTCCATTTCCGGGATGAAGATGTAGTCGAATCGTTTCGTATGAAGTTTCATCGCATATATGCGCTCAAAGCACTTTCCCTCTCCTTTGGACAAAGAAGCGATCGACTCAAATATCTGTTCTTTTGTTTTATAATTACCCGATCCCTGTCTGGTTTTGAGCGCAAGCATGTTATCGAAGAGCGCGCTGAGCCAATCATACAGTCGCCGTTCCCGCGTGGTTTTGAAGTATCTGCCCATCCCGGAATCGCCTATGATGCCGGTGAGGACGGCGAGTACTAAATTCCGGGTAAAAACGTCCTCTATCCCGTATCGATTCTTCAGCTCTTTGTTTTTATCAATCTTGTACGCAAGAAAACCGATCAGTTCGCAACTTGACGACGCGTTTGATACGAGTCTGTACTCTTCGTCGCCGAAGTACTCGGCGTCGGTTTCCAAATGGTGATCGATCTCGATTTTGCGAATGGATGAATCCGATAGAATGCCTCGCGACGCGTCGTCGATATCGATCATGGACGGTTTGGGAGTATCGAGCACGACAATCGCGGAATATTTTTCGGAGGGAACCGGTAAACTTGAGAGAACATGAATGGAATTGAATTCACAGATGCCCGAAAGGTAAGTGAATTGGTAGGGAAACGGTTTTCTCTGGTAGACGGTAACGCTCTTTTGCATCTTTCGCGCTAACAGGGCAAAAGCGACGAGCGCTCCGATGCAGTCTTCATCGGGATTGGCGTGTCCGAGCAGCAGAAAGGAATCCCCTTCATCGAGAACTTTTATAATCTTCGCGAAAACTTGATTTCGGGAAGCGATGGTGGGAAGACTTTTTTTAACAAGAGCAAGGTTTTTTTCATGCGCCATGAAATGATTCTAACGTTCGATTCAGGAAGCCGCAAGGTATGAAGCAAAAACGTCGATTTGTATTAGGCGAAATATCGTACAATACTTCATTTATACCTATTGGCGGGGAGGAATCAACAATGGAAGCGCAGAGCAAAGTAC
>JBAYHM010000196.1:0-8906 GCA_041666155.1 Treponemataceae bacterium
CTCGTTAAGAACCGTGACTTTTATCGAAGTACGGCGCTAAAAGATCGTCTGGCGAAACTGAAAAGATACAACTTAATGTCAATTCGGGGACTGGGGGTTGACCCAACAACATAGGAACCGTTCATACCCGGATTTGCCTGGCGCGCCCCGGCCTTTTCCGGTAGGTACGTACACACCGCTTTGGCCTTTCGCGGCACAGTTGATGAGTTTTAAATTGGCGCAAATCATTGAAAATATAAAGGTAGCGCGAATGTCACGGGGTCCGTATAATTTGATAATGACGAAACCACTTGGCGCTCCGCTCCCCACGATACGTCGTTTGCCCGTCTATGTGAGAATCCTCAAGGAACGGCATGAAGCGGGCGATATCTGGATATCATCGGACGCGCTTGGCCGACGCCTGGATCTCGGCGCCATCCAAGTCCGTAAGGATTTGAGTTCCGTCGGCGCCGAAGGCAAGGCCAAACACGGTTTTCCCATCGCCGAAACGATACGGGTTCTCACCGAATTTCTGGGGACGGATGACTACGCCGAAGTGTTTCTGATCGGCGCCGGGCCCCTGGGCGCGGCTGTTTTGGCCGACGACAATGTTGTCCGTCACGGCTTCAAAATAGTCGCCGTATTCGACCCCGATCGTGACCTTTCAGGCGCAGAGGTGTTTGGTTTTAAGGTGTTTCCTCTCTCGAAAATGACGGACCTGGTCAGGCGAACCGGAGTAAAGATCGCCGTCCTCGCGGTCGGTCCGTCGGCTCTCCGGGAAGCTACCGACGTCATCGCGGCTACGGAGCTGGAAGGCGTGTTCGACCTTACCGGCCTTGCCCCCGAACTGCCGAAACGAATGGTTGTGGTACGGGAGGATTTCGGTTCGCACTTGGCCGCGCTCGCCGGGGAGCTTGGCGGAAAACGCCGGGCGGAGCGTTAAGCGGCGGGGACTTCCGACGTTTGCTTAGCGGAGTCCCGCGGAGAGCCGTGTCAACAGCTCCCACTTTCCGTCCGCGCCGACAGCGCCTTCGGCGACCAGCTGCTTAAAACCGGGATTCGGCGCGTCGTACAATCCCGGCCCTTTTTCGATATCCCGGGCTGAAAGCTTGACGCCGAGTCCCGAGAAGTTGACTGTCAACGCTGCCTTTCCCGAGCGGAGAGTCGCACGGTTCTCGGCGGTTTCCACCTCCGTCCGCGTTGCCATCGTCCAGCGGACGGACGTCCCCGGTCGCGCTCCCGTGATGCGGTCGATCAACACGATCGAGTCGGGGAGGATTTTAACTTCTCGGATCGCCGTCGCGAGGGTTCCCGGCGGAAAGATCGGACTTAGGTCGATTTCCGCGCCTGCCTCGTCCGCGCGGTTTATTTTCGCGAGCCCTTCCGCTCTGTGCGGAGCATCCCCGACGACCAAACTATTATGAGAATCGGCGCCGATACGGAACACCTTCCATCGATCGGAATTCTGTTTGCGGTTCCAAAGGTCGACTCCCTTGGATTCAAGCGATTCGTAGTCCTGCATTCCTAAGTCTTCCGCCCAGCGTACGCCGTTTTGTTCCAATACGAAGGAACCGCCATCCATGTGGCCGTGGTTTACTCCCGCGCCGCCGGCTTTTATAGCGAAATACCGGTCGGCCCGCGACTTCCAGCCGGAACGCCAGACGGCAAGGGGATTATCGCCCCGACCGTGGAAATGCAGCGAAACGGCAGCGCTCGGCGCGGTTTTGGCGGACACCCAGCTGAAGGGAATCAGTGCGGCGAAACGCTCATTTCCAGTTCCTTTTTTCCCGGCGACCAGAAAACGCCGCTGCGCGTCGATCAGTTCCGCGTTCCCGGTTTCAGCGGCCAGATACCAGAGCGGAGGGGCTAGGAACGAGTTCTCGCCCGAGTCCGCGAAATTAAAGAACTTGCCGGAGGGCGCGGTCGCAAACGCGAAGAAGCGCGCCGACGCTTCAAGCCCCGGGGTTTTCATGATATCCCAATCCGTTCCAAGCGCGCTTCTGAGCGCGGCGACCAAAAGCGTTGTGTATTGGGTCCCGTAGGCCCAGTAGGAGGGGCCCTCGGGGTAGACTCCGTCGGGAGCGTAGGCCGCTAAACCAATGCCGATATTCGCCTTGATGTTCGACAGCACCGTATCCGATAGCTCGCTTTCTTCGTCCGCGACGGCGAGCGCCGCGAGCGCCAATCCGCCCGAACACACCTGCGACCAATTGTTCTTCATTTTCAAGGTCTTGTGTCCGTTCCGCGCCGGAACGAGGGCGTTTTTCAGCAACGCCTCACGCGCGGCTTTTCGCTCGGTTTCCGATAAATCGGCATAGAGCCAGTCGTAAGTGATGGCGACGCCCGCGCTCATTTCGGCGACGTCAAGAAAGTGGGAAGGATTCCAGTCGGTGAAGGCGACGACCGTCGCGAGTTCTCCGCGCGCCCGTTCCAGAAAGCGAACGTCGCCTGTAGTTCTCCAGGCGAATGAGCGCAGCAGCGCGCGCCGTATGTATTCGCGCGATACATTGAGCATTCTGCGCCCGATCAACTTATGTTCAAGGGGCGGCAACGAGAGCGTCGCTTCCGCGTCCGTGATGAGTGCCTTGCATAGCCCGTCCAAGTCGGCGTCAACCCGTCTGCGTTCGGGCAACGCGTTCCAGTCGGCGGCAGTCGCGATCAGCCGCGGGTGGGCGGGAAGGGCAGACCCGACCAAGGTTCCCGCGGCAACCGTTCCGACAAGGTTGCACATGAGTAGCGCGACAAAAATAAACGCGTTGGATCGATCGATGAATATCGATCTCATTTTATACGCTCCATCTCAACTTTAGCTTCCGCGCGAGCGTGAGTTGCCGCGTTTCGTACACGTTCCGATCCATGTCGACGATTTCCAGTTCGGTTTTGTAGACAGTTGCTTTCAAAGCCATTGGGGTACGATGGATGAAAGCCTGGATGGCGTCAAGCGTCGGACTAAGGGTGTGAAAACGCCGATGGTAACGTTTATCGGCAGGGGGCCCGCCATGGGGAAAATACCGACTCACTAGTCCTCGGCCGGTAGGCCTGCGGATTCGTTCGTCGGTATTTTCCCCGGGCGCCCCTGCTGATAACTGATGTGATCGGCGTTTTCACACGCGTTACGGCGAATGTGGGCGATGAGGCTATCGCCCATCCGGGACAAAGGTTGTTTGTCGTGAAGAGCTTATTTCTTGTAGGCGTAGGAGAATTTTTCGGGGTCGGATTTTTCCCATTCGGTGTAGCGGAGTTCCAGTTCGGAAAAGATTTCGTCGACCATGGATGCCAGTTCCTTGGGGCCCTTGGTCTTGCTTTTTTCGAACTGGCCGCTTGCGCAAAGGCCGCCGGCTATCTGCGCCCATATTGCCGCTTTCTGATCTGCTTTCATTTTGTTCCTTCTTCTTGCTAAACAACGAGTATATCAAAAATAGCTCTTTCAAGCGCTCGCCGGTTTTTATTCGTCATGAATTACCCCCTTCTCCCCTGACACAGCCCTCCTTTTTTGCCCGATACCGTCCATCCTTCCTCAAATGAGATAGCCCCCGGAATATATTCAGACGAAGAGGCGCGCCGGGGCATTCCCATGAACGCGAACCCGCAGGACCTACTGGTCCGAGGACTAGCGGGCATGGGAATGCCCCGGCGCGGCCTACGCCGAATTAGCTTCCGAGGTTCACCCTATTGTGGTAGACTGCGAAATATCCGACACGAATAAGGAGATTTGCCATGCTCGTACACCTGACCGCGCTCAATCCACGGCCCGATGCTCCTGCTTTTATTTTCAAGGGGCAAATCATCAGCTACGGCCGGTTCGCCGAGCTTATTCGCGTAACGCGAAACTATCTGTATTCCCGCGGCGTTCGTCCCGGGGACCGTGTCGGGCTTCTGTGCCGAAACTCGCCGGATTTCGTCGTTTGCTACTACGCGATCGTGTCGTTGCAGGCGGTGGTCGTGCCGTTCAATCCGGCGCTCACCGTTCGAGAAATCAGCTACATGGTCGAAGATTCGCGTATGAAGATCCTGCTCACTCAGGCTCAAATGGAATTAGGCGATTCGCTCACCCAGCTCTTGATCCCCGAAACCATCGCCGCTGCGGAGGCTAAACCTGCGGAAGCCGCGCCCGTGGATCAGAGTTTCGACCAAAACCACGAGTGCGTCATCATCTATACCTCGGGAACCACCGGTTTCCCCAAGGGCGCCGTCCTGACGCACCGGAACCTCATCAGCAACGCCCAAGCCATCGGCGAAGCGATCGACATGACCGCGAAGGACATTTCCTTTGCGGCGCTTCCGATGTTCCACAGCTATGCGTGGACGGTCTGCGTCGTTGCGCCTCTTCTCAGCCGGCACGCCGTCGTCGTGTTGGAAGCTTTTTCTCCGAAAGACGCGATCGCGCTTATCCGCGACAGCCGCTGCACCATCGTCAACGGCGTCCCGGCTATGTATAACTTGTACATGAACTTTGCCACTCCTGAAGACTTCAAGGATGTACGCGTTTTTGTTTCCGGCGGCGCGTCCTTGCCGCTTGAGGTGCTCAAGAAGTTCGAGGCCAAAACCGGGCGGGCCATTGTAGAAGGCTATGGGCTTTCCGAGGCATCTCCGGTTGTATCGCTCAATCCGATGAATAAGTGCAAACCCGGTTCAATCGGCCTTGCGATTCCCGGCGTCATGGTCCGCGTTTTGGATGATCAGGGGATCGACGTGAAACCGATGGTGAACGGAGAACTTTGCGTCAACGGTCCGAACGTCATGAAGGGCTATTTCAATCGACCGGAAGATACCGCCAAGGCGATCGTTGACGGCTGGCTTCACACCGGAGACGTCGCCTACAGGGACGCGGATGGCTACCTTTACATCGTAGATCGCCTCAAGGACATGATCATTGTCGGCGGCCTTAACGTGTACCCGCGCGAGGTGGAGGAAGTCATCTACCAGTTCCCCGGCATCAAGGAAGCCGCCGTCGTCGGCATTTCCGATCGTAGCCACGGCGAGACGGTACACGCCTTCGTGGTTTGGGCGGAGGGCGCCGAACAGCAGCCGAAACACCTGTCGGATTTCCTTCGCACCAATTTGGCGTCCTATAAACAGCCTAAGGAAATCATCGCGCTTCCCGTTTTGCCGCGCAACGCCGGCGGAAAAGTGCTCAAGAAAGACCTGCGCGAAAGTCTCAAGAAATAGGAATTTCGTGTATACTGAATACTCGGAGGACAACGATGGATATTTCCGAAGTTAAGCGATGGCAAACAGACGCTCTCGGCGAAGCGGCCGTGGAAGCCTTGAAAAAAAATGACTTTGATGCCGTTTATTTTTCCAATCGGGAACAAGCGGTCGAGTTCGTACTCGGATTCGTCAAGTCAGGGGCGGAAGTCGGCTTCGGCGGATCGATGACGGTCGCGGCCTTGGGTATCAAGGATAAGGCCAAGGCGAAGGGCGCCGTGACCCTCGACCACGGTGAGGCGGCTCTCACGCCCGAGCAAAAAGCCGACTACCGCCGGCGCCAACAGCTGTGCGACCTCTTTCTGTGCAGCACCAACGCGCTGACGCTGGACGGCATGCTCGTGAACGTCGACGGCAACGGCAACCGGACCAACGCCATGACCTTCGGCCCGAAGAAAGTAATCGTCGTCGCGGGCGTCAATAAAATCGTCAGTGACGAGGACGCGGCGAACGAACGTATCCGCAGATACGCTGCTCCGCTCAACAACAAGCGACTCAATATGCCCAATCCCTGCGTTAAAGCGGGTGTCTGCTGCGATTGCAAGGGTAAGACCCGTATCTGCAAGATCTATTCGACCCTGCGCCGCAAACCCTCCGCCACCGATTTCACCGTCGTGATAATCGGCGAGGAATTAGGGTTCTAGGCGAATAGTTCAGCTACCAGCTCATCCAGTACTTTCCGGGCCGCGGCTCCTTCGGTCTTTAGACCGTGGAGCGCGGTTTCGGCTTGCTGGACCCACTCCCCGCCCGCCGTCAATTCGTCCCCGCCGTGTTCGATGAAAGACCGGAACATCGCCTCATCCAATTCCGCGTGGAACTGGAGGGCTACGACTGTTTTTTCGCGAACGGCGAAACCTTGTTCCGGGCAAGCCTCCGATGAAAAAAGCCGGTCACAGCCTTCAGGCAGCGCGAAAGTGTCACCGTGCCAGTGCGCCATGCCGAGCTCGCCGCCCTTCGCCAAGGATTTGAAAAAACGATTCCCGTCGCATTCCGCTCGTACCGGAAACCATCCGATCTCTTTGTAGCCCATCGGTCTTACCTTCGCCCCGAGCGCGCGGGCGATCAGCTGGGCTCCAAGGCAAATTCCAAGCACTCGCTTGTCTGAGGCGATCGCGTCCGCGATGAGCTTCTTTTCTCCGCTTAGCCAAGGAAAGCGAGCGTCCTCGTCGACGTTCATCGCGCCGCCCATCACGACCAGAAAATCGAACGATTCGAGCTCGGGGAGGGACTCACCCTTCCAAAGATTTGATTCGGCGATTTTCGCGCCCCGCGACAGAAACGCGTTCCGTAATAAACCAAGTCCTTCGTGTTCAAGATGAAGCAGAACCCGAACACGCATGGTTTTTTGGAACACGCAGCGCCGCTTTTCTTTTTTGTAGAGTGAAAAACATTTATTGCAGGAAATACACTTCGCCCGTTCTTGTCCCGCTTTCAGCCGGGTAATCAGATGGCTTTCGCAGATGAACGGGCGGCTCAGAGCGACCATATCCGCGCCGGAACGCAAAACGGCTTTCATCTCCTTCAGGCTCCTGACGCCGCCGACCGCGATCAGGGGAATTTGCACCATCGGGCGTAGCGCGGAAATGATGTCCGTATAGTACGGCCCTTTGTCCTTATCGAACGTAAGAAAATCAAAGCCGCTGATCTCCACGGCCGTAAGGCCGAGCGTTTCACAGCGGCCGACGAAGTATCGGACATCCTCAAAGTAGGTCTCCGCCTTCCCCGGCGCATTCCCGTTCATTTTTACGAGTATCGGAAATTCCGCGCCGCAAAGCGATCGTATCGCGGTGATGATTTCTTCGACGATCCTGAAACGGTTGGCGGGGGAACCGCCGTACTTATCCGTGCGCAGATTTTGTTGGGGCGAAAGGAATTGTGAAAGCAGGTAACCGTGGGCGCAATGCAATTGTACGCCGTCGAAGGAGGCTTCCCGCGCGGTGCGCGCCGCCGTCGCGAAATCCCCGACAAGTCGCTTAATCTCATCGATTGAGAGGGCTTTGGCTGCCGGTTCCCCTTCAATATAGATCGTATCGGATGGGGCGACAGGGTCCGGAACATCGATATCCGCCCGTTTCGCCTTGCCTCCCGCGTGCCCAAGTTGCGCCACAATACGGCAACCAGACACGTGCGCGGATCGAACGAGCTCCGTGAGGGCCGTCCTATCGAAATCGCCGTAGAGTATATGTTGGTCGCGACCATTCCTGCCGGCGACGGATACGCAAAAATTCCCGGTGATGATGAGGCCGACCTCGTTCTCCGCGAGTTTGCGGATAATCTCGATCTGATAGGTCGATACGGACCCGTCGCTTTCGGCGGCGTAATCGTTGGTCGCCGAGCGGACGATGCGGTTCTTTACCGGAAGGTAGCGGAGTTCGATGGGTGAAAATACGTCGTCGGTTTCGTTTTGCATCGGCTTGTCTCCCCAGATAGTCATTTTCTCGTATACGACGGCGATGCGCAAGCCGGATTTCCACCGTATACTAGCCGAATGACCGTCGACGATTTTCTTAATCTGGATTGGACCCCTCCGGGGCCGCCGCTCATTGAGCCGCCGTGTCTTTCTCCGGTCGTCGCAGACCCGTCGTTTTTGTTTCCCGAGGAAACTCCCGACGGGAAATGGGCCTTGGTGGCCCACTCGGCGTGGGGTCTCCACCTGTATGCATCGGATGACGGTATTCGCTGGCGGGAAAAAGGATTAATTCTTCGGCACGCGATGAGACCGTTTCTCAGACGTGTGGCGGGGGAATACCTTCTGTTTTTCGAATCCTACGCGCCCTTCGCGCTTCCTTTGACAGCGCTACCGGGAAAGCGTCCATGGCGATCCGCAATCAGTCTTTCGCGCAGCGCAAACCTCCTCCGCTGGTCAAAACCTGAAACGCTTCTCACTCCTTCGCTGGAATGGATGCGGGATCCCATCCTCGGTGATTCGATTTCCAATCCCTGCCTGGTGGAAGAAGCGACCGAATGGCGCCTGTATTATTCCGCGTCACTGGCCTGGATTCCCGATTGCGGTTTCTGTGAACCCCGATATATCGGCGCCGCCCGCGGCGTTTCGGCTACGGGGCCTTTCGAACCCTACCCCCTGCCTCTCTTGGATCCCGCGTTCGATGTAAGCGATGGTGTCTTCGGCGCGGGTTCAATGAAGGTGCTGCGATTCGATAATGGGTGGATCGGCCTCCAGAACAAGATCTTTTCCGATGCCGGCGGCCGTTCTCGTTCCGCCATCTTCGCTCTTCGTTCCATAGATGGCCTCGGCTGGAGTTCCGCCGCGCGCGAGCCGCTCATGGCGCCGCGCCCCGGCTGGACCAGTTCCCACGTCTACGCGTGCGACGCGCGCTACCGGGAAGCCGACGGTCTTTGGTACCTCTACTTCAACGCGCGTGACGGTTGGCGCATTTCTGAGGGACGCGAACGAATTGGTCGGATCGTCGGCAGGCCGCGATGAACGCTCAGCCCGGAGGCCAGGTCATCCGCCTGCCACCCAAAGCGTGCAGGTGCAGATGGTCCACGCTTTGGCCGCCGTCGGACTTGCAGTTGACGACGAAGCGCGCGCCCTTCTCGGCGCAGCCGAGTTTTGCGGCCAGTTCCTGCGCTTTGAAGATCAGTCTCCCGACAAGCGCCGTATCGGCCGCGTCGAGCTCCATGACGTTCTCGATATGCTTCTTGGTTATCACCAAAAAGTGGACGGGCGCTTGCGGATTGATGTCGTGGAAGGCGAA
>JBAYHM010000197.1:0-8863 GCA_041666155.1 Treponemataceae bacterium
AGGGCACCTCTAAAAACCCGGTTGGTTTTTAGAGGTGCCCATTAGGTATTGTAGATAACGGAAATAGGTGAAGCTTTGCAGATATTATCGTTTATCATACTAATGCATATAATGGAGATATCTTATGGCTGAATCAGGAAATAGCTGTATCAAAAGTGATAAAATAGTCAATAAACAGCTTGTGTGTTTAGGACTTCCGGGTGTATCATACATATATTATCGATAGTAAAAAGTCATAATGAATTATCAATCAAAAATACTGTTTAAAGGGTCCCGGATTTTTCCGGGACCCTTTAGATTTTCAGGCCCCTAGACCCTTTTTTAAATTGTGTATATAGTCTACCTACTATTCCGCGTACGAACCCACCACAAGCGCGTATTCCGCATGATAAGTCCGATCCCGGCTTCCCGTGCGCTTTATCGGGGCCGACGCGATTTTAAGGACAGGAATGAATACCGAAACCTCCCTCTCTTTCGCCGCGTTCGGCTTATCCGACGCCGTGCTCGCCGCGCTTGCCCGTAAAGGGTTTACCGCGCCGAGCTCCATCCAAGCCCTTGCTCTTCCGCGCCTTTTGGCCGATGAAGGTCATTTGGTCGCTAAAGCCCGAACGGGTACCGGTAAAACCGCCGCCTTCGGCATCCCCCTTGTTGAACGCCTGACGACTGCCGGGAAAGCGCCCCGCGCTCTAATCCTGGCTCCGACCCGCGAACTCGCTCTGCAGGTTTCCCAGGAAATCAGGTCGCTCGCTGGTGGACAGTTCCCGCGTGTTTGCGCCGTGTACGGCGGTGCTTCCATGGGTACACAGCTCCGCGACCTTTCCCGTGGCGTGGAGATCGTGGTCGGTACCCCCGGCCGCGTAATGGATCACCTTGAACGCGGTTCCCTCGATCTTACCTCTCTTGAATGGCTCATCCTCGATGAAGCGGACGAGATGCTTGACATGGGTTTTCTTGAAGACGTTGAAACCATCATGGAGAAAGCCAATCCGAACCGCCGAGTTGCCTTGTTCTCCGCGACAATGCCCGCACCCATTCTTAAGGTAGTGCGCGATCATATAGGCGCGGTAGACATTGTCGAGGATAAGGCGGCGGTGGATGAAAAACCCGCTGTCGACCAGTTTTATATAGTACTCCGAAGAGAAGATAAACTTGAGGCTCTGCGCCGCATCATCGACTCGGCCCCCGCTTTTCACGGCCTAGTGTTTTGCGCGACCAAAGCTGAAACCGACGAGGTCGCTCGACGTTTGGTTGAGGGTGGTTATTCCGCGGAGGCTCTGCACGGCGATCTTTCCCAGGAAGCCCGCGAGCGCACTCTCCGCCGTTTCCGCACCTCCATGACGACCATCGTCGTCGCAACGGACGTCGCCGCTCGCGGTATCGACGTGGAACGCTTGTCCCACGTTATCAACTGGGATCTTCCCAACGATCGTGAATCCTATGTGCACCGTATCGGTCGTACCGGCCGCGCCGGTCGCCGGGGGACGGCGATATCCTTCGTGGCGCCGATCGCACGCGGTCGCGTGATCGCGCTTTCCCGCTCCCTGGAACCCGTCCTCGGCGCGCCCATCAACAAGATGAACGCGCCCGACGTCGAGTCGGTCATGGAAGCTTCCCGCATCCGCGTAAAAGCGGCTATTTTCAGCGCAGCCGGTTTTGATCCGAAACAAGCTGTTGTCGGGATTGACGGGGAATCAGGCGACGCGGAGAACGGACTGCCGGCGGCCCTGCTCGCCGAGAAGGCTTCCGCATTCGAGCCGAATGATCCGCGCGCCGTACTGGCCTCCGAATTGATCGACGCCATGGGTCCCCGCGCCGCCATTGAAGCCCTCGTCGCGGCCGCCTACGGCGATTCGCTCGATCCGGCTCGCTACAAACAGATATTGGAACCGGAAGACCGTTTCCGCCGTGATACCCGCCCTTCGTTCCGCGACCAAGATCGCGGTTTCGGCAAGAGCGGCGGAGGCTACGGCCGCCGTCACGAACATGAGGAGCGCCCCTACGAACGCGGACCGCGCGTCGCGCCTCGCGTCGGTGGGGATTCCCGAAGCGGCCCTGATGCCCGCGTGTACGTCGGTGTCGGCCGTAGTCACGGAGCATCCGCTCGGGACGTAGCCGGCCTCCTGATGCGCGCTACCGGCGTTCCCGGTCGCCTAGTCGATTCCATCGACGTGCGTGAGTTCTGCGCGTTCGCCACGCTGCCCGCGGAAGCCGCGCGACGCGCTTACGAATACGCGCGCCGCGACCCGGCGCTTCCTTCAATACGTCCCGCCGCTCCGGTGGGGGAGAAAACCCACTCCTAAGATAGCGGCCGGATGATTTGCCTCTAACTTGATGCCGTCGTATATTAAACGATATACGGCGGCATCATGTTTATCAGGAGGAATCAATGGCTGATCTATCAATCAATTACCTGGGAATTGAACTCGCGAATCCTATCGTACTCGCGGCAAGCGGTCTTAGTTCAACTATCGAGGGAGTCCAAAAAGCATCCGATGCGGGAGTAGGGGCCATCGTCCTCAAATCTCTATTCGAGGAACAGCTGAAAGCGGAGTCCGACGCCGTGGCCGAAAGCGCGGGAATCGGCGCTCATCCGGAAGCTGAAAATTTTCTTGCGGAAATGGGGGTGAGCGGTGGTGCGGGAGAATACCTCGATCTTATAAAAAAAGCGAAAAAAGTTTCCCGCGCGCCCATAATCGCCAGCGTTAATTGCGTTTCGGCGGGACTTTGGGCGGATTTCGCCGAGCAGATTGAAGCCTCGGGGGCGGACGCTCTGGAACTCAATATCGGTATCCCGCCGCGTGATTTAGACGATGATCCCCGGGAAATAGAAAACCGGGTCGTATCCATCGTAAAGAACGCAGCCGACAAAACCAGCCTGCCGCTAGCCGTGAAGCTCGGCTCGAATTTTACGAATATCGCAAACCTCGTTTCTCGCGTCGCGGACGCCGGGGCAAAGGGCGTTGTGCTTTTTAATAGGTTCTATCGCTTCGATTTGGATTTAGACGCGCTCGCGTTGAAAGCCGGTCCGACAAGGAGCGATGAAGACGATTACCACGAAGCGCTCGGTACCGTCGCTCGATTATATGGAACGGTTCCCTGTCAGCTCACGGCCGCGACGGGTGTCCATTCGGGCGAAACGGCATTAAAGATGATCGCCGCCGGGGCAACGACGGTCCAGATATGTTCCGCGGTGTATCGCGGCGGATATCCCGCGATTACTCGGATGCTGCAAGAAATGGATCTTCGCCTTGGTCGTTTGAACATTGCCTCTTCAGCGGCGTTCCGCGGACGACTGGCGCGCCGAGGCAGCTCCGACAGCGTCGCCTATGAACGCCTTCAGTACGTAAAAGCCCTTACCGGCATCTCCTGACCCTATTCGCCGCGCTCGTCCGCCCAGCTGCGGATGCGCGCGACGAATGCCGCTCCGTATCGCTCCGATTTGTGGGCTCCGACGCCAAAAACACCCTCAAGGTCTTCTATCGATTTTGGCTTCCGTTTCGCGAATTCACGGAGCGTCCGATCGGGGAATACGACATAAGGGGGGACTTTTGCCGCATCAGCCAAGGTTTTTCGGAGGTTGCGGAGTGCTTCAAACAAGTCTTCCGATTCGGACGACGTCGCTGAAACGCTTTCCGTAATCTCGGTTTGACCTCGAGTGCGTTTTGTTTTTGTCGTGACTTGAATCGGACGTGTTGTGAATTTTTGCCCGTCTTTAAAGAACGCGCGTGTCTTTTCCGTCGGCGCGAGTGTTCCATACGGCGGAAGGCTTTCCAGATACCCTGACGCCGTCAAACGCCGGGACAACTCCATCCAACTTTCCCGTTTTAATTCTTTCCCGATGCCGTAGGTTGAAAGACTTTCGTGTCCGTATCGCTCAATTTTTTCCGAATGCGACCCGAGCAGCACGTCCGTGGCGTGGGCCGCACCGAAACGACCTCCCAGCCGCACAACGCAAGAGAGGAATTTTTGCGCGGGGACGGTGTAGTCCTGAAGATCAAGTGGATCCCGGAGGCAGTTGTCGCAGGCGCCGCAATTCTCTTTTTCGTAACGCTCTCCAAAATGCGATAGGAGGAACGAGCGCCTACAAGACTCCGTTTCGGCATAGCCGGCCATTTTTTCCAAACGTTCGAGCGCCCCGGTATCCAGCCCGTTTTCGGAAACGTCATCTAAGTCCAGAAAACGCTTCAACTTGATCAGATCTCCGCGGCCGTATAAAAGTAGACATTCCGCGGAAAGCCCGTCGCGTCCGGCGCGTCCGATTTCCTGGTAATAGCCTTCAATGTCTTTTGGAAGATCCCAGTGTACGATCCAGCGGACATTCGGTTTATCTATGCCCATCCCAAAAGCGATTGTGGCGGTTATCACATCCACATCGTCGCGGATGAACGCGTTTTGGTTTGTTTCACGTTCTTCTTTCGACAGTCCCGCGTGGTAGGGCAGGGCCCTCACGCCCGCCGCTTTCAGCGTAAGGGAGAGTTCTTCGGCGCTTTTTCGGGAAAGGCAGTAGACGATGCCCGAACTGCCTTTTCTTGTACGAACAAAATCCAGGAGCCGCCTTTTTGAGTCCGTTTTTGGTTCTACCGTGAGTTTTAGCGCCGGACGATCAAAACTTGAAACGAAAATGGTCGGTTTCGCCAGCTGAAGGTTCCGTACGATGTCTTCGCGGACTCGGGACGTTGCCGTCGCGGTGACCGCCAAGCACGACGCTCGTGGAAAACGCGCTCTGAGATCCGCGATGCGACGGTAATCGGGGCGAAAATCGTGTCCCCATTGTGAAATACAATGTGCTTCGTCCACGACGATAAGGCCGGGGGGGCGGTCGGCAAGAACGGACATCAAGCGCGGACCGGCAAGGGCTTCCGGAGCGGCGTACAGCAGTTTAGCTTCACCCGACCGGACCCTATTCGCGGTTTTTCGGTACGCTTCGGCGTCGAGGGTGCTATTTAACACAGCAGCCGGTATACCGAATTCCGTCAATGCGGTGAGCTGGTCCTGCATCAGCGCGATGAGTGGAGACACAACTATGGTCAACGAATCCAAGACCATCGCGGGTAATTGGTAACAGAGGCTTTTCCCTCCGCCGGTGGGGAGAACAGCCAGAACATCATGACCGGAAATGGTTGCGTTGATTATTTCGCGTTGATACGGGCGATACGAATCGAAACCGAACACTTCGTGTAGAAGTTCATCGGCCCGTTTTAGCTGTGCGGTGCTGTTCATTCGTTTTTTCTGATTGCCGCTTCTACGCAATCCCGCAGAACTTCTTCTCTAACTGGTTTGACCAAGAAGCCGGCGGGTTTTGTGCGCATCGCGCGAAGGCGCAATTCGGGATCGGAATATGCGGTGACGAAAATAACCGATATGGGGCCGAGTAAGGATATTCGCTGGGCCGCGTCGACGCCGTCGATAAAGCTGTTTAAGTTGATATCCATGATTACCAGATTCGGTTTGAGACGTCCGACTGATTCAACGACTACATCACCGCCGGTGACGATGCCGACTACTAAACACCCGATTCGCTCAAGCGTTTCTTTCAATTCCAAGGCGGCGATCGGTTCATCTTCAGCGATTAGCACACGTATCTTCTCCATGCGTTCTCCCTAGACTATGAATATAGCACGCCCGGAACGGAGAAAAACAGGGTTGCCCTTGACAGTGTTTTAGAGGCGATGTATTTGAAAGTGATGTTGAAAACGAAATCCGACGCTTGGTGGGATTCAGAGCCTTTTTCACCTCTTGATAAAGCCTTGGCCGCCGTCAATCAATTATTCTTCGTTGATTACCCCGCGTTGACGCTCTGCGTTTCTATCGGAATCTATGTTCTGATCGTTTTAGGCTTCGGTCCCTTTCTGGGTATTTCGGCTAACTATTTCGTTCTGATCCCCGTCTTGAGTTTTTCTCTGGTTTTTGGTTTTCCCGGCGGCTTGGTCGCTGGCGCGTGCGCACTTCCTGCTAACCTTATGCTTTTTATGATCCTCGGGCATACCGATTTTGGCCCCGCAAGCAAAACAATCGCCGAACTGTCCGGCATTTTCGTTGGTGCCTCCTTCGGTTTTCTCTCCGATTATTTTAAAAAGCTTATGCGGGAGATGGATCGTCGCGTGGCGCTTGAAGGTGAATTACGCCGCAATGTTGCGGAAAAAGATATTCTTCTGCGTGAATTGCAACATCGAGTGAAAAATAACTTGAATTTGATTAAGAGTTTGATTCAGCTGCAGCGGAACCGCTCGGATGATTTTTCTTTTAAAGAAGCGTCAGGTTTGCTGCTAAATCGCGTCTATACGGTCTCCCTTGCGCATGACCTCTTGTTTATCGGAGACAGCGTTCTTTCCCAGAGCAACGAAGAATGGATCGATATCGAGAAATATTTCCGTGCGATAACCGAAAACGTATCCATTTTGTATCCGGAGTCCCCGATAACCATATTGGTAACGGTTAATCCGGTCAAATGCCATGTCGATAAAATAATTGCTCTCAACCTTGGCTTGATTCTCAATGAACTAGTGGTTAACGCCGTTAAACACGCGTTTGAACACGTTTCTGATCCTCATTTGGAAGTTAGTTTGTTCCTTGATCAGAAAGAAGGGATACTCGTGGTCGCTGATAATGGAAATGGCTGCCCAGCAATCGATTCCGCTCCTGCGGAATCGAAAAAAAACCTAGGTTTGACGCTAATCGGCGCTATTGTTGGCCGTTTGGACGGTCGCGCCACCTGGAAATCGGGCAATGGTCTCCGTTTTGAACTCGTTTTTCCCTACGTGATTGATAAGCAAAAATCGGTTTCCGCGAAATAATTTGACAAACATAATAGCGGCTTCTCATAATGATGCAGCGGCGTGCGTTCGCAGCGTCGCGATCTTTATTTCATGATGGGGGCAATATGATGAAGAGAACGGGAATTCAAGTTTTCTTTACTGTTCTTACACTTTTCAGTACGACAACTGTTTTTGCGGGTGGCACAAACGATAAAGGAAAGACAACGCAGCCGGTGAAGGAACAGGTGGTAAAATTTTCTACCCCAGTGGCGCCGGATCATGCCAACACGCTCGCCGCGAACAAGTTTGCTGAAATCGTCAACAAAGGATCGGGCGGCCGCCTCAAGGTCGAGGTGTTTCCAGCCAATCAGCTGGGAAACGTCAAGGACGTTATCGAATACGTTATGACCGGAAGCGTCCACATGTATATCGGCGGTACCTCTGAAACCAGTCTTTTCCAGAGTAATTGGGGCGTAATGGATTGCCCGTACCTTTTCCGCGATTTCGATCACCTGATGAAAGCCGCCAACAGCGACGTTATCAAGGAAATGAGCGACAGCCTTGAAAAATCCCGCGGCGTGAAAATTCTCGCGGCCGACATGTATTACGGTGCCCGCCATCTTACGACGAAGAACAAGGAAGTCAAAACGCCCGCGGATCTCAAAGGAATGCTCATCCGCGCTCCCGATCAACCTGTGTATTTGGAAGCGGTCAAAGCCATGGGCGCTACCCCGACCCCGGTCGCGTTCTCCGATCTGTATATGGCTCTCAAACAGGGTGTTGTCGACGGCCAGGAAAATCCGATTCCGACAATATATACTTACAAATATTATGAAGCGCAGAAATTCATCATGCTGACCGGGCATATGCTCCGCGTTAATTTAGTTGGTGCAAGCGCGGCATGGTTCAATGGATTAGCTCCCGATCTCAAGAAACTGGTGAACGACGCGCTCAAAGAATCGATCAAGTTCAATAACGACCTGATCCTCCAACAGGAAAAGGACATGCTTACGGAACTCAAAAAACTCGGCATGACGGTAGTTGAGCCCGATGTCGCGGCATTCCGAGAAGCGGCCAAAGATGTTCCGAAGAAATTCGAGGACAAGTGGGGTAAAGGAACCGCGGATCGTTTAGCGGCGGTTAAGTAATTTTACATTTTTTCATCAATAGGTGCGCGGCAAGAGGTCTTTTCTTGCCGCGTTTTTTACGAATTGAAAACGCGAGGCGATAAGGATCCGTTATGAAGAAACTTCTCGATACGATGGACAAGGGAACGGACCTCGTCTGTGTCTTTTTGATGAGCGTTGCTTTTTTGATTACGTTTTTCCACATCATCGGTCGCTATATACTGAGAATGCCGATTTTCTTTTCAGAAGAATTGGCTAGGTATTGTTTTGTCTGGTCGTGCATGCTCGGAGCTTCAATCGTCAATCGGAAGGACGAACTCACGAGTGTTACCTATTTTACCGGTTTGCTCCCTAAAAAACCTCAAATTTATTTGTATCTGGCTCGGGGCGTAGTCATTATCGCCCTGCTTATCGCGTTGATTTATAACGGCGTGTACCTTTCCATCAAGATGCGGACGGTGGAGACTGCCGCGATGGGTCTTTCCTGGGCACTTATCTACATATCGATGCCGATTGGATCATTTTTTATCATCATATCCACAATCCGGCTGATGGCTGCGAAAGTGCGCGAACTCGCTACGTTGAAATAATAAGGAGGCCCCGTATGCTTTTTTTAATCGGAGGATTCCTCCTCTGCATAGTGATCGGTTTCCCGATAGTTTTTTCTCTGGCCGTCGTGTCTTTTTCATACCTTTTCGCGTACGGCATTCCCGTCGTGACGATGGCTCAAAAAATGGTTTCCGGTATCGACACTTATGCGTTGCTGGCGGTTCCTTTCTTTATTCTCGCTGGTAACCTCATGAATATGGGCGGCGTGACCCGTCGTTTGTTTCGCTTCGCTTCGGCCGTAGTTGGTTGGATACCCGGCGGGCTAGGCCACGCCAACGTGTTGGCGAGCATGATTTTCGCGGGTATGTCCGGTGCCGCGATCGCGGATGCGGGCGGTCTCGGTACCATCGAAATAAAAGCGATGCGTGATGA
>JBAYHM010000198.1:0-8796 GCA_041666155.1 Treponemataceae bacterium
AAGATGACCGTGATCGCGGTGCCGATCAAAATGGCCGTGTAATGGACGCCGTTGATCTCCAGGCCGGGGATGTTGACCATGCCGGAGGCGATCTGCTTGAAGCTGTCGTCTTTGAGAGAAATTGGGGAAACGTTGGTGATGATGTAGGTGAGGCCTCTGAAAAGGAGCATGCCCGCCAGCGTGACGATGAAAGCGGGGATCTTGAGGAAGGCGATCCAGAAGCCCTGAAACACGCCGACGCCCAGACCGATGATGATGCTGATCACGATGGTCGCCGGCATGCCGATGCCGGTGTTGTAGAGCATCGCGCTGATCGCGCCGACGAAGGCGCAGACCCGGCCGACCGAGAGGTCGATATTGCCGATGATGATAACCTGGACCATGCCGACGGCGAGAAGAAGGATGTAGCTGTTCTGAATGAAAATGTTGGTGAAGTTCCGGGAATTCAGGTTGACGCCCCCGGTCAGGAAGGCGAACACGATCATGATGGCCGCCAACATAAGGACCATCGAGTAATTCCGGATATTGCTCTTAATCAGGTCTTGGACACTTGTTCTCTTCACGTTTGCGCCGCTCATGCTTTCTCCTATTCCAAGTGTTCTTAGTTCATCAACGCGATGTGCATGATCTTTTCCTGGGTAGCCTCATCGCGGTTCAGCATTCCCTTGATCCTTCCTTCATTCATTACGTAGATGCGGTCCGCCATGCCGAGCGCCTCCGGGAGTTCGGAGGTAACCATGATGACGCTCTTGCCCTGCGCTACCAAGTCGTTGAGTATGCCGTAGATCTCGGACTTCGCGCCGACGTCGATGCCGCGCGTCGGCTCGTCGACGATGAAGATATCGGGATCCGCCAGAAGCACGCGGCTCAGGACCACTTTCTGCTGGTTGCCGCCCGAAAGATTGCGGGTCAGCTGGTTGATCGAGGGCGTCTTGATCTGAAGCTCATTCTTATATTTTTCCGCTTCCTGGATTTCCCGTTGGGAAGAAACCACACCCATGCGGGAAAGCTTCTTCAGGCTGGAGATGGAGATGTTCGATTTCACATCCTGAATAAGGATGAGGCCGAGACTCTTGCGGTCCTCGGATACGTAACCGAGACCGGCCTCGATAGCGGCCTTGGTAGTCGTCGTCTCGCATTTTTTGCCGCCGATGTAGAGCTCGCCCTTGCAGTGAGAACCATACGAGCGCCCATAGATGCTCATCATCAGTTCGGTCCTGCCGGCGCCCATGGGGCCGCAAAAGGCCAGGATCTCGCCGCGGCGCAGAGTGAAGGACGCGTCCTCCACGACTTTGATGTTGTGGTAGTCCGGGTGGTAGACGGTCCAGTTTTTTACTTCCATGACGACTTCTGCGGGAGTGTTCTTCCGCTCGGGAAAACGATGGGTCAGATCGCGGCCGACCATATCCTTGATGATCATAGCCTCGGTAAGCTTGTCCGCCTTGACGTCGTAGCTGGAGATGGACTTTCCATCCCGGAGTATGGTCACCGTGTCGGCTATCTTGAGGACTTCGTTGAGCTTGTGGGAGATCATGATCGACGTGATCCCCTGCGTCTTGAGCTCAAGAATGAGGTCGAGAAGCTTCTCGCTTTCGTCGTCGTTGAGGGACGAGGTCGGCTCGTCCAGAATGAGCACGTCGACTTTTTTTGAGAGAGCCCTGGCGATCTCTACGAGCTGCTGCTTGCCGACACCCATCTTGCTGACGATGGTGGAGGGTTTCTCGTGGAGACCCACCTGGTCCAGGTACTTCTTGGATTCCTTTATATAGTGATCCCAGTTGATTACGCCCAACCGGGTTTTCATATGCCCGAGGAAAATATTTTCGTAGATGGAGAGGAAGGGGCTCAAAGCCAGTTCCTGATGGATGATGGCCAAGCCGTCCTTCTCACTGTCCTTTACGCTGCGGTAATGAGTTTCCACGCCTTTGAGGATGACTTTTCCCTCGTAGCTGCCTTTCGGATACACGCCGCTGATGACGCTCATCAGCGTCGACTTGCCGGCGCCGTTCTCCCCGCAAAGCGAGTGAATCTCTCCCCGTTTCACTTTCAAGCTCACGTTGTCCAAAGCGCGAACGCCGGGGAATTCCTTAGTTAGATTTTGGATCTCCAGTATGTAGTCGCTCATCCCGTTTTCCTGTTTCCCCAGTCACTGATTGAAAAAAGGGCTGTCCGAAAAGTTCAGCGAACCTTTCGGACAGCATCATGTTACAGCCTCAATCCCGGATCGAATTACTTGATGTCGGCCGCCTTGTAGTAGCCGCTGTCGATCATGATCTTCTGGAAATTGTCCTTGGTGACGACGACGGGCTCAAGGAGGTACGACTTCACGACCTTCTTGCCGGTGTTGTAGGAGGTGGTGTCCAAGCGGGCGCCGGCGATGGTCGGAGCCGTGCCTTTAAGAAGGGCGTCGGCCAAAACGATCGTGGCGGAGGCGAGCTGGCGGGTATCCTTGAACACGGTCATGTACTGCTTTCCGTCTTTGATGGCCTGAATGGAGGCGATTTCGCCGTCTTGTCCGGTGATCACGGGGAGCTTGGCCTTGTACTTCGCGTCGGAGGCGCAGGCTTCCAGGATGGCGCGGGCAAGGGTATCGTTCGGCGCGAGAATACCGTCGAGCGTCACGCCCTTGGCGTCGCTGTTCAGGAGGTTCTCCATGCGGGTCTTGGCGACGTCGGCGCGCCAGTTCTCAGTGGTGATCTTGCTGAAGTTGGCGGTGTCGGAAGAAGCCAGCGGAGCGGGTCCGACGAGCTTCAAAGCGCCGGAGTCGACGTACTTCTTGAGTATGTCCATAGCGCCGTCGAAGAAGACCTTGGCGTTGTTGTCCGTCGGGGCGCCGGCGAACAGGGTGATGATCTTCGGAGCGGCTTTGGTGGCGGCCGCGAGGTTCAGCGCGGTCTCAAGGGCTTTGCCCTGGAACTGGCCGACTTTGAAGTTGTCGAAGGTGATGTAGTAGTCGTAGTCCCCCGATCCGGTGATGAGGCGGTCGTAGGCGATGACGATGACTTTGTCCTTGGCCGCGCCGGCGACCGCGGAGACGACGCCTTCGTTGACGGAACCGATGACGATGAGCTTGGCTCCCTTGGTCAGCATGTCCTGGATCTGCTGGTTCTGTTTTGCCTGGTCCGCGTCGCCGTAGGTGACAATCGCTTCGTAGCCTTTGGCTTCCGCGTCGGATTTCAGCGCCGCGCCGTCTTTCTGCCAGCGCTCGACGTGAGTCTCGGGCATAGCCAGACCGATCACCTTCTTTCCGGGGGCTTTCTGGCCGCAGGAAACGAATGCGAGAGAGCCGATAGCCGCGAGGGCGACCAGGGCGACAAGAGTTTTCTTCATAAGTTCATTCCTCCATTTAGAAACGATATAACCCAGTATGAAGCAGCTCCGGAAATACGGAAATCGTAATCTTTTTACATTAAACCGGACTATACCGCGTTTCGCCGCACGAATACTCGCGGAGCAAGCAATTCCTTGACATCATTTTTTTACCACCTGCACTACATTGCGGTACACATCCTCCACGGAATGGAAGCCGTCCCGGATGATCGTATCGTCCATATTCCGCTTGTAGACAGCCGTCGGAGCCTCGATGAAAGAAGGAATCTTCGCGGCGCTCTTGTTTTCCATCAGAAGGTCGTAGGGAAAGGCCGTATGGGCCGCGATCGCGACGGCGAGCTGGGCGGCGCGGGGCGCGAGTTTGGCGATGGGCTTGTAGACGGTCATAAGCTGAGTCCCCTCAACCACGCGTTGGCAGGAGATGAGATCCGCGTCCTGCCCGACCACCGCGACCTTCCCGGCGAGCCTGCGCTCCGCGAGAAGCTGGATGGCGGCGTTGGCGATCTGGTCGTTGCCGCAGGAGATCGCGTCGATATCCGTGGTTTCTTCCAGGACCGCGCCGATCTTCTCCAGAGCCTCATCGAAACTCCATTCTTCCAGCCAGATGTCCTTCACGATTTTCACCTGCCCGCCCTCCACCAGGGGACCGAGGATCTCGAAAAGTCCGTCGTGGACCTCGTAGCTGTTGTTGTCCCGGACCGAACCGTTCACTACGAGGTATCGGCCCTTGGGGACCGCCTTGGAGAGCGCGCGGGCGAAGAGCCGCCCTACTTCCCGGTTGTCGAAGGAAATAAACGCGTCTATCGGAACGCCTATGATCATCCGATCATAGGCTATCACCGGAATCCCCGACTCCTTTACTCCAGTGATCGCGCCGGCGATCATTTCCGTATCGTGGGCGATGACGACCAGGACGTCTATCTTCTGCTTGACCAGGAAATTGATCTGAGCGATCTGCTCCTTCGTCCCCCCGGCGGAAAGCTGAACGATCACGTTGGCCCCGAGTTCGCGGGCGGCGCCCGAGAATATCTGGATGTCCTTGTTCCAGCGCTCGATGACGAAGGTATCGGTGGCGATTGAGAATCCTATCGTCACGGGTGTTTTCCCCTCCGCCGACGCGGGGCGGTCGCCCTTCTTGAGTGAACACGACAACGAGGCGAGAGCGGCTATCGCGGCGATGACCAACGCTATTTGTTTCATATCTCTTCCTTTTCATCGAACTCGGCGTTTCCCCGCTTCTCCGCCGCGTACAGAGTAGGCGGCAGGCCGGTTGCCTTCCTGAAGATCTTTCCGAAATAGTTGGGGTCGCGGTAGCCTACGGCGAACGACACCTCTTTGATACTCATGCGCGAAGTCCTGATGAGCTTTTCCGCCTTCTCAACCCTGAGTTCCGTGAGGTAGTCGATAAAGGTGATCTGAAGGTGTTCCGAAAACAGGCGACTCAGGTACGCGGCGGATACCTGAGCCGCGTCCGCCGCGTCCGAGAGCTGCAGCTGGTCGACATACCGAGCGTTGATGAAGTCGAGGGCTTTCACCAAGGGCAGGGGAAAACGGCCGGTGCGCCGCAGCTGGAAGAGGTTATACATAGCGTTGAATGCCTGCAGACACCAGACCGACCACTCCGGGAGATCCCGGATCGGCATGATCTCCGCGGCGGGATCGAAGGGAAGACTCGCCTCCGAATGGCCGGAGAAGGCCCCTACGCAGTCGTCTAAAAGGAACGCGAAAAGGACGACCATTTTCGCCTTGGCGACGGCGAAATCGTAGGCCGCGAAGAGCTCCTCCCAGAGGGCCGTGAAAACCTGTCGGACCTCTTCAAGGGGCGCGAGAGCAAGCTTTCGCCGGATTTGGATGACGCGTAAACGCTCGCGAAGCTGGACGTCGGCATAGCTCTTCTTCTGTTTGAGTTCCGCTTGGGCTTCGCCGCAGGAGCGGTGCAGCCGCGTCCCCGGATGAACCATACCCGCCGCGTAAGCGCGGAAGATCGTGTCCGGGATGGTGGACGACAGGATTTCGCCAAGGTACGCGAGCAACGCCTCCCGGTCAACGTCTTCGGGGATGAGGAAAAGCCCCCGGTTGAGGTGGAGCACGAAGAGACAGCGGTAGCGGAAAGACAGCTTGACCGCGATCTCCCTGCACCAACGCTGGGGATCCTCCTCCACCTCCACCAGGCAGACGATGCCTTTGTCGGAGCGGAAGCCGAAGCGGTCCCGGCAACGCGCCCACTCTTCGGAAGAAATCTCCTTCCAGATGGTCTCCATGAGGAATTGCCGCTCCTCCAAGTCAGCCGACCGGGAGGGGAGCGCCGCTCCCCGGCCTTCCAGCGCCGACCGGACCGAGTCCAGAGTTGAGAGAAAGGTCCGCTTGGAGACGGGCTTCACCAAATAGGCGAAAACCCCCAGGGGGATGGCCCGCTGCGCCAGATCAAAGCGCTCGTAGGCGGTGGAAAGTATGAAGATCGTCCCCGGAAACTTGCCGTGGACGTCGGCGATAACCTCGATACCGTCGATGCCGGGAATATTGATGTCCATGAAGACCACGTCCGGCGCCAGCTCGTGAATGAGCTTGAGAGCCTCGTAGCCGGAGCGGGCCTTGCCGGCTAGGGAGAAGTCGGTCCCCGCCGTCTCCAGAAGGAAGGCAAAACTGTCGAGGACGGGCTCTTCGTCGTCTACGATCAGAACGCGGTACATGGCTCTTTCTCCGTATCGATCTTGATGAGGATGGTCGTCCCGATCCCTTCTTCCCCGCCGCGGATGCTGATGACTTCGCCATCGTCGGGATAAAAGAAATACAGACGCTGGATCACGCTCCCGAGCCCCATGACCGGTTCGGCGGACTCGTCGATGTTCATGGGATGCAGAAGCTCCGTTGCGACGGAAGGCGGGATGCCGCACCCGTTGTCGGCCACCGATAAGGTCAGGAACCGATCGCGCTTTTCCGCCCTGACGATGATGGAACACTGGCCGACTATCGACTTGAAAGCGTGGACGACGCAGTTCTCCACCAGTGGTTGGAGGATGGAGACCGGCACCCGGCAGGTATCTAGGAGTTCCTCGGGATAATCGAGTATCAAATCCAGGCTCTTGGGGAACCGAACTTTAAGAATGTAAAAGTAGTCCTTGAGCCCCTCGATTTCGTGGCGCAGGGGCACGATGATTTCTTTGTTGCCGATATTGTGCCGGAAGAGGGCGGACAGGCGTTCCATGTATTCGCAGGTCCGGTCCGCGCCCTCCACGATGGCCAGCTGCATACCCGTGTTCAGGGTGTTGAAGAGAAAGTGGGGATTCATCTGGGCCTGGAGGGTATAGATCTCCATGCGGCGGACCAAGCCTTCCATCTTCATGTTCCGCATCCGCTCCTGCATGTACTCCTGCTTGATGGTCTCCTGCAGCCTGATCTCATCGATATGGCTGCTGATCTCTATCTTCATACGGTTGAAGGCTTCAACCACGTGATCGATCTCGTAGATGGAACTCATCTCGATATCGGCGATCCCGAAATTTCCGCCTGAGAGCTCGGTGGCCATGGCGGAAAGACGGACCATCGGCTCGGTCATTTTCTCAACCGACCTGAGCAGGAGGCAAATCGCGAAAAAGGATACGGCGATGATAAACAGAAGGTTCCACTGTTGAAGACTTCGGGTGTTCTCCATGAAAACCCCGTAATCGTCGATCTGGCTGCGGAACCGCTCTGTGCTGATCGCTTTTATCTCCGCGTAGATGTACTTCAGGAGATCCGTCATCTCGTCGTAACGCCTGATATAGCCGGTGATGTTCCGACCCCGCTTCTCGTTCACCACCGTGTCCGCCAAATCCAGGTAGGCCAGGATCAGGGAATACACCTCCCGTTCCTTGAGTTCCGTAGGGATGCGGGAGATGGGCATGGCGGAAGGGATCCTGACCCGAAGATTCTGGGAGTCGATGAGAAGCTTGGCCAGCGCGTTCGATGAGCGGGTGGACAGGTATTCAAGGAGCGGCTCCTGGTAGGCCGCCAGCGACTCCTGAATCGATTTCAAATACCGCTCCTGCTTGAAGCCGTCGTCGGCCATTTCCTGCAGCTTGATGGTGGAGAAGAGAATGTACGTCGTGGAGAGCACCAGAAGGATGAATACCCCGAAGACGCTGAGGACCATCTGGATACGGAAGGAATTGGCGATATTTTTTCTCACAGACGGCTCCGGTCGACAAGCTCCACACCCGCGTCCACGGCGGTTGAGGTATAGCCGGTATCCCTGAGTTCCTTGAGAGACTTGATCGCCTCGTACCCGATCTTCTCGGGATTGACCACGACGCTTCCCGCGATTATTCCCTTGCGGATGTATTCCAGAATCCCCTTCGAGTTTCCGAAGCCGATGATCTGCACCCGACCAACCAGGTTCATGTCGATGAGAGCCTGGGCGGCCGCGACGGTATCGATGGAGTCGGTGAAGACGAGGGTGTTGATCGGGGAGGCCGTCCGGAAGAGGCCGTAGATCATCGCTTCCGCGTCCAGGGGGTTCAGCCCTGTTTTAAGGCCGGTGATCGGAGCGGCCAGTCGGTTTTTCAGCGACGCGGTGATTCCCATTTCCACCAGTTCCCGCTCGGCGAAGATACCCGGAGACTTGTCGCTGTACACCACCGCGAGCCGGATACCGCTACGGTTAAGGTTCTTCGCGGCGGCGCCCATGCGTCGTCCGACGTCGAAATTGTTTGCCCCGATGTACGGCCAGGGTTGCTCGTTCGGCACGTTATGGTTGATCAGCACCAGGGGAATCTTCTTCGCGGTCAGTTTGGACAACTGGCGACGCGCCGCCCCGTCATCCAAGTAGGGACAGACTACGACGCCGTCGACTCCCGTGTAGGAGGCCATCGCCAGCTCTGCGCGGGCGGGGTCGATGGAGTGTACGGAAATGATAGTCCCCGATTCCGCGGCCGCCCGCTCGGCGCCGCGGATGATCTCCGTGAAAAAGGCATCCCGGTTGTCGGGGAGATAAAGGGCGAAGTGATTCCGGGGGGACGCGCCCTTCTGCTTGATCCCCTGGACGTACATCTCCCGCACCAGGAAAAGCGATATGGAAAAACTCACGATGGAAGCGAGGCCGAAAATGATGATGCCTAAGCGTATGAGGAGTTTCATCAGTTGTCTTTACGGGCTTATCCGCGCGACGCGGACTGTTTCCGGAATCTCCTTTCAGACCTTGAATGGAATTGTGACGGTAAAGACGCTGCCTTTGCCTACTTCGCTTTGAACTTTTATATCACCGCCGTGATTCTTGACGATGCCGTAACTTATGGACAGGCCCAGTCCTTGAGCCTTTTCTTTCGTAGTAAAAAAAGGTTCGAATATTCGCGATACTATTTCCGGGGGAATTCCTCTGCCCGTATCGGCGACGGATACGAATATGTTGTCGTTATCGCTCCAGGTCCGTACGGTGATAACACCTCGGCTATCCATTGACTGAGAGGCATTGAGCAAAAGGTTAAGGAA
>JBAYHM010000199.1:0-8696 GCA_041666155.1 Treponemataceae bacterium
CGCGCGGCCGAACGGTCATCGCGTTGGACGCGGGCGGTACGAATCTTCGCGCGGCGCGGATCCGCTTTGACGATAACGGCAAACCGATGGAAGAAGCGAGTCGGAAGGCCGCGATGCCGGGGACGAAAGGGCAAGTTTCGGCCTCCGGCTTCTTCTCCGAGATAGCCGACGCGGTTGAGCCGCTCCTCTCGGATTCAGGGGCGGTTGAAGGCTTAGGATTCTGTTTTTCCTATCCGATGGAGGCTCTAGACAATGCCGACGGACGCGTGCTTTTTTTCAGTAAGGAGGTCGATGCTCCGGACGTCGTCGGTAAAGCGATCGGCGAAGGTTTGGCCGCAGAGCTGAAAAGACGCGGCTTGAAAGTTCCCGGCCGTATTGTGCTTCTCAACGATACGACGGCCGCCTTGTTGGCGGGTACGGCGGAGATACCACCGGACGGCGGCCTTTCCCTTGGGAAGGAAGCGGCGGGGGGCCCGGTTATCGGTTTCATCCTGGGAACTGGAACGAATGTCGCGTATCCGGAAACGCGTATTCCCAAAATCGGCTTTGACAATGAAAGTTCCCCGCAGATCGTTGTTTGCGAGACGGGAAATTTCCGCACCCGCTATCTCGGCCGCTTGGACGAATCTTTCGACTCGACAACGAAAAATCCGGGTGCCTATACTTTCGAAAAGACGATGTCGGGCGCCTACCTGGGCGGTCTCGCGCTGTACATGCTCAAGCAGGCGGTCGCCGACGGAGTTCTTCTTCTTTCCGACCCGAACGCATTCACGGAATTAAAAACGCTGCCGACCAAAGACGTCACTTCGTTCATGCGCGCCCCCTATTCGGGAGAAGGTTCCTTGAGCGCTCTTTTGTCAAAAGAAGATCGCACCGCCGTTTCGTCCGCTACGTATCTGTGCTCTATCCTGATAGAGCGGGCCGCCCTTTTCGCGGCCGCATCCGTCGCCGCGGCTGCCGAACGCACCGAGGGCGGCTATGACCCCCTATCACCCGTTCGCGTCGCGGTAGAAGGTACGACGTTCATGGTTGTTCGCGGGCTTCGTCCCGCTTTTGAGTCCTACTTGCATCAGATGCTTTCGTCGAAGGCCCCTCGGCGGATCGTTGTGTCGCCGGTTGAGCAAGCGTCTCTTTTCGGCGCCGCGGTTGCGGCTCTCACTCGGTAATTGCGTTTTCAGCGGGCGGCGGGGAGAGCTTCCTTGCCGCCCGGGAAGACTGAAGCCTGTTCATCTTTTTGGACGCCGGGGTTTCCGATCGCGGAAAGTACTTTTTTCATTTCCTGGAGTTCCGGTCGGTATTCGAAGTGCATCGTGTCGTAGAAATCCCATTTTCCACCCCACACAAAGCCTTCTTTTTCAAAGGCCGCGATGACCGCTGCCGGCGGCGCCCAACGATCTTTCAGCGGGACGAGCATCCAGTCCGCGTTCCGATCTCGTTCCCATTCCCAGAACATAATTTTTGATCTGGTTCTTTGCGGTTGGACGTCAACTGCGAGTCCCCAGCTATGAAGACTCCGGCGAGTGGTTCCTCGGATCTCTCTCCAATTGTAAGCGCCCAGACTTCCGATGCTTGAGAGAAAAATCGCCGTTTCTTTGTCGTGCTTTGCGGCTGCCGAGACGGCCGCGTTCACTTTTTTTATCGGCTGAACGATACGTTTATGAACGGAGACCATTCTATCGAACAGGAGAACTTTGACGAGGTTGCTTTCCGCTCCGCCGCGTCGCGCCCCTCCGTATAGGGCCGCTCTGAAAGCGGGATGGTGGTCGTCGCCGTTCAATCGCGCTTCCGCATCGCCTTGTTCCCGCAAGGCTGCTATCCGTTCGGGACTATAGCTGCGGGGGTCTTTCGGTTGATCCGGATACGCAATGAACACGTGCTGTCGATAAGAAGCCCATTTTTCTCTCTCTTTTTCCGGAAGAATCCTGCCGTGCGCCCAAAAAAATCGGGTGCCGTCTATGACGGCCGTCCATTCTTCGTCTTTGAATTCGAGTGAGCTGATTCGGTCGGGGAAGGCCCGCCTGAATGCTTCAAAGATCAATCGAGCGCGAACGTCTTCACCGTTCAGGATGGTTGAACCCGTAATAGGGTAGAGCGCGGTGAATAAAAATAACGCAAAACATGCGAGTTGTCCCAGATATCGCATCGTTGTTCTACGATACCGGACTCAGCGAAACTCGACAAGGGCCGGGACTCCTAGGCCCCCTCGTATACTTTCAACTCGCCGCTGACGAATGCTTTCGCCGCAGTATCGCCGTCGGCTCGGATCAAGACCTCTCCGGCCGCTCCGATGCCGACGAGTATGCCTTCGATAAGCACGCCCGAATCGGCCATCCCCGTCTCAAATCGCACCCGTTCTCCTCTGCGGAAAAGCCGGTTTTCCAACTGGGTTTTCCATGCGTTTGATGTGTCCAGCACTACGCCCGCCAATCGCGTGAGGAAGGCCGTAAGAAGAGACTCCCGCGACGGCTCCGTCATTGTCTCAAGAAAAATAGAACTGGCCTTTCCGCTGATTTCCGGGGGGAATTCGCGCTGCGCGATGTTGAAGCCGGTACCGACGTAGACCGCCGATCCGTCGGCCTCGCACAGGATTCCGCACAGCTTTTTTCCCACGGACGGAGAAGTACCCGCTTGTTCGGCCAGGACATCGTTGGGCCATTTTACCCGCACGCAGCCGACGGGGAAGGGGGCGACGTCTTCAATCGCGTACGCGGCGGCTAAACCTACCCGAAGTGTAAGCGCCGAGGGCAGGCTATCCAAAGAGGGAAAACGCAAGATCGTAGTGCAGAGGAGACTTTCCCCGCGACCCGAGCGCCAGGAACGACCTGCGATACGGCCCCTGCCTGCTTCCTGGATATCCGCGATAACCACTGTCCCGTTTGGGCAACCGCTTGCGGCGACTCGGCGCGCTTCATCCATGGTGCTGGAGACTTGTTTAAACGAATAAATCGGCGCCCCGAAGGGATTATGCGATCCTAGACTTTCCATGCTCAATTCCTTATTTACCGCGGAACGTGAAAAATTCGGCTCTCAGGACTGCCCCGAATCGAGTAGCCTCTGTAGACCGTCAAGAATGAGAGTCAAACCGAATTCAAAATCTTCCGCTTCATTATAACCTGGGCCTGCGGCATGATCGGAAGCGATCTCCCTAAGATATGGATACTCATTCAACGGAAGCGTGCTCAAAAAGTCCTTCGCCGCATTTGCAGTGTTCGCGTCGGTTGAAGCTAAACTGGCGCTTTGTCTGCCGAATCCATAAATGTAGCTATCGATGAGCGAAAAAGCGCGAGCGCTCAGCTGAAGGCTGAAGCCTGAGCGACGCAACGACCCGATAACCGACTCAAAATAGCGCAATCGCCCAGGACCCCCGCCCAAGCGGGAATCGATAAGAACACTTACCCAGGGATGCCGAGCAAAGGCATCCCTGGCTGAAAGGGCTCGTTTCCGCATGGCCTTCCGCCAATCCTCTTTTTCGTCGGGCAGATCGATTTCCATCACTACAAGATCGACCATCCCATCGAGCATTTCTTCTTTACCGGCAACGTGGTTGTACAGGGACATAGCCTCGACGCCGAGTCGCTTTCCGAGCGCCCTCATAGAGAGCGACTCAATGCCTTTCTCATCCGCCAAATGTACGGCCTCATGAAGAATTTGCTCTTTCGATATGGGCGTCCGGGAATCCTGGACATTCATGGCCTTTTTCTTCATTTGTCTTTGCTTCGGCATATCGACATCCATCCCCAAAAATTCACTTGACTTACTTACAGTGTAAGTTATAAACTTACACTGTAAGCATAGCACGCATTAGAGGCCTTATCAAGGGAGAACATTATGGAACGAACGACAAGAAGGTATGACAGATGAAAGCCGCGGTTTATACACGATTCGGTCCGCCCGACGTTCTGCAGATCAGGGAAGTCCAAAAACCCGTTCCGGAAAAAAACGAAGTCTTGGTCCGTATCCGCGCGACCACGGTGGAAAAAGAGGATCCGATGCTGAGACGCTCGCCCGGCATGAACGGCATTTTCGGCCCAAAGCGCAAGGTATTGGGAATGGAGTTAGCCGGGGAAATCGAGTCTGTGGGAAACGAAGTAACAAACTTGAAAGCGGGCGACAAGATATTCGGAAACGCGGGGTTAAAGCTCGGAACTTACGCCGAATATATCTGTCTCCCCTGCGACGCGGCAATCGCCCTCAAACCGACGAACCTGAGTTTCTCGGAAGCGGCCGCCTGCACGAACGGGGCATTAACCGCGCTGCCCTATCTCCGGGATCTGGCGAAGATCCGGCAGGGACAATCCATCCTCATCAACGGCGCGTCGGGCACGGTAGGCTCCTCGGCGCTGCAGCTGGCAAAGTATTTCGGGGCGCGCGTCACGGGGGTTTGCAGAACTTCGAATATGGAAAAGGTCCGGTCCCTCGGCGCGGACAAAGTGTTGGATTATACGGAGAACAAGGTCATTGATTGCGGCGAAACCTTCGATATCGTTTTCGATGTCGCCGGTAATTTGTCCTTTGTCGAGTGCAAAAAAATATTGAAGGAAAACGGAACGTATATGAGCACTGTTCCCAGCCTTCACCTCCTTTTTAACCTGCTGAATCCTTCAAAAAACGTGGGGAAGAAGTACAAATTCGCCGCGACCGGGTTGAGATCTCCGGGGAAGAAGTCGAGTGATTTGGCCTTTCTCAAGACCGTGATCGAGGCGGGAAGACTTGCGCCGCTTATTGATAGAGAATTTCCGTTAGCCGCTGTTTCCGAGGCTCATTCATGGGTCGAATCAGGGCGAAAGAACGGAACAGTGGTCCTAACTATCGAATAAAGGGAGAGACTCTGCCCGAGGTGCACTCGCTTTTTCTCGGTACATGCTCGGGTAAACGTTCTTTTCTCTAACCGTACGCAATGATCCTCATCGAAATTGTACTAATCAATCATTTTGTATGATTTTTTTATTGACGATTATGCAGAGCCGGGTATACGATCTCACTTGTAGAACGATCTACAAGTGAGATCGTATGTGAGGGAAAATGATCAAAAGTATAGAGCGCAGGAATCTCGTGGAGGAAATCGTCGCTCAACTGAAGGACAACATCCTCAGCGGAAAATGGCCGACCGGTTTTCTCATTCCATCGGAACCGGAACTCAGTAGGCTGTTTAATGTCAGCCGGAATACGGTCAGGAGCGCGGTTCAGGAATTGGTCGCGCACGGAGTACTCGTCAAACGGCAGGGCGTTGGGACGTCCGTTTCCGAGAACCTCACGGAAAATCTGCTGGGGATGAGCATCCCCTTCGCTCTTTTGTCCCAGAAAGAGCTGGTCGACGTACTAGAGTTCCGGCGCGTAATTGAAATGGAAAGCGCGGTGCTCGCCTGCGAAAGAGCGGACGCCGCCAACCTGGATGAACTGAGGGCCAGCATAGCGAAGCTTCGCGCCTCGGTCGAAGTTCCGCTTGATTTCGCTGTCGCCGACTATGAGATGCACGTCTGTTTAGCGAAAGCGTCGCACAACGTGATGTTCATACGTGTCATGCAGCAATTGAAGGACGTGATTTTTCAACACATGACCGAGGCCGTCACTTTGACGGATATCAGCCGTTCTCTGGAACGGCATTCGCGTCTGATTGACGCGGTTGTTGAGCGCCAAGCCAGCAAGGCCCGCAGGATTATGGCGGAGCATTTCGATGTGCTTATCGATTATTTCGATGGTGATTCCGCGTCGTCGTAGACGGCGCTGCAATAAAAGAGGAGGACAACTATGAACAGTTTACGGAAAATAGCGGTTGCGGCCATCATCGCATCCATCGCGTTCGCCCCGGTCGTGTTTGCGGAAGGAAAAGGAGAAAAGGCCAAGGACTCGGCGAAAGACGCGAAGTCGATAGTCATGACGTTCGCACACCATCTGCCGCCGACGACCGTGCAACACAAAGCGGTCGAAATATTCGCCGAAAACATCAAAAAGCGGTCCGGCGGAAAGATCACCGTCAATGTGGCGCATAGCGGCCAGCTCGGCGGCCAACGCGAACTCATTGAAGCGGTCAAGATGGGCACCATCGATATGGCGCTTGGCGAGTCGGGCCGCTACGAGGCGTACGTTCCCGAATTCGGTGTTTTCTCCCTTCCCTTTATGTTCAAGGACCTTGACGACTATCACCAGACGGTCGACGGAGCTATAGGCGCCGAATTTACCAAACTCCTGAAAGAAAAGGCCGGAATGGAAATTCTCGCATGGGTGGACGGCGGCGTCCGAAACGTGTTCATCAAGAAGGAGCCGAGCTCTGCCGTGTCCAGCATGAACGGCGTCAAGATCCGCACCCCGGAGTCCGCTATGTACGTCAACACCTTCAAGGCCCTTGGCGCAAATCCGACACCAATTGCCGCGCCCGAGATGTATTCCGCCATCCAGAGCGGCGTCGTCGACGCGATGGAAGGATCCTACGAGACCGCGTTTACCTATAAGATTTTCGAGGTCGCGAAATTCTGCCTGGAAACCGGCCACATCAATACCGACGTTTCTTGGGTGATAAACGCCAAAGCTATTCAGAAACTGCCGGCCGATCTCCAGCAGGCAATCCGTGACGCGGCTAAGGACGCCGCGATCTGGCAACGCGGTGAATTTTCTAAAGCGAATGAGGAATACAAAGCTAAGCTCGCCGGCGGCGGCATGAAAATCATCAAGTCCGATCACGCCGAATTCCTGAAAGCCGTGGCGCCGGTCTACAAGAACTACGTGGACGCGAAGCCTCAGGCGGCTGAGATTCTCAAAAAAATGGGAAAGTTGTAGTAGTCATTCCCCTACGCGCTTAACGTACGGCGTGCGGGATGTTTTTCCGCGCGCCTATTATTGAGGAGTCGCTGATGTTTTTTAAGATTCTCGATAAGCTGGTTTTCCATTCTACAGCATTCTGTTTCCTCGCGGCGTCTCTGATTGCTTTCGCGCAGGTCATTTCCCGCTATGTGTTCAACGCGTCCCTGACTTGGGGTGAAGAAGCGCTGCGCTACCTTTTTATCTGGATGTTTTTCCTTGCCGCGGCCGCCTGTACCAAAGAAAAACTGCACGTAAACCTGGAATTGCTCGTTGACGTCTTTCCTGCTCAAGTAAAGAAAATCGTCCTTACCGTGATGGATTGCCTTGTTTTACTTTTTCTCTCTTTCCTTGTCGTGTACGGTTTTCTTTTCTCCTACGAGAATTTAGGACAGTTGAGCGCCGCTTTGGAAATACCGATAGGAGCGGTCAATTCAGCGATTCCGGTGGGATCGGCACTCATGATCATGTATCTCTCGCGGCATATCTATCGCCGTTTCAAAGCGTAGAAGGAAAATACATATGCTTACCGTGCTTTTTATCTCATTCCTTATTTTGCTTTTTCTTGGAATGCCCATAGGTTTTTCGATGGGCCTTTCAGCGCTTCTCGCTATCCTTTCCAGCGGGAAAGATATCCTCATGATAGTGCCGGCGAAATTGTTCAGCGGTTTGGATTCGTTTACGTTGATGGCTATTCCCCTTTTCCTGCTCGCCGGAAAATTGATGGAAGAGGGCGGCGTTTCCGAACGCCTGGTGAAGTTCGCCAACGCATTGGTCGGTTCTCTCAGGGGCGGCCTTTCGTACGTCGCGGTCGTGTCCAGCGTCATATTCGCCGGCATCTCCGGCTCCGCTTCCGCGGATACAAGCGCCATAGGGTCTATTCTTATTCCCTCCATGATCAACAAGGGTTACAAGAAGGGGTGGGTTGCGTGTCTTATCGCTTCGGGCGGTACTATCGGGCCGGTCATCCCGCCGAGCCTGCTGATGATCATCTACTCAAGCATTACAGGTCTTTCGATAGCGACCCTTTTCCTCGCGGGCATAATTCCCGGCCTGCTCATGGCCGGCGCATTGCTGGTCATCTGTTACTTTTACGCGCGAAAACACCCTGAGACCGTGAGCGATGAAAAATTTTCGTTCAAGGCTTTGTGGATTTCTTTCAAAGATTCGTTTCTCGCCCTCATGCTTCCGGTCGTCATCGTCGGCGGTATCCTCTCGGGCGTATTCACCGCGACCGAAGCTGCGGCAGTATCGGTTATGTTGGCTCTTGCCATCGGCCTGTTCATCTATCGGGAAATTTCTCTCAAAGATATGTGGCGCATCTTAGCTGAAGCCGCGAAATCAAGCGCCATGCTCATGATCATCATAGGAATGGCGTCTATTTTCGCGTGGGTCCTCGGTATCCAGCAGTTCCCCAAGCTCGCGGTTAATTTCCTGACGTCCCTGACTTCGAATCCGTCACTCATCATCCTTCTGGTGATCGTCTTCCTGCTCATCATCGGATGCTTCGTGGAAACCATCGCCGCGCTGGTCATCCTCATCCCGGTATTGCATCCTATAGCGTTGCAATTCGGTTTCAACCCCATCCATTTCGCCATGGTCGTCGTCATCACCGCCCTCATCGGCGCCATCACTCCTCCTGTCGGCATTCTTCTGTTCATCAGCGCGGGAATGGCAAAGATCGACATGAAGGAAGTACTGAAATACGTCGCCCCTTTCATCATATGTCTGACGATCGTCGTTTTCATAGTGGCTTACGTGCCTTGGTTCACCATGGTATTGCCGAACCTGCTGCTGAAATAGGCAATTTAAAGGAAATAGTATGACGATCGATAAGAATGAATTTGATGTACTAATCTCCCGTGTGAGGGACATCGCCGAATCGAAGCGGAATATGACGC
>JBAYHM010000200.1:0-8682 GCA_041666155.1 Treponemataceae bacterium
CCATAATGGCGTCCGCTATTTCGTCGGCCTTCATCATCGGCCGGACTTCTATACCGGGTTCACCGTGTATGCCCATGCCGATCTCTATTTCGTCGTCCTTGATCGAGAAGGTTGGTTTCCCTACCTGCGGCACGATGCAGGGACTCAGCGCGACGCCCATCGTTCGGATGTTGGCGAGCGCTTTTTCCGCGACGGCGGCGACCCCTTCCAAACTCCGCCCTTCTTCCGCCGCGGCTCCCGCAACCTTGAAAGCGTACACCATGCCCGCGACCCCGCGGCGTTTTTCCGCGGTTTCACGCGGGGAGGAAGCGACATCGTCGCTAACCCGGACGGTCTTGGTCTTGATATCTTCAAAGTCGGCCATTTCGCAGGCCATGTCGAAATTGAGATTGTCGCCGCCGTAATTGCCGTACAAGCAAAGAACGCCGGACCCGTGGTCGCAAGCTTTGATCATATCGAACATTTTTTGCGACGACGGGGAGGCGAAGACGTTTCCGACCGCGCAGCCGTCGAGCATTCCGTCGCCGACGTAACCCAGGAATACGGGCAAGTGCCCCGAACCGCCGCCCGTGACGATCCCGACCTTTCCCTTGCGGACCGACGTATTGCGCAAAATGATCCGCTTGTCGCCGTCAAGGGTTTTCACCTTATCGCCGTACGCACACATGATGCCGTCGATCACTTCGTCAACGAAATCTTCAGGCTTGTTGATTACTTTCCGCATACAGTCTCCTCCCAGGTTTAGTTCTAAATACCTAAGTAAGCATTCCTGACTTCAGGATTCACTAACAGTTCTTTGCCTGTTCCTTCCGTGGCAATGCGCCCCGTCACAAGCACGTATCCCCTATCGGCGACTTGCAGCGCCATTGAGGCGTTCTGTTCGATCAGCAGAATCGTTTTACCACGTTTCTTGATCTTTAGGATAAGTTCGAATATTTCCTCGACGATGATTGGCGCGAGGCCGAGTGAAGGTTCGTCCAGCAGGATGAGTTCCGGGTCCATCATGAGACCGCGGGCTATGGCGAGCATCTGCTGCTCTCCGCCGGAGAGCGAACCGCCTCCCTGTTCCATCCGTTCCGAAAGACGCGGAAAGAGAGTGTACACTTCATCGAAGAGCCGATCCTTATCTTCTTTCTTGAGCGCCGCGTTCCCTATCGTCCCGGCGATCAGGTTTTCACGCACCGTGAGCGCGGGAAAAATTCGGCGGCCTTCGGGGACATGACAAATCCCCATCCGGACGATTCGGTGCGGAGGCATTTTGGTGATATCCACGCCCTTGAATGATATACGGCCCTCCGCCTTTTCTACAAGATTAGAGACGGACATGAGTGTGGTGGTCTTTCCCGCGCCGTTGCCGCCGATCAGCGTAATGATCTCGCCTTCTTCCACATGGATGTTGACACCGGTGAGAGCGGAAATATGGCCGTAATTGACGGTCAGGTTTTCAATGGTGAGCATTACGCGTTCCCCCCGACAATGAGCCCCTTGCCGAAATAGGCTTCGTTGACGCCCTTGTCGTTCCGCACGGTTTCGGGATTTCCTTCGCAGATCTTCTGACCGAAATTGAGCACGAGGATGCGGTTGCAAGTATTCATGACGAACTTCATATCGTGTTCGATGACCGCTATCGTGTAGCCGTCTTTGTTTAGCTTGATGATAAAATCGCTCAAGGCCTTTGTCTCTATCGGATTCATCCCCGCGACAGGCTCGTCCAGTAGCAGGATTTTCGGATCGAGCGCGAGCGCCCGCGCGATCTCGACCTTCCGTTGTATGCCATAGGGAAGGTTGCTGGCTAAGGTATCCTTGAACTCCATCAGGCCGACGCGCTCAAGCACTTCCAGGCCTTTATCATTCGCGAACCGTTCATCCTCCCGATATTGCTTATTGCGGAGCATCGCCGAAACAACACCCGTCTTCGTACGAATGTGGAACCCGATCTTCACGTTCTCAAGCACGGTCATGAACTTGAAAAGCTGGATATTCTGAAAAGTGCGCGCCATGCCGAGACGGGCAATTTTCTCCGAAGGTAGCCCGGTGATCGTTTCGCCGCGGAAAAGGATATCACCCGCCGTCGGCTTGAAAATACCCGAACAGATATTGAAAAATGTCGTCTTGCCGGCACCGTTCGGCCCGATCACGCCGAAAATATCGCCCTCATCAATACGCATGTTTACTTTTTCGACCGCCTTAAGACCGCCGAAATACTGGCAGACGTCGCGGGCTTCCAACATGGCCGTATTCATTTTGAGCCTCCCGCGGATTTTTTCCGTCCGTTGGAGCGTATGCGTCCGCCGGCGAGTATGGAATTGGACGCGCCGACAAGTCCCTGCGGCCTGATCCACATCATGATAATGATGAGGAGAGCGTAGACGACCAGTCGGTATTGGGAAATGGGGCGCAGAAATTCCGTGAGAAAATTCACGATGACGGAGCCGACGATCGGGCCGACAAGGGTACCCTGGCCCCCTATGATCACCATCGAAAGGATATTGAAGCCTTCGTCCAGAGTGAACATATCGGAAGAGATGAACTTGAAATACGGCGCGAAAGCCGCGCCGGCGATACCGGCCCAAAAAGCGCCGTACATGAAGCTGCTCGCTTTGAAGAAGCTCGTCTCTACGCCCAAAGACTTGGCGGCAAGTTCGTCTTCGCGGATGGACACCCAAGCCCGTCCGACCCGCGACTTGATGATCCGATAGGTCAGCAGAAAAAATAACGCGGCTAAGAAAAGAAAAATGTAATAAAAATCGACCGATTTAGAGATTTTGAAACTACCGAGGTAGGGCGAGGGGATGTTCTTGATGCCGATCGGTCCTCCCGTGAAATCGTTCCCGTTCAAGAAAAGGAGCCGTATGATTTCCGACGAACCGAGGGTAACAATGGCTAGGTAAATACCGCGCAGCCGCAGAGTCGGCAAGGAAACGAGAAACCCGATGAGCGCGGCGGCGATACCGGAAATAGGCAGGGCGATCCAGAACGAAACACCGAGCCTCACCGCGAGTATTGCTTCGCAGTAGGCGCCGACGCAGTAAAAACCGGCGTGTCCGATATTGAATTGCCCTGAATAGCCGTTTATGACGTTAAGCGATCCGGCAAGAATGGCGTACATGAAAATACGACACATGACGCCCATCGCGTAGGATTTCGGATAGATTTGCGGAAGCGCTAAAAGGAAAAGTGAAAGCCCCCCTATCAGCAGGATTTTCAGCCATGCCGGCATTCTGCGAAAGACGATGTCGGCGCTCGTCATGGTCTGACTCCTTTCTTGCGGGCGAATCCTTCAGGTTTAAACAGCAGAACAAGCAACAGAAAAATGAAAGCGAATATGTCCCGAAAACTGGCCGAGGAAACGGTAATACCGAGGTTCTCGATGACACCCAGGCAAAGACCGCCAAGAGCGGCGCTCGGGACATCGGTAAGGCCTCCGAGAACTGATGCGGAGAAGGCCTTCATACCTGCTGGACCGCCCATCGTGGCGATAAGGGTTTGATAGTAGATTGCGAGGAGCATTCCCGCTATTCCTCCCAAACCGCAGCCAATGCAATTTCCTACAAGCGTCGTCAACTTCACGTTGATGCCCATCATGTTCGCGGCTTTTTTATCCTGGCTGACGGCACGCAGCATAACGCCCCAACGCGTTTTGTTGAAAAACAGGAAAAGAAGCAGAGAAAGCGAAACGACAGTCGCGATAACGATTATTTGGACCAATGTGATACCCACGGTACCCCATCCGAAAAATCGGTTGGGGATGATTTCAAGAAGCGGAAGGTTGTTGGCGCCGATGAATATCTGCGTAAGATTCTTGAGAAGCATGCTCACACCGATAGTGCAGATCAGGGAGATGTGCCGAGGCGCGTCGAAAAAGCGTTCATAACACACCTTATATACAAAAACACCGATAAAAGCGGATGCGGCGAAGCTTGCGAGGATTCCCAATAGTAGGTTGTTACCGAAAAACTGGAAGGCGAAATACGACGCGAAAGCGCCGAGCATCATGACTTCACCGTGCGTAAAGGTGACAAGGCCGACAACGCCGACGACTACGGAATATCCAATAGCCATGAGGGCATAAATTGAACCTTGGCAAATTCCGTTGATTAATTGCGAAAGATAATAATCCATTCCGATTCCTTGTATTACAGCGCCGCGTCTATCGCAACTCCGCACGGTGAAAAATCCGTGCGGAGTTGCCGCATCCGTGCAGGATGCCGTCTATGCTACTTGGCGAAATTGAAATCGGTCTTCTTTACGAATTGTCCGTCGACCACTTCGACGATAAGGTATTTGCGGAAAATATCGCCGTCCGGGTTGAACTTGATGGGGCCGGTGAGACCGGAGAAACCTTCCAAGTTTTGAAGCTTATCGCGGATGCTGTCACGGGTGACTTTGGCGCCGGAAGCCTTGATGGCCGCTTCAAGAAGGTACACGCAATCATAGGCGACTGCCGGATGAACCGTCGGAGCGAAACCGGCCGCTTTTTCAAAGGTGTCGGACCAGGCTTTGTCCCGGGCGTTAGTCAAGTCAAAGAAGAAAGGCGTGGTCAAAAGCAGCCGTTCAGCGTTCTTTTTGGTGAGGTTGAGGATCTGCGCGGATGTTCCCGGGCCGAGGGTCGTGATGCGGACATCGGTCCAGCCGGCCTGGGCGATCTGGTTGATGATCGTCGGAACGGCGCCCTGGTCCAGGATGATGATGTGGTCGGGGCTGGGCCTGCGGAGCTTGGCGATGCTGGAGCTGAAGTCTTTTTCGTCGGCGATGTAGCTGACGTCGGAAACGACGTTGAGACCGTCTTTCAATGCCTGCTTCACCAGGTTATCATGCGCCGACTTACCCCAATCGGAATTAACCCAGATGACGCCGATGTTCTTGGCGCCTGCGAATTTTTTGAGCAGGTAAGTCGAGAAGAACGGCGCTTCGCCATCCTGGCGGCCCATCGCGGAGAACGCGAACTTGCTCATTGAAGCGTAGTTCGGATTGGACGCGGTCGGGGAGAGCTGGACGAGTCCGGCTTCGTCGATGATGGGCGCGTTCGCCATGCAGCAGGAGCTGGTGAAATCGCCGATGATCGCCATGATGCTCTTGTCATCCCCGAATTGGCGCGCGAGGTCGGCGCTTTCCTTGGGATCGCCCTTGGAATCCTTGACGATAAGCTCAATCTTCATCTCGCCTTTGGCGTTGATTTCGTCTACCGCCATCTTTGTGGCGATCTGAAAGCCTTTGCCGTATTCGGCGTTGGTCCCGGTGATCGGCGCTAAAACACCAAATTTATAGGTCTTTGACGATCCCGAGGCCGCTTCCTTCGATCCGGCGCCGAACGCCATTGAAACCGAAGCCAATGAAAGAACGCCGAGAACTAAACCTTTGAAGCGTGTACTCTTGTTCATCCCTTTACTCCTTTTACGGAAATATCGTTCCGCGTTTACGCGGATACGATGCGGAAACCCTCGTTTTCGCCTATTTGCTGAACTTGAGTTTGCAAGTCGCGCAGCCGTGCGAAATCGTATCGCCTAATTCGAACTTGAGACCCATGGCCTCGGCGATGCCCCGATCCCCGTCCATGGCGATATCACAGAACAGTTCGATCCTCTCGTTGGACAGCCCGAGTTTCTGCCAGGCGGTCACCAACGCGCAATAATGGAATTCGGCTCTCAGGTGGTCTTTGTCCACTTCGGTGACGTTGATCTCGAAATTCTTTTTCCCGTCTTCGAAAAGAAACACATCGTTTAACACAGTCACGTCTTTGGGATTGGAGCAGCGGGCTTTGATCCCCATGCCGTGTATGTTGCCGCAACGCTTCACGGCCGCGCGGGTGATTTTCTCCGCGTCCATGCCGGCCTTTTCCATTTCCTCGTAGGTCAACGCCATCCAGGTAGCGCGATGCTCGATGCACATACGAGCCAGATCGATCTTGTCTTCCTTGATACTCGGCTTGTTCACAATGGCCATAGTCTCTCCCTATTGAGATAAAAAAGTATTTTTCAGCACGAGAATATCCTCGTGCATGAGCGACTGAGCTTTCTCGATATCACCCTCGCGTACGGCTTTGAGTATGGAAAGATGAAGGGTTTGGTCTTTCGGTTTAAGCCTTCCGTCATGGATAAGCTGAATACTGGCGCGCCGGGTAAGGTCGATAATGGGAGCGATGCTCCTAACAAGGATGATGTTGCCGGACATCTCAGCGAGAAATAAGTGGACCGAATCGGCCCTGCTGATCCACAAATGGAGCTTCTCTTCGGTTTTATTCGCCCGGTCGTATCGATCGATGATGTCGTCGAGCTTTGCGAGGGCTTCCGGTGTTCGATTGAGGCAAGAGCGCCGAACACTTTCCTTTTCAAGAAGAAAGCGGACATCGATGCAATCCATGATCTCACGAAGGCTAATGGGCGCCACGCGGTATCCCGAACGCGGCACGCTTTCCATGATGCGTTCGGTACAAAGAGCATGAAGAGCTTCCCGTATCGGCGCCCGGCTCATTCCGAAAGCTTCGGCCAACCGTTTTTCTGAGAGATAGTCGGAGTCCTTTACCCCGCCTTTGAGGATTATTTCAAGAATGAGATTGTATGCTTCTTCCTTCCGGGTCTGGTTCTGAGGAGCCCGGAGTTTTTCCACGATGGCCGCGGTCATACCCCGGCGCCTTTCGCCGCCGCCTCTTTGAGCGCAAGCATATTCTCTTTCGGCGTACCGCCTAGGAAGGTGCAACCGGGCGCGAGAATAAAACCCCGTCCGCCCGTTTGCCGGATCGCGTCGAGCGCTTGTTCGCGAATGACTTTAGCGGGCGCGGTCACGGCGGCTACATGGTCCACGCCGCCGACGAGACACTTGCTCGTCTTTTTTCTTGCTGAAACCAGGTCGGGACCGGCTTGCCGGTCCTCCCAACTGACCGCGTCGCAATCGTAGGATGAAATAATATCGAAGTACGAACCTCGTTCGCCGTGAGAATGTACGAACGCAATTGGGGAACGCCTCATTTCCGCGACCACCTGCCGGTCAAAGGGGCTCGCGACGTCCGCGTATTCGGAATCGGTTAACCAAGCGGCTTCGCAGCCGAAACAGCCAAGGAAAAATCCGTCTACTTCCGCTTCTTCGCGAGCGGCTTTAATAAAGGCGATAAGATTGCGGGAAATGGTCGCGAGCCCGCGGACCGCCCGTTCCCGATCTGTCCGGCAATCCTGAATGAGCCTTGTCCAAGCTAAGCGAACAGCAATATGGAAGGGAGAAAATACCGTCGCGATAACCGGGGTATCTACCGAAACCGCCGCTCGTATCCGTTTGAGCGATTCCAAATAACGGCCGAAGGCCGCCTTATGCGGATCCAAATCTTCCAGTATATCCCAGACCGAAGAATCAACGGCAAACTGATAGTTTACCGGCGCGTCGTAGAGTTCGTCGTACATGACTTTTACGTAATCGGGATCGAACTCTTTATGGAATGAGAGCGTATACGAGACGAATTCATCAACGCCGCGATCATGCACCGTCGAATGCTGATAAATGGACACAGGCACACGGTCCGGTTTTCCGCCTTTCACCGCGCACAGCAATCTTTCCCGTTTTGTCATATACCGCTCCATTGATCATATCAGTGATATGATCAATGGTATGATCAGGTTTTCGCGGCTGTCAAATACTTTTTATTTTTCCGAACAATTTACCCAGATTTCGCAAGCCCGATCGCTTGGATTTGGCATGATCCCTGGCGGCGACTCCGGCGAAAGCCTCCAGCGACTCATCGTTTCCTGAAACCAAGGCGACGTCTCCTGGTCGAAACCGATAATCGGGGGTGAATAAACCGTATTCTTCGTTTTCGCCGTTCTTGACCGAAATAAGATTGAGACCATATTTTTGCCGCAGATTCGCTTCTAAAAGCGAATGATCGAAAAACCGCGCGGGCACTTCAAGCTCCGCGATAATGAGTTTCCCTGAAACGGGCAAATAATTCAGAAGCGTCGACGATACCAGCAGCGGAGTAATGCGTTTGGCGGCTTCCCGGTTTGGAAACACAATCTTTGTCGCACCGACCAATTCCAGAATTTCCGCGTGCCCTTCCGTTTCCGCCTTGACGATGATCTGCGGTACGCCGATTTTGCGGCAATAACTGGTCGCCAAAATGGATGCTTCAATTTTCTCGCCCAAATCGATGACTACGCCGTCGATATTCTTGGGTAGAATATTTCGGAGACTTTCCTCGTTCAGTACGTCGAGAACGATGGCGCTTACCGGATGATCCTTATAATGATCGATTACTTCCGGATCTTTATCGATGATGAGCACCTCCGTGTCCAGATCCAACAGTTCTTCAAGGACGTTCTTTCCGAAGTAGCTCAACCCGATGATGGCAAATTGTTTCATGTTATTACCCTAACAATAGATCGGCGTGCGGATAGACGATACGTCCGTTTTGCCGTGCGAGAACAGGAAACGCAAGCGCGATAAGACCCACGCGTCCGGCGAACATTGTCCCGATGATCAGAAGCTTTCCCGCTTCGGTCAGAGACGAAGTGATGCCTAAAGAAAGCCCGACGGTCCCAAAGGCGGAAACGGACTCGAAAACTATTTTCTCAAGATCAATCCCGAGGAACCGCTCGCTCACGCTTAGAGCGCCGACGGATAAAACAAGAAGGAACATCGCTTTAACGAAATACACAACCGCGGAGCCGGTTGTCTCCGCGGATAGACGTCGTTTGA
>JBAYHM010000201.1:0-8629 GCA_041666155.1 Treponemataceae bacterium
GCTAGAGCGTTTGAATGGCATTCAAAAGGTCAGGGGTTCAATTCCCCTCACCTCCAGATATTTCCACAAGCCATAAACAAATGAGCCAAGATAATATGTTCCAAGGCGATATTGATCCTGAAATCGCCGCGTTGCTAGGCAACGACACAGCGCCAAAGTCATCTTCAGAAAAATCATCATCATCACTACCTGATTACGGTTCGCTCTTTGGCGAAGAAACGCCGATAGAGACTCTTGATGCTCCGGAAGTTGACCTCAGTGCCGCCGGTTTTCCAGAAATCATTAAAAAATATGAACCCTCACCTAACCCATCATTGGAAGATCCGGAATATTATAAAAAGGCTTTATCCGGCGAAGGCGATCCAGCCCAACGCGTACACTCTATATTACAGAAATATGTCAACGCAAAAGACCCGAAAGACCGCGGTGTGTATCGACAACAATTCATTGTCGCGTTTTGGGATTTTCTCGGGTCCGTCGCACGGAAAACACCGGGAAAACTACCTGATGCCAAGCGATACCTTTTACGTTTCGGCGTTCTGCATCCGACGCTGCTCCCTCCGGACGATAGACAATTTATTGGCAAAATCGTCATAGACAACGAGCTTAAGCAACCAATATTTTACATGGACGAATGGTTGAAAGCTGTCGGGACCGGGTCGATAAAGAATTCCATGACCGATGAAGTCCGTGTCGCGAAAAACAACGAACAGAATCACCTTAAGCAGCTTCTAGATAAAGCGGCGGGAAAACGCGATGGCGCCCAAAACCTTCTAAAAGCCAAGTGCGAAGAGCGGGGAATGTATGAAATCGCGTTGATTGAAAAAGCCAAGCAGCTGGTTGACCATGCCCCGCTTCCTGATTTTCCAGATTTCCAATCAGCATATACGGAACCTCAAAAGCGCTTGTTCAATGATATTCAAGAATTGATGAAGAACATGATTCGTACCGATCGTGAGCTTGTGAAAATTCTTGAGGACTTTGATCAGGCAAATGCCGATCTAGGAGTTCTTGAAGGGAAAGTTAACGAATCGGGTGGTGGAGTGGCTGTAGATATCCAAGCCATCGACACAGAGTTTGATACGATAAAACAAATGACCAAATTGACTATCGGCCGCCAAGGAAACCACTTTCCTATGCTTTCCAAGGAATATTTCCGATCAAATCCGAACGATATCGCAACGCGTGAGAACATGATTACACAGCTGACTTGGCTTGAAAGCATCGATCCAGAAGCATTTTGCCGATCTTACAAAAATAAAATGAATCGCATAGTCCCCTACGTCGTGCTCTTACCCAGTTTCGGCGAAACTGGAATTTGTTGGGAACCCTTTGACCGCTTCAATAGGGCGACTAGTCGCGGTCGCATTGCCGTTCCCATGTACCCCAAAAACCTTCAGATCGCCATTCTGACCGCCACGGCCGATCTCCGCTGGCAAGTCGCTAAAGAAAAAGCTTCATATTATTGGATGGAAGAAGGCCTGACGGGAAACTATTACCAATGGTTCGTTTCCAAGAAACTAAAAGGTGACGTCAAAGAGTACTTCATCCAGGACTATGTGACGTGGATTACTAAAGAAAGCGATGCGATTCAACGCTTGGAAAAAGAAGTACGCGGTATCTTTTGGCGTTTCATTCCCTTTTCCCAGGCTGTCAAAGATAAGCTGAAAACAAGAAGCTACGTCTACCAGGAACTATATCAGCGAGACGTCAATCGTTCCCTTTCCGACGGTTACTGAGAGAACCAAATATATCCTCAGCCTTGAACCTTTTAAGCAGTAGTTTCACCGCGACCCGATAGACGAAAAATGCTATCGCGATCGCCGCGACGAAAATGACCGGCAATCCCCAGGCCGCCGCACTTTCGGGAAGAAGCGGAGCAAGCAAGCGTCCGTACAAAACGATCAGTACGAGAAAAGAAACGATCGTAATTAACACATTAAAGACGGTTGCTCCAATTAAAAAAAACACTGTGTTAGCTTTCTTGTTCACGCTTTTTCTTCCTCCCGCCGGGGCCCCTTTGAGAATAAAACACTCACGAATAGGAGACACCCGCAAACTACTACGCTCGAATCTGCGATGTTGAACGTCGGCCAACGTGAAAGTCCCAAAAGTCCGTAAAAATTAATGCTGACGAAATCAACAACGCCACTCGGACGAAACATTCGATCAATCAGATTACCCAAGCCGCCACCAACGATTCCACACACGGCCCAGCGCTGAAAACCGGTAAATTCGTCCGTTTTCAGATAGTACACGATGAGCCCCGCAAGTACCACCAGCGGAATAGCAATAAAGAGAACCATCCGGACACTATCAGGCAAACCGTTGCCGATGCTGAACGCGATCGCTTTATTACGCACATGGATTATCCACAGAAAATCGTTATCGAAAAGATCCTTAATAAAGATCCCGTCTCCAGGATAGTTAGTGACGATCCAGGCCTTAGAAAGTTGGTCGACGATTATTACGAGCGCAATCAAGATCAACGGAAGCAGTTTCTCCCGCGACTTTTCCTTTGTCATTACCCTCTCCCCGATTCCCGTCACAAGCCCGTAGGCGCGTCAAGAAATTCCGTTTCGATTCCAGTATCGGCGGCAAGTTTAGCCATAACTCTACGTACGCCCCACACCTCGGTCGAATAATGGCCACCGGCGATAACATTCAATTTCCCTTCCAGGGCGTTATGGTACATACCGTGATTCGCTTCGCCGGAGACATACAGATCTATTCCCTCGTCCAATGCCTGTAGCGCTTCGTAAGCGGCCCCGCCGGAAATTACCGCGCAGCTTCGATTTTCTTTTGGTCCGAACGGCAGCAACGTCGGAGCGGGACGTCCCATGTACTCTATTTTTTTTGCCGCTTCTTCGATGGTAAGGGGAGACCTCAGCGTTCCCTTATAACCTATTTTCTTACCATGGTATTCACCAAAAGGTTTTGGATCCTCAATGCCAAGCAATTCAGAGAGCGCGGCATTATTTCCTACTTGCGGATGTTGGTCTAGCGGTAAATGCACCGCGAAAAGCGCTATATTATGTCGGATCAACGCGGCAATCCTGCGGCGATGCACACCGCTGATTGCGATTGGTTTTCCCCAGAAAAGTCCGTGATGAACAAACAACAACTGAGCGCCGCATTTCGCGGCCCGTTCAAAGGTTTCCAAACACGCATCAACTCCGAAAGCAACCTTCGAAATCTCGCACCCATCGTTGTCCGCTTGCAATCCGTTTAAGGAAGAATCGCAGGAAGCGAAGTTATCAAGTTCTAGAAATGAACGGAAATATCGGTCTAAATCGCGAGCAGTCATAAAACCAAGTATAGCGGCATCATTTGTTTTTTTCTATGAGGACGCCTGAACTCGCTTTCGTATCATACAGCGTGCCATGGATGAATGATGCGGAAAGAGCGGCGGCTTGAGGCGCAAACGGAGTATTCCGGGGAATGAACTTATCACGTCCTTGGGCAAAAAAAGCGTATACGGGATAATCCGAGAGGATATCCGCATAATGGGTAGGCCCCGCGCCGGCGATAGAAATGATAGAGCAGGGAACTTTTGAAAAATGCATGATTCGAACCAATGTCGCGTATCGAGTATCACGCGCCGATACATCCCGAATCCAGTCTGATACAAGAATCATGGTCGGCACTTTCACCGACCGCTCGATTTCATTCCCACGGTTAGGCCCTAGCACTTTACGTACGGTTAGCGTTTTTTTGATCCCACCGATTAATCTGACGACGCTTCCGTAGATAGTCGAATCCTTTTTTTCCGATTCCTCTGAGATACTCGATTTCATCTCAACCGACAAATATGAATATACGGGCGATTCAATAGCCACGACCGACCTAATAAAAGCGGGATCTGCTTCAGCGGCATACATTAGAGCGGCAGCTCCGCTCGCACCATAACCCGCGATAGAAATCCGTGATCCGTCGATATTCCTGAAACGCTCGTCTCCAGACGTGATTTTCGAACGGATATACTCGACAATGAACCGCAAATCATCCAGCCGTTCTTTCTCAATACGCGCACCCGCCTCAGCAGCGAACGCAAAATCATGTCCCCACAACAAAGATACAATCGAATCGAACGCGATATTCATTCGAGGAAATCGGGAACGCCCGTCGGCTCCAGTCGCGGGAAAATCCAATCCCGGCCGCGAATACGTCACGATTGAAAATCCTTTCCCAGCTAATTCGGCACGGTAAGTATCCGTCATCCCTGAAGAACCCAATAGCGGGGGCCCGAAAATAACGAGCGGGTAAGGTTCCGCGACTCCCTCTTTTTCCATACCACCTATCAGCAGTTCCATCGTGACCTTCCGTGCCACGTCCAGGACTTCAATGGAAGCGGCGGTCCCCACCCTCATCGGCGCTTGTTGGTTGATTGGGGAAAAAACAACGGAGAATGCGTAGGTGCCGAATAGAAAAATAATAAAAACAAGCGCAAGAATCGGCTGCCGTTCTCCATAGTCGTCCGTCCGCAGTCTCCGGGCGATATCAACAAGCCTAGGCAGACTCCCAACAAAAGCGAGCAAAGCAAAAAACGCCAGCGGTATCAGTTCAGGACGAAATCCGAACGAAGGAAAAACCGCGATACTCAATAAAAATGAGATCCCGGGTAGAGCGCTCAATCCGTCTACACCGCGAAATTTCCGGACGAACGGCCGTATGATGTAGATCAGCAAAAGACCAGCGATGACGGATTCAAGAATTAATAGATCGTTCAATGTTGGCGCTGCCCTTCTTTATCCAGAATGCGATCGAGACTGTCGTGAGTCTTCAACAATGCGCCGAATACCACTTGGGTATCTTGTAGGGATGTAGAGATCGCTTCTAATGATTTGAGGCCCTCGGTCAACGCAGTCGTTTCTTCCCGAATGGATCCAGCTATCTGGTTGAGAAACTGACCCGTATCGTCGACAGCTCGCGCATTATCCTGAAACCCCGAGAGGATAGTCCGGAAAGATTCCCTGAATGTCGCCAGCATAGACGTAAAACCGGTTAATTCTTTGGTGATCTCCCCGACGACCGATTGGAAATCATCAATAGTGGTTTCGATGGTCTTCGCAAAGTCGCCGGTCTGCCCCGCTAAGGTCCTGACCTCATTCGCGATTATTCTAAAACCCTTTCCCACTGATCCGGCGCGAGCGGCTTCTATCGATGCGTTGATAGCCAGGATATTCGTCCTATCGGAAACATCTTGGATTTCTCCAGTTACCGATTCTATGCGTCGGGCCTTTTCAGCCAGATCGGCAAATAACGCCGCTAAACGCGAGGCACTATCGGCAGCCTTATCCACATCCGCTACTCGTTGGTTTATTCCATCACCGGTGACGGAATTTTTGGTCAGAATACCGTCCATCATCGAATCGATACGATCAGCATTACCCGAGGTGGTTTCACTTGTCGCGCGAATTTCCTCGAACGCCGCGACGATGGTAGACAGATTCGATCCGATTCCCTCAAGATTATGCCCGATGATTCCCAGAGAATGCGACGTTACCGCATTCAGCACGATGCTTTTATTATAACCTTTCACAAAGCGACGAATCGCTAGGGCATAGTTTTCGTGACAGTCGTTTTCATCAATCATATCCGCCACCTACACTTTGTAAATCGAATCAAGGAGATCGATACCGCATTCCAATTTGCTGAACCAATCAAGGAATCGGGAAACGGCGACGTCTTTATATATGGCCCCATGCTGCGGTGCGATCATTTTTGGAGACAGGGCTGAAACCATTTTCGACCATTTGGCCGTAGCCTTTCCCGACGTCATATATCGCTTATGAAACCCCTCAATTAACGGCAGGTGAGTATCAAAATCACCAACAAAAACCGTTTCCTTTCCCGCCGGAAATATTGCAGCGCCGATATCGGCTGAAAACAATATGCCGGAACGTTCATCAAAAGCGGTATAGTTTCCCGTTGAGTGTAGAAAGTGGGCGGGAATGAATCGGAGCGCGCTTCCTGACTGGAATTTTAGGCTTGACCCGAAATCTTCAATCCCCACAACCCGGCTCAGGTCAACAATACCGAAATGAGGCAAAAAGCGGATCCACAGTGAACTAACGTATATTTTAGCCGTTGTAAGTCCAAGCCATAGCGCGATTCCTGAAGAAACATCGGGATCCTGATGGGAGAAAAATATGGTATCGATGCGATCCAACGAAATGTATCGGCTCACGGTTGCCACGACGCGCGCAAACAGATGGATTCCACCCGGATCTAATAGAACGCCGCGGCCATGGTCAATAATTAAATATTGATTCGTCTGCACGACACCGGAAGATGCCTCCGTGTCCGCTCCGAGCCAAATGAAACTGTGATCTTGGTCCTTATACAAAACAACGCCATTTACATCTTCCGCCGATATCATTTTTGCCCCCTAATAACCACGCCCTTGACGGGCCGTTCGGTTGTTCCGATAGTGAAAGTTATTAAGGAGACACCAATGCCTCTCTCTCCCCATGAACTTTCCACTGGTGAAATCGTATTCAGGCTCTCCGACGCCCATGAGAGCGAAGAATCCGACGCCGTCACCATCATCGGACAAACAAGAGCCCTGACAGCCCTCTCCCTTGGACTCGGAATTCAGTCAAAAGGCTACAACATTTTTATCATGGGATTGCCGGGAACGGGGAGGAGAACCGCACTCCTTAAAGCACTTTTAGACTATAACCCAAGCCCTACCCTCCTGCAAGATAAAGTAGCCGTTTTCGATTTTAGTAAACCGCTTGAACCGCGAATCCTCACTTTTCCGGCGGGAACGGCAATAAACTTCAAACATGACGTCCACGAACTGATTGAGGACACAAAACGCGTTGTATCAATCCTTTCGGAAAGCGAATCATTCAAAAACAAACGCGCTGCCCTCGTTTCGGATTTCGAACGCTTGGAAAACAAAACCTTATCCGAATTTGAAGCGGAAGTTGCTAGCTCGGGTTTCCAAATCATCCAAGTTTCCGAAGGAACCGAACAATCTACTGATCTGGTTCCCCTTAGGGATGGACAAACCTCTAGCTTCGATGAGCTCCAGGCCCAGGTAACCGCCGGGAACATCTCTGAAACCGAATGGAGCGCTCTCCGTGAACGTTATTACGGCCTGATGGATAAAATGAAGTCTGTTTTCCAAAACCTTAAACGTTCTCGAACCGATATCGACCGTAGCGTAAGGGCACTGCGCCGTGAAATGGTCTCGCCTCTTATTGAATCACAAATAAAAATAATGCAGGAAAAGATTCTTGATCCCATAAATGTTGCCTGGCTTGAATCTTTAAAAGAGGATATCTGCTCCCATCTGTTCTTCTTTGATAAAACACGTATCGATGAAGAACGCGGTTCACGCAGGAAACGGACATCGCCCCTTTCCCGCTACGGAGTAAACATTCTTGTGGATAGGACCGGCCCCATCAAGCCGCCTATAATTTTTGAGAATCGACCGACACTAGCCAACCTTGTGGGAACAATCGATCTTGATGGTGAACTAGGCGACGACGGCCGCGCAGGCTACCTGCGGATCCGCGCAGGATAGAGTTTGAAGGCATCGGGCGGCGTCCTGGTCCTACGTGCTGAGGATATCCTGTCCGACGATGACGCATGGCAATATTTGAAGCGCGTTCTCCAAACAGGGATTGTAGAAATTCACAATCCACCCGGACTCATAACCCAACCCATCTTATTAAAACCAGAACCAATTGACGTATGTTTGAAAGTGGTGCTGATCGGCGGCGAGCTCAGTTATGATCTTCTCTATCAAACCGATCCCGATTTCCAGAAATTATTCAAAGTTTGCGCAGAATTCGATTCCACTATGGAACGAACACCTGAAAACGAAGGTAACTACGCCGCCTTCCTCAGAAAAGTCGTTGCTGATGACAAACTTCGCCCCCTTACTTCCGATGGTGCTGCAGCGGTTATGAAACGCAGTGTCCGCCTTGCAGAAAACAGGGGACAGCTTAGTACCCGCTTTTCCATCATTGCGGATCTTCTGCGAGAAGCGGACTGGTGGGCCTCAAAAGATGGTAAAAATAAATTGGACGCGACTGCGATACGCCGAGCTATCGAAATGAGAGCCTATTTGCACAAACTCCCTGAAGATAAGTTCGAATCCATGGTACTGTCCGGTGAAATCCTCATTGAGCTTGAAGGCTGGGAGATAGGTAAAGTCAACGGACTTGCCGTCCATGACCGTGGCTACTACGCCTTCGGTTGTCCTGTCGTGGTTTCGGCACGAGTCGCGCCCGGAAACGGCGGCGTTATCAACATTGAAGGCGAATCTGGCCTTTCTGGCGAAATATTCGACAAAGCGGTACTTATTCTTTCCGGGTATTTGCGTAGCCGCTATGCGCGGAATTTTCCACTTTCCGTCACCGCTAGCCTCTGCTTTGAACAGTCGTACACTGAAATCGATGGCGATTCGGCTACCGCGGCACAGTTATGCACTATACTCTCCGCGATTTCCGGCCTTCCGTTGCGCCAAGACCTGGCAATTACCGGAAGCGTAAATCAGTTGGGCTCGGTGCAACCGGTCGGAGGCATTAGCGAAAAAATCGAAGGATTTTTCTCCGTTTGCTTAAAAATGGGTCTTACCGGCACGCAAGGTGTGGTCATACCGCGCCGAAAC
>JBAYHM010000202.1:0-8606 GCA_041666155.1 Treponemataceae bacterium
CTGGTAAAAATGATCACTGGCATGGAACGGCCCGATTCGGGAGAAATTCTCCTGGACGGTATTCCCTGCCGCTTCGAAACACCCATAGACGCGCGCGCCGCGGGAATCACGGCTGTCTACCAAGACCCGAAATTGTTCCCGCATTTGGACGTCGCCGAAAACATCTTCATGGGCATCTACCCGAAAACGCGTTTCGGCTTGGTGGACAAAGGCGCCATGTACCGGGAAGCCCGGCGCATGCTGGAGGAATTGGGCGCTGATATAGATCCCCGTTCGCCGCTGGCCGGCCGGACGGTCGCCGAGATCCAGTTCGTGGAGATTGTCCGCGCGATGTGCGCCGACCTTAAACTCCTTTTCCTTGACGAACCTACCGCGTCGCTTACGCCGTCGGAGGCGGAGCGCTTCTTCAGAGTGGTGGAATCGCTCACCGCGCGGGGCGTCTCGGTCGTGTTCATCTCCCACCGCCTGCAGGAAATCCGGCGCATCGCCGACTCCATCACCGTCCTCCGCGACGGCGAGCATATCGCGACTTCTCCCGCCGTCGACTTGTCCGAACAGGATATGGTTCAGCTCATGGTCGGCCGAGACCTGTCTTCCCTGTTTGTGCGGGTAGAGGCTCCGGTCAGCGAGGAGCCGATGTTCGAGGCCAAGTTGCTCTCCCTTTCGGGCGTATTCGAGGACATCAGTTTTTCCATCCGCGGCGGTGAAGTAGTCGGCATGGCCGGTTTGATCGGCGCCGGGCGGACGGAGATTGCTGAAACGATTTTCGGCATCCGCAAACCGACGTCCGGGAGCGTCGTGATCCAAGGAGCGGAAACGACGCCGCGGAGCGCCCGGCAAATGATGAAGCTGGGCATCGCGTACATCCCCGAAGACCGCGACCTCAACGGCATCATCACGCCGCTGGGCCTTTCCAGCAATATCTGCCTGGCCGCGCTGGACCGCGTCGCGACGGTCGGCTTGGTCCGGCACCGCAAAGAAAATTCTTTCGCGGCGAAGTACGCCGAGGACTTTGAGATCAAGAGCGCGGGGATGGACTCCCCCGTTTCCAGCCTTTCGGGAGGCAACCGGCAGAAAGTTGTGCTCGCGAAATGGCTAGCCACCGTCCCGAAGGTGCTCCTCCTGGACGAACCGACACACGGGATAGACGTGGGGACCAAATCCCAGGTGCACCAGCGCGTGTCGGAATTGGCGTCCGCCGGTTTCCCGGTGCTGCTGATTTCTTCCGACCTGCCGGAAATCCTGGGTATGTCGGACCGAGTGCTGGTGGTGGCCGGGGGGCGCATCGTCGCGGAATTCCCGAAAGCCGAAGCGACGCAGGAAAAAATCATGAGCGCCGCGTCCATGCACGTAGGCGTGGCGACAGCCGGAGGTCACGAATGAGCGCGGCGCTTGACTCTACAGTCCCGAACGGTAGGGACTTCAGGATGGGCTTAGCCGCGAAGGTGTCCCGGAATACCCTGCGGCTCAGGGTGGTGAGCGTTTTCCTTTCGTTCATCGCCGTCGCGGTGGTGTTTTCCCTCACGACGCCCAACTTCCTTACGCTGCAGAATATGAAGATCATCGCGTTCAACGCGGCGCTCCTGACAATAGTCGCCTGCGCGGAAGCCATGGTCGTCCTGACGCGGAACCTGGACGTGTCGGTCGGTTCCGTCATCGGCTTAGCCGGCTACGTCGCCGCGAAATTCGCGGCGGCGTTCCCCTCGTCGGGACCGCTCATCGTCATCGTCGCCGTCGCGATCGGCCTGGCGCTCGGCTTGCTGAACGGACTAGCGGTTTCCTACGGGCGAGTGCCGTCCATAGTGGCGACGCTCGGAACGCTCTCCATCTTCCGCGGGATAACCTACATCATCGGCCATGGCATAGAGGTTCCGTCGGGGGACCTGCCGAAGTGGATGATCAGGGGCGCGGACGCCACCGTATTCGGCGTCCCGCTTATTGTCCTCCTTGCGCTCGCCGTCGTCTTCGTTCTGAACCAGCTGCTGCGTAACGTCCCCTTGTTCCGCCGCGTCTACGCGGTCGGATCCAATCCGGCAGCGGCGGTCTTCTACGGCTTGCGCTCCAACCGCGTCGTGCTGTTCGCCTATGCAGTGGCAGGCGCGCTGGTGGGCTTGGCCGCGTTCCTCTACGTTTCCCGCGTCGGTACGGTGACGGTCAACCTAGGTCGCGACTGGGAGATGATCGCGCTGGCCGCCGTCGTCCTAGGCGGGGTCAGCACCACCGGCGGATCGGGAAACCTCTTCGGCGTGCTTTTCGGCGCGCTCATCCTATCGTCCATAGACAACGGGCTCGTGCTGGCGCACGCGCCGGAATTTTGGCGCATGTTCATCCAGGGCACGGCAATCGTCGCGGCAATAGCGCTTGACGCCGGCATTGAGCGTCGCATCCAGAAAATGTTCAGGCATAAGGGATAACAACGTGGACGCAATACGGATAAACGTCAACAAGCATCGATGGGAACTTATACTCCTGGGCCTCATCGCCGTCGCGGCCGCCTGGGCCACGCAGCTTTCGCCCTATTATTTGGAATCCGGGCAGCTCTTCAATTCGTCGCGTAATTTCGTATTCACCGGCATCATGGCGCTGGGACTCATGACGGTGATCGTCACCGGGGAGATGGATCTGTCCCTCCCTTCCATCCTCGCCGTCTGTACGGTGCTGCTCGCCAAAGCTTCCGCGGCTTCGGTACCTCTGCCGCTCGCCGTAATCGGGATATTCCTAGTCGCCGCCTGTCTGGGCGCGGTGAACGGACTGCTTGTCGCGAAAATGAGGCTGCCCGCGCTCGCCGTTACGCTGGGCACCATGGGCGCGTTCCGCGGCGTGGCTTTCATCATCGGTTCCGAAGTCGGCTATACCGGCTTCAGCGATTCGTACAAATACCTCGGCGGGACACTCATCGGGGAGACGGAAATACCGCTCATGCTCCCGGTTTTCTTCATCGTCGTCGTCCTTTTCGTCGTCGTCCTGCATTTTACGACCTTCGGAAGACGCGTCTACGCCATCGGGAACAACGCGAACGCCGTCGCGTATTCGGGAATTTCCGTCGCGGGGACCAAGGTTACCGCTTATGTCCTTTCCGCTTTGACCGCCGCGCTGGGAGCTTGGATTTTCGTCGGACAGTACGGCTCGGCGCGCGGCGACAACGCCAACGGCGTCATCCTGGCCGTCATCACTTCCGTCGTCCTCGGCGGAGTTGACATCAACGGCGGGAAAGGCAATGTCCTTGGCGTCCTGTTCTCCATCCTGTTCCTCTGGACGCTGCGCAACGGCATGGGACTCGCGAACATCGCCGGACCCATTCAGCAGCTCATCATCGGTGCGCTCCTCATAGCCGCCGTTCTCGTCTCCAATTTCGCCGTTTCCTTCAGGACATCGGTGAAATAGCAAACTTCGGTAAGCTCGGGATCGTTGATCCCGTTAGAAAAAAAGGAGGTTTTTGTATGAAGAAGACAATCGCCCTTGCAGTAGCGCTTTCGCTGGTCGCGGGAAGCGTGTTCGCGTCCGGAGGAGCCGAAAGCTCTTCAAGCGCGAAGAAGTACCGCATTTTCATGAATCCGAAGTTCACCGGACTTTCCTACTTTGAAGTCTGCGCCAACGGAGCCAAGGAAGCCGCGAAGGAACTCGGCGTGGATTTCGTCTACACCGGATCGGAGCAAGCCGACGTGCAGCTCCAGGTGCAGTCGCTTGAGAACATCGTGTCCCAGAAACCGGACGCCATCATCGTGTCGGCCATTGACCTGAACGCCGTCGCTCCGCCCTTAGTGAAGGCCATGGCTAAAGGAATCAAAGTCATCTCCTACGACGCGGACACCGCGGCCAACGCGCGGGATTTCTTCTGCAACCAGATGTCCTACGAAGGCGCCGCCCGCGCCATGCTCGACTGCGCCCTGCTCAACGCTCCCGAGGGCGGAGAACTCGCGTTCATCGCCGCATCCCCCACCAGCCCGAACCACATGGCCCACATCAAGATCATGACCGAACTGTGTCAGACCGAAGCCAAATACAAGATGTTCAAACCAGTGTCCACCCAGTTCGCCGGCGACGACGAAGCCAAGAGCATCGAAGTTTCCATCAACCTGATGCAGGCCTATCCCAATCTCCGCGGCATCATCTCCTCTTCCGCCGTTTCCGCCCCCGCCGCCGCGCGCGCCATCCAGAGCGCCGGCAAGGTCGGCAAAGTCTTCGCCACCGGCGTCGCGCTTCCCTCTTCCATCCGCTCCTACCTCAAGGACGGCTCCCAGAAGGCGTTCTTCATCTGGGACCCGGCCATGCTCGGCTACATGTCCGTATACGTCGCGAAGGCTTCTTTGGACGGCACGCTCAAGAACGTCGTCGGTTCAAAAGTGAAAGCCGGAAAGCTCGGCGAGTTCACCGTCGGCAAGGACGGGGAGATCGTCTACGGCAAGCCGCTGATCTTCACGCCGCAGAATATCGACGAGTATAAGTTCTAAGCGCACATCGCTTCGGGACTATCAGGGGAGCTCGCCGAAAGGCAGGCTCCCCTTTTATTTGGAGCGCGTTTCCGGGCTGAACAGGAAGCGGCTACCGGGGATAGCTTCTGGCGTACTCGCTCGGGGAGACGCCGCGGTATTTCTTGAAGAGGCGTGAAAAGTAGAATTGGTCCGAGTAGCCTAGTTCGTCGGCGAGTTCGCCGATCGGCTTGACGGGATTGGCGGCGAGCATGGATTCGGCGGCTTTGAGTTTTTCCTCTATCACGAGCTGAGAGAAGGAGATGCCCGATTCCTTCTTGACGACGTGGGAGACGGTGGAAGGGCTGCGGTTCACATGGCGCGCGACATCGTCTATGCCGATGTGCGGAAAGGTGATGCATTCCCGGATGTAGGCGACGACTTTCTCAAAGAGGGGGTTCTGCCTGAGCGCGATGAGGCGGGCGTTGACGGCGTGTTCGGCGACAAGGGAAAACATGCGGACCAGACGGTCTTCCGCGGAAAGGTCGAAACGGGGAAGAGCCGCGAAGTCGCGGAGGAGGCCTTCGGCGTCGCCGAGTTTTTTGCGCCATTCCAGGAGGACTTCGTCGCTGGGCGCTTCGCCGAAGTGGAAGTTTCCGATTTCGGCTATGGCTATCAGCTTGTCGGCGGCGACGAAGGGGAAGAGGCAGTAGCGCAGCCCGGCGTGGCAGGTGAACACGAGAGGACCCATGCGGTCGGACGCGAGATGGCGCATCCTCTTGACCTGGGCGTAGCATTTGTGCGGATCGACGAGGTCCTTTCCCACTTTCCCGCAAAAAGCGGAACGGTTTCCCATGGGGCTTTGGAGAAGTAGGCGATCGGAGGGGGAGAAGAGGCGGATATGCACGCCGAAGGTGAGGCGGAAGTCGTCCAGCAAGGCCTGCAGACCGGAATTGACAACGACGCAATCCTCGAACGATTGATCGATTTGAGAATAATTTTGGTCAGGATCGGCCCGAAGGGTCGTCAAGGGGTCATGGCCATTCATGCCTTCCTCGTCCTTCAGCTCTACCACAAAACAGAGGGATCGTCAAGATTGATCCGACTTAAGTACATTACCTTAATAGAAATATTCAGTTTTGCGCGCAAGTCGGGTTCCCGATATTCACGTGCGGCTCAAACCCAGACTCTTTGCGCTTCCATCAATGCCCAAGCTGTCGACGCAGCGGTGCATGGCTTCGCGGACGGCCGCCAGGGCGGCTTCCGGAGACGCGGCGAACAGCGCTTCGTAGGGTTTGCGGAGATCGGCCGCGATGTTCAGCTTGCAGATGCCGTGCTGGAACGATTTCTTGAGGTAGTCGATGGGGATAGCCGATCCGCCGTGGAGCACGAGCGGTATGCGCGTGCGCGCGTCGATGGAGGCCAGGTGTTCTATATCGATGCGCGCGGCGATTTTCTCCTTGCCTTTGGAGGCGGGATTTATCGATCCATGCACGCTGCCGACGGCGACGCTGAGCCAGTCAACGCCGGTGCGTTTCACGAATTCTTCCGCGTCGGCAGGGTCGGTGAACCCGATCCTTTTGGCGAATATCTCCTCGTAGTCTTTCGAGGGCTTCGCTTCGTGGCCCATGACCGAGCCGAGTTCGGCTTCGACGGGGACACCTCGCTCGTGCGCCAGGCGGCAGACTTCGGCGGTGGCCGCAATGTTTTCCTCGAACGGCAGGCGGGACGCGTCGATCATGACCGAGTCGTAGCCGAGCTGGAGAGCCCTTCGGATATCCGCGAGGTAATCGACCGTCAGGTTATCTTCATCGATTACCGGCACGTGGTCCTGATGGAGGCGCGTATGCGTGCGGTCGCCGATACGATGGTATTCGTCCGCGATCGCCTTCTGGCTGCCGGATTCGAACTTGACCCATTCCAGCCGAGCGACGGCGATGAGCGCGAACGCGTTCCGCTCGCGCAGAACGTCGACGATCGTTTCCATCATGGGCAAGTACGGAATATTGAAGGCGGGAACGACGATATGGGCGTCCTTCGCTTTTTCCATCAGGGCTTTCATGTCGGACATGCTTTTCTCCTTAGGTTCTGCCGGCGCCCGGTCGGAGTTCGCGATCCAGGGCGATGAATTTCTCGATGCAGGAAGCGTCTTCGCGGGCGTCCATGCCGCACAGCCGAACAAGGATGTCGCCGATTTCTGAAGCGCGCGCATCGGTGAGGAAAGCGGCGTCGTCGGGGGCGGGCGCGCCCCTTTCGTCGGCCGCGCCGAAGCGGAGCGCGGCGAAGAAGGTTCGGGCGATCGGCGTCCAGTCGACGCCCAGGGATTCGGCGAGGCGGACGGCGCCCAGCACGCGGTCTTCGCGGGAAAGCTTGCGGCGCAGGTCCCGCCCGACGCGGTGCACGGTATCCTTGAGCCCGACGTTGGCGAAGCGCGCCAGGAGGTCGTTCGCGTGCGCGTCCAGCTCAAGGCGGGTGAAGGCGGCCGGGTGCGCGCGGAAAAGGATCTCCGACGCGCAGGCCATCGTCTCGCGCACGCGAGTTGAAACTTCCTGGATACCGACAGCGCCGGAAACGTAGCGTTCGTCCGGCCGGACAGCGTGGCCGAAATACGCGACGGCGGCGTGGCCCAGGTTGTGCAGGTACAGCTTGCGGTCCATGAACGCGTCGATGTCGTCCACTGCCTGGAGGTCGGCGAAGGGCGGGATTTTCGTGCGGAACGCGCGACCGTCTACGACAAGGCGGTTGAAGCCTTCGGAAAACACCGCCAGAGGATCGCGGGCGACTTCTTCGGCGGTCATGACGGGGACCATTTTGCCGACGGCTGCCCGAGAGACGCCCAGCGCGCGTTCAAGGGGGAAGTCGGCCGGAAGGAGAGGTTTCAAAAGGCCGCGCAGGAGCGCGTCTCCATCGTGCACGTTCTCCGCCAGAATGAGGTCCAAGGGCCGGCCGGAGAATTTCCAACGGGCGCGAAGGCCGTCGGCCAAGTCGGGCGCGATGTACGGCAGTGCGCGCAGGCCCACGCAGGTCGCCACGAAGTCTGCTTCTACCAAAGCGGCACGGACGCCCGCTGCGTCACCCGCGAGCAGGCCGCCCACATTTCCGACGATGATCGTCCGGTCAGGCTTGCCGGTATCCTTGACGACGATGGGGTATTCGCGGCGGCGGTTCAGCTCCGAGACGATATCGGCCCGGACGTCCACGAAGACCGTGGACGCGCCGTTCTCCGAGAACAGTCTGCCGATGAAGGCTCGGCCTATGTTGCCAGCGCCGAAAACTATCGCTTTCATGGGGAACACTCCGAGGGAAGCCGATTGCGCAGATCCGGATAGATTCGGCGGTACGCGCCCAACATTTCCCGATATCGGGCCGCATGGCTCGTCCTCGGCTCGAAAACACGGCCTTCCCCCGCGAACGCGCCGACGGCTTCTCCGAAGCCGCCGAACTCCCCAACGGCGGTCCCGGCCAGAATGGCGGCGCCGAGCGTACCGGCCTCCGTATGCGCGGCCCGCACGAAGGGGCGGCCGAAGATATCCGCCTTGAGCTGCAGCCAGCGATCCGAGCGCGCGCCGCCGCCGGTCGCGATGAAGCGGTCGGTAGCGCCCCCGACGGACGAGAGGGTTTCCAGGCTGTCCGCGAAATAATAAGCGGCGCCTTCAAGTATGCCCTTCAGGATCTGGCCCCGCGTCGTGGCGGTCGTCAAGCCGAGTATGCAGCCGCTGTGGTCCGACATGAACAGCGGAGCGCCGGTCGGTTCGAAGAAGGGGAACACTAGGAGACCCGAGGGGCCGTCGAGCATTTCCGCTCCGAGCCGCTCGAACAGCTCGGGACTGCCATCCGCGCAGCCGAGAGATGCGCATTCGGCCGCGGCGAACGCGCGGGCGAACCATTTCTGCAGACTGCCCGCCTGGTTGTAGATGAAACTAACGTATTTCCCGGGCACCACGTGGTGTTCGATATTCAAGGAAAGAGAGCGCAGCGAGTCCAGGTCCGGGACGCTGTCCATGACCGGCGTCAGGCATTCCACCGTGCCGATGCCGCACGCGGCCGAGCCGCCGGAAATCGCGCCCGCCCCGAGCGCCGCCAGGCATTGGTCGTGGCCCCCGCTGACGACTTTTACGCCGGCATCCAGGCCGAGTTCGCGCGCTAGGGCAGGCAGCACCGTACCCGCGACGCGGCCGGCGGGGATGATCGTGCCGA
>JBAYHM010000203.1:0-8499 GCA_041666155.1 Treponemataceae bacterium
CCAGATTGCCGAAGCCATCGCGCCGCCTCCGAAAGGCTGGGAAGCGGAATGGCCGGTTGCCGTGCCCGCCGACGCGCGCTGGGGAGACGCGGACGCTGCCTTGGTGGCATCCATGCTGCACTTCGGGCAAACGACTATCGCTGAGATAAAGAAACACGCCGAGTTGAAAGGAGCTTGCGTCAGATGGTAATCGCTTCTATCGATATTAAAGACGGGAAAGTGGTCCAGCTCAAACAGGGCCGGGACTTGGTATTGCAGCGCGACGACGCAGACGCCTTAGCCGCCGATTTTGACAAATACGGTGAAGTCGCGATCATCGATCTGGACGCGGCGCTCGGTTCGGGTTCCAACGACGCCATGGTGAAGTCTCTACTGCGCAAGTGCGATTGCCGGGTGGGCGGCGGGATCAAGACGATCGAGCGAGCCAAGGAACTGGTGAGCCTCGGGGCAAAGAAAATCATAGTTGGGTCGATGGCCTTCCGCGCGCCGGGGAAAAAAGGCGTGGGTATCGCCGGCGGCGAGTTCGCGGTGAATGTTGAATTTCTCAAGGCGCTATCCTCCAAAATCGGGCGCGAGCGGGTCATCGTCGCGGTGGACGCGCGGGAAGGCAAGATCGTCGTGGACGGCTGGAAAACCGAGACGGGCCTGGACCTGTATGAGTCGGCCAAACTTGTGGAACCCTACGCGATCGAACTGCTGTTTACCTGCACTGAACGAGAAGGCACCATGACGGGCATCGCGTTGGACCAGGTAAAGAAGCTGCGGGAGTCGGTGTCCTGCTCCGTCACCGTCGCGGGCGGCGTGACGACGTTGGATGAGATTGAGGCTATCGCGAAGCTCGGGTGCGACGTTCAACTGGGGATGGCTTTGTACACCGGGAAGGTGGCGCTCGCCGACGCGTTCCTGCGCTCGCTGTCGTGGGATAAGGCGGACATGCTGCCGGTCATCGCGCAGGCCCCGGACGGACAGGTTCTTATGACCGGTTTTGCCGACAAGGAAGCCGTCGCGGAGACATTCAAGCGCGGCAATTTGTGCATGCACAGCCGCACGCGGAACAAGCTCTGGATGAAAGGCGAGACTTCCGGCAACACGCTGAAATTGGTGCGCATGCGTACCGACTGCGACAAGGACGCTATCCTCGCGACCGTGGAGCCCGCCGGTCCTACTTGCCATACTGGCAACTGGACCTGCTTCGGCGACCATAAATATTCCTGGGAATTCCTGCAATCGATCATTACCGAGCGCTTCAAGAATCCGACGCCGGGCTCGTACACCGCCACCCTGGATGACGAGCGCGTACGGGAAAAGGTGATGGAAGAAGCCGATGAAGTATGCACCGCCAAGGGCCACGACGAGACCGTCTGGGAAGTCGCGGACCTTCTGTACTTCACGACCGTACTCATGACCCGCGCGGGTGTGAGCGTGGCTGAAGTGATGGCTGAACTGGACAAGAGGCACAAGAAATGAGCGTTTATTGGAACGCGCGTACGCGCGGCCTGGAGCCCTACGTGCCCGGCGAGCAGCCGCGCGACCGGAAGTACATCAAGCTCAACACGAACGAGAACCCGTACCCGCCGTCGCCCGCGACGCTCGCGGCGATCAAGGCCGCGGGGGCGGACACGCTCCGGCTCTACCCGGACCCTACCGCGCTTGAGCTGCGGAAGGCGATCGCGAAGCGCTACAAAACGACCGTGGAGCGCGTGTTCGTCGGCAACGGGTCGGACGAGATCCTCGCGTTCGTGTTCGGCGCGTTTTTTGAAAGCGGCGCCGCGGTCTCAGGCGTGGCCGCGCAAGGTCCCGGTACGACACAAGGCCCCTTACCGGCGCAAGGTGCCGTACCGGCACCAGTACTCTTCCCGGACATCACTTACAGCTTTTATCCGGTGTACGCGAACCTTTGGAGCATTCCGTTTAGGACGCCTCCCCTCGCCGAAGATTTTTCGATCAAGGTCGATGATTACCTCGGTCTTTCGGGCGGCGTCGTCTTTCCGAATCCCAACGCGCCTACCGCGCGTGCGATGCCGGCCATAGACGCGCTCCGCATCGTCGCGGCACAAGCCAAAGCGAAAAAGGTGGTCGTGGTCGACGAGGCCTACGTCGATTTCGGCGCTGAGTCGGTGGTTCCCGCGGTCGCCGACTATCCGAATCTGCTGACCGTGCACACGCTGTCCAAGTCACGTTCGCTCGCGGGCCTCCGCGTCGGCTTCGCCATCGGCCAGGAAGAATTGATAGAAGGAATCCGCCGTATCAAGGATTCATTCAACTCCTACACGCTGGACCGCTGCGCCCTGGCCGGGGCCGTCGCCGCGATGGAGGACTCCGCCTATTACGACGAGGTCAACGCTCGTGTCGTCGCCACTCGAGATCGGACCGCCGCCGCGCTCCGCAAGCTCGGCTTCCAGGGGCCGCCCTCCACCGCGAACTTCGTCTTCATGAGCCACCCGAAGGTCCGGGGCGAGGACCTCTTCAAAGGTCTACGCGAAAAGGGCATCCTCGTGCGCTGGTTCAATAAGCCCAGGATCGACCAATATCTCAGGATATCGATAGGCACGGACCAAGAAATGGACGCGCTCGTGCAGGCGTGCGCGGGCGTGCTACGCGACCGCGACGCGGAGGCTTAGGCAGTACCGCGGTCGCTGCCGATCGCGCGCGATATAGACGATCCAGCCGAACATGTCGTCCACGGGGATGAGGGCGTTTCGGTCGAGGTACTCAAAAAAAGGCGAGAGGTCCGTTCTGCGGATTGAGGCCAGGTCGGCGACGAAAACCATGCCGTGGATACAGCTTTGGGGCGGAGAATACTGCATGGGTTCGCGGAATGTTTCCCCTGCCTCTGAGAAGTAGCGCTCCAGCATGCCGATGCCGATTTGGACGGAGAAAGGTCCCTCGGCTTCACCGGCGAGTTCCTCTTTGGGAATGCGGATGGTCGCGTGGGTGTAGGGCATCTTCGCGAGCCACCGGGCGGTGATGCGCGCCGTTTCCGGATGGGAGGAGACGACAGGGTCCGAAATGAAGAGGCGATAAATTCCCCGGATATTCAGCCGTTCAACCCGGAGGTCTTGATCGCAAATCTTCCGAAAGGTGGACTCGTGCAACTTGATCCGGGCGATCCTCTCGTACAGGTCATCGATCTCTTTTTCCAATGTTTTCCGGTGCGCGGCGAGCAGGTCGTACATGGCTTCGGGCGCGTCCAGACTTCCGCTTTCCAGCAATTCGTTCAAGGGTATGTGGAAGCCGGTCAACTGTTTGATCTGGACGAGGGAGAGGAGATCCTCCTCGTCGTACCTTCGATAATCGTTCGAACCATCTCGCCCCGGGGTGATGAGTCCTATTTTCTCGTAATAACGAAGAGTTCCTTCCGAAAGACCGGTAAATTTCTTGAAAGTACCGATTTTGAATTGCATCCACGACCTCCGCGAAACCGCTCATGATAGATTGCGACCATATCATGCGGGAGTCTTGCCGGCAAACCCTCAAGTAGGGATCGGGGTTTTACGACCTTTCGGTCTGATTCTTATTCCCGCGGTATTCGACTCTCTCGGTAGGATCGATCAACGGTACCGATAGCGGTATATAGATAAACTATACTCTATAGATGGGACGCATCGCCCAACGATTATGCGCGGATCGATGAAAGTCCCCCGTCGTTTTCAAAACGCGCGGCGGAATTGTGTTTTTTTTATCTATTCTTGAGCCTCCTTTCGCTTGACTCCGATCTTTAGAACGGAACTACGCTTAAAGCACCCGTATAGCGGGAGGAGGACACATGAAGAAGTTCTGCATTGTTATGCTTACGCTGATCATCGCCTTGGGATTCGGCGCGTGCACGACCAACCAAAAAGACGCCAAAGGGGCTTCATCTCTCGTATCCGGCGCCTTCGAGGGTTCGGGATACGGGATGCAAGGTCCGATCAAGGTAAAGATAACTGTTGTAGAGAGTCGGATCACGGCAGTCGATATCCTTTCGACCAAGGAAACCAAGAACGTGACGAAGGTAGCCTTCGAGCGGATTCCGGCCAAGATTGTCGAGCACCAAAGCCTCGGCGTGGATGCCGTCGTCGGCGCTACCCTCGCAAGCGCCGGCATCAAGAACGCCGTCGCGGATGCCGCGAAGAAGGCGGGCTTAGACGTCGCCGCGCTCAAAGCCAAGAAGGTGAAGCCGACTCCTAAGGAAAACCAGGAATGGAGCGCCGACGTCCTCGTCATGGGCGGCGGCGGCGCGGGTCTGACGGCCGCCATCAGCGCGGCCCAGACGGGCGCGAAGGTGATTCTCATCGAGAAGGGGTCCGTTCTCGGCGGAAACACGATGATGGCCGGCGCCGCGTACAACGCGGTGGACTCAGAAGCCCAGGCCGTGATGAAACTGACCAAGTCCCAGAAGCAGGCCCTCGACACGTACCTCGCGCTCAAGCCTAGCGACGACGCGCTCAAATTCGACACCTTCCCTGAGTGGAAGAGCGTGCTTGCCGAACTCCAATCCGACATCAAGGCGTTCTACGAGAAGAACGCCGGAAAGACGGCCGGCTTGGATATGCCCGGCTTTGATTCGATCGCCCTCCATATGTGGCACATCTACACGGGTGGCCTCAGGCAGATGACGAGCGGGGAGTGGGTCGCTCCCCGGCTTGACCTGGCGCGTACCTTGGCGTCGAAGTCCCTGGACTCCTTCATCTGGATGGACAGCGTAGGCCTCAACGCATCCTACGGCACGAAGGTCAGTTACGGCGGAAGCTCAGGATTGGGCACCGTTCTCGGCGCGATGTGGCCCCGGACGCACAGCTTCATGTCCGGCGCCGACCGCATCCCGCAGCTTGAGAAGAAGGCCCGCGAGTTCGGCGTCAAGATCTATACCGAGACCCGCGGCACCGAGCTGATCCAGGACGCGGCCGGGAAAATCGTCGGCGCGACGGCCGTGCAAACCGACGGCACCCGGATCACCGTCAAGACCGCCAAGGGCGTCGTGCTCGCGACCGGCGGCTATTCCGCGAACGCCGCGATGGTAAAGCAATACGATCGCTATTGGGGCAAGGACATCTCGCCCGCACCTTGTCTACGAACATGGGCACCAACACCGGCGACGGTATCGTGATGGCCCAGAAGATCAACGTAGGGCTCGTCGGCATGGAAGTCGCGCAGATGATGCCGTCCTCGTCGCCCGTCAAGGGGACGATGACCGACGGCATTTGGGGCGACGCCTCCGAGCAGATCTGGATCGACGGTAAGGGGAAGCGCTTCGTCGACGAATATGCCGAGCGCGACGTGCTCGCCAAGGCGTCCCTCGCCCTCGATAAGGGCATCTTCTACATCATCTACGCGGGCCGCGGCTCTCCGAACAAGCCGGAACAGCTGCTCAAGGGGACGGCGGTCGACGAACGGGTCAAGCCGATGGTCGAGGGCGGCCACATCTGGTACGGCGAGACCCTCGCCGAACTGGCCAAGGCGACCGCCTCGCCCGCCGCGGGCAGCACTCCCAAATTCACCGAGGCGCAGCTCCGGGAGACGATCACGGAGTACAACGGCTACGTGGCGGCCCAGAAGGATGGCGAATTCGGGAAGAGCGTGCTCGCGGGCGGAATCGACCTGGGGTACATCGACGCTACTCCCGGCGTCGGCATCTGCATCAGCCCCCGGAAAGCTTCCCTGCACCACACCATGGGCGGCGTGACCATCGATACGGAGGCGCGCGCTTTGGACGGGAGCGGTAAGCCGATTCCGGGTCTTTGGGCCGCGGGCGAAGTTACCGGCGGTATCCACGCGGGCAACCGCCTGGGCGGCAACGCGATCGCCGATATCTTCACCTTCGGCCGCATCGCGGGCTTGAACGCTTCTAAGTAAATAGGCGTAAGGGAAGGAGCGCGAGAGGATCCGCGCTCCTTCAACGCCGAACGCCCGGTACGATCGCTCAGTAGTCGATTTCCACCAGAAGCCCGAGACGTTTGAGCGTTTCGGGCTCGTTGATTCCTAACTGCCGTTTCAGACTTTCCACCTTATTTTGCAAGCTATCGACTTCATCCTGAAGGCCGGATATTTTCTCCTGCAGGTTCAGTATGACCTCAATGCCTTCCTTATTGATTCCGAGTGTTTTATACAGGCTGATGATTTTCTTCACCCTATCCAGGTATTGAACTTCGATTCCTTTTTCTCCCTCACATAGAACGGTGGGATATAGACCGAAGTCGGCAAAATCTTGGACGATCTCGAAGTCGATGTGAAAGTAGTCGCAGACTTCAATGAGGGCTATTTGGTTTTGAGTGCTCATACCTTCACCTCTTCCGTTTTTTCATTTCTGAGGGCGGCCAATTCTTTGAATAATGTTTTTTCCTTCTGCGTGAGTTTGTCGGGTAATTGGAGCATCACTCGCAGAAAGAGATCACCGTGATTCCCTGGTTTCCCATACACGGGAAAACCTTTTGAGTTCAATTTGAGAACGGTTCCATTTTTAGTTTCAGGGTGTATTTTTATTTTGAAGGTTCCGGAGATGGTCTTAACTTCCAAGGCGGTGCCGAGTAAAGCCGAGTAGATGCTCACGGGAATATCCCTGAAAAGATCCGTGCCCTCCAGCCGGTATTCCGGATGATTTTTTATGAGAAAAGTAAGGTAGAGATCGCCGCTGTCTGCTCCGTTGGCGCCGGGAGTCCCTTTGCCGTTTATCTTGATGGTCTGCCGGTCCCATATTCCCGGCTTTAGCTTGAGGCTGATCCGCTTGTCTCCGATCGTGAGGTTTTTCATTCCTCCCGCGTAGGCTTCCTCCAAGCTGATGGTGAGTTCCGCCTTTAAGTCTTGCCCTTTCCGAGCCGCGCTGCTGCCTTGCCGGCCACCGAATCCTTGACCGAAAATATTCCGGAAAAAATCAGAAGTCTCGTCATTATTTCCAAAGAGATCAGACCAGTTCTCCGAGGAATTTCCCGGTTGTCCTGAAGCTCCTGAAGCGTATTTACTCCAGTCGAAATTATCCCCCGGCCCCGCGTTTTGATGTTGCTCCCAATCCGAACCGAGCGCGTCGTATTTTTTACGTTTCTCATCGTCGGATAGGACTTCGTTAGCTTCGTTGATCTCACGGAATTTAGCGGCCGCGTTCTTATCGGTTGTATTGACGTCCGGGTGGTATTTCCGGGCCAGTTTTCTGTACTGTTTTTTAATTTCTTCTTTTCCGGCATTCCGCTCCACGCCTAGCGCTTTGTAATAGTCGGTATATTCCATGATTGGGGGTTTCCTTAGGGTGCCCCTCCAAATATACCTATATTAAAGGGCGATATTGGTTTATTCGCATTTCCAGTAAGGTTGCTTCGAGTGGGACCCACCGACCCGTGGTCAAAGAAAAGTCGGCTGACCGTTGCGGCGCATCATTTATAAACGTATAGTACGGAAATCATGCGAATAATCGATTTGAACGATTTTCGAAGTACTAGCGAACCCGCGGTGGTCGCTCTCGATCTGGTCGATGCCGCGGTCCGCGACGTGATCGCTGCCGTGCGCGCAGAAGGTGATGCCGCGGTGCGGCGTTTTGCCGCCAAATTCGACCGCTCTTCTCCCGAAAAGCTCGAGGTGCCGAAGTCCGTCGCCGAGCGCGCCCTTTCCGATTTGAGCCGGACCGACCCGGAACTAGTGGCGGCTTTGGAGTATGCCCGCGGCAATATCGACCGTTTCGCGCAGGCGCAGCGCGCCCAGTTCAAGGATTTTGAGATAGAGATGGGAAGCGGTCTGGTAAACGGCCAACGGGTGATTCCCGTGGAAAAGGCCGCGGTCTATGTTCCCGCGGGACGTTTCCCGCTGGTGTCCACGGTGCTCATGGGCGTCATTCCGGCCAAGGCGGCGGGTGTAGCCGAAGTGGTCGTCGTGTCGGCTCCGCTCGCGGACGGTTTGCCGGACTCGCGCATCATGGCCGCCGCGGCGCTTGCGGGGGCGGACCGCATTTTCGCCGTCGGCGGCGCGCAGGCTATCGCCGCGCTTGCGATAGGTACCGCCTCGATTCCGCGCGTCGACGTCGTCGTCGGTCCGGGGAACAAGTACGTGGCTGCCGCCAAGCGGATGCTCTACGGCGAAGTCGGTATAGATTTCATCGCCGGCCCCACCGACGTCCTGGTGATCGCCGACGCGGAGGCCGATCCCGACCTTGTCGCCGCGGACCTGTTGGCCCAGGCCGAGCACGATCCCGACGCCCGCGCCCGCGCGATGGTGCCGAGCCGCGCGTTCGCCGAAAGCGTCTCCGCTGCCGTCGCCCACCGCCTTGTCGACCTTTCAACCGCCGACGCCGCGCGAGCCTCATTGGATGCCGGCGGCGTTATTATCGTATACGCCGACCGCGTCGACGCGGTTGCGGCTGCCGATCGGATCGCGCCGGAGCACTTGGAACTGCACGTCGCGGACGCCGCGTCCTGGGCACCGCTGTTCCGAAACTACGGGTCCCTCTTCATCGGCGCCGCTTCGGCGGAGGTTCTCGGGGATTACTCGGCCGGAATCAACCACACGCTGCCGACGTCCGGAAGCGCGCGTTTCACC
>JBAYHM010000204.1:0-8413 GCA_041666155.1 Treponemataceae bacterium
AAGAAAAAAAAGCGCTCGATGTCAAACCATCATTGAAATTCCTGGGGAATTACGGCGCGGGTATTGATCCCTCGAACGATCCGATGGTAAAGGAGATTGAAGCGCGCACCGGTTATAAAGTTGAGTATGCCATCCTTCCCCAGGACAAAGCCGATGAGAAATTATTCCTAGAGATGGCGTCCAGTTCTGATTATGATATCGTTAAGCTCGTGCCGAACCAGTATTATAAGCTTCTGAACGAGGGTGCCTTCTTGCCCCTCGACAAACTGCTTGACCAATACGGGCCGAATATCAAAGCGGGGATTCTTCCCGAAAGCTGGAAATTGAGTACGACCAACGGGAATATTTACGCGATCCCGCAGAAATCGGAGCGTCAAAATATTCAATTCAGTTTTGCCATACGTCAGGATATACTCGACGAATTAAAATTACCAACGCCCCAAACACTCGACGACTTCTACATGGTATTGTCGGTTATTAAAAAGAACAAACCGCAAATGATACCTTTTTCCACCTGCGTTGCCGGATCGAATGCGCTTGTCGACTATATGCATACGATCGTCAGCGCTTTCGGTCTATACACCGAGTGGATTGATGTGGATGGGCGATTGGTTCATAGAAGCCAAATGCCCCAAAACAAGGACTACTTCCAATTCATAGCGAAATTGTACAAGGAAAAACTGCTTGACCCGGACTTCCCGATCAATAAATCGACCAATGTGTATGAAAAATTCAGCTCGGGGCAGGCGGCGGTAGTCGCGTACGGGTGGAATATCGCTCAGATTGTCATTCCGGCGTTGGAGAAAAACGTCCCTAACGCCAAAGTCTCCATCATTCCGCCGTTGAAGGGAAAAGACGGGAAAGCAGGCATCGACGCTTCACTTAAAATGAATTTTTTCACTGTAATACCGAAAAACTCCAAACACGCAGCTGATGCTATCAAATACATCGACAAAAAGTTCAGTCCGGATAATTTCAAATATTTAGTCATCGGAGAGGAAGGCGTTACCTTTAGAATGGAAAATAGAAAGTATTATCCCATTATGCCCGCCTTCAATCAAAGACGGAATACCGGCTATTGGTATCTGAACGGATTCGATGAAAGAACATATCCGGACATGTGGCTGGCTCGAGTCAGACGAGATGTAAATCTGGGTAAAGCCTACGATGCGATGAACGACGCGTATTTTTCATCTTTCGCTAAACAGAATCCTGCGGCCTTCGTCCCTTCATTGCCATCACTTACGCGGTATGCATCAGCGCTTAAAAAACTGAATGAAGATTACTTCGTCCGCTTCGTAGTTGGTGCTGAAAAATTTGAAAGCTATGACAAATATATTGAAACATGGAGAAAGTCCGGGGGCGATGAAATAACCCGTGAAATCAATGATTGGTATAAAACCGTCAAATAATGTTGAAGCATGGGGGTTCGTATGGCGGAAGCATTACTATATTCGAGATCTGTGCCGGTTACGGAAACCTACGACGTGGTTGTGGTGGGCAGCGGTCCTGCCGGTATCGCCGCCGCGATCGGCAGCGCGCGGAATAAGGCTAAAACTCTCCTGGTCGAACGCTACGGGATCGTCGGTGGAAACATGACAGTCGGCCGTGTAGGCCCGCTCATGGGAAAAATCGGCAAAGGCACTCTGTCTGACAAGCTGAATACCGTTCTGGGCACCAATACCGTTACCGGGCAGGATTTTGAAAGCCTAAAGACTTTCCTTAACAACTGGCTTATTAAAGAAGGCGTCGAGCTCTTGCTGCAAACGCCGGTGGTCGACGTAATCGCGGACGGCAATACGGTTCAAGGTTTGGTGGTAGCATCAGCATCGGGACCGCGAATTATTAAAGGGGCATGCATAGTCGACGCGTCCGGCGATGGTACCGTAGCGTTCTTGGCAGGGGCTGAATACGAGCAAGGAAGAGATAGTGATGGTCTGATGCAACCGGTATCACTCATGTTCACCGTAGCAGCCGTTGACGACGCTACGGCGATCGATGAGAGAACCGGCAACTACTATGCGAGAAACCCCGATAGCGGGTACAAAGCGCTCGTGGAAAAGGCCCATACCGCCGGAGAATTGCCGAACGGCGTATCCATCGTTCGCCTCTACCGAACGGTGAGGTCCGGAGAATGCATCATAAACGCGACTCACCTCTGCGACATCTCGGGAATTTCTCCGCAAGACCTCACCAGGGCGGAAATCCAGCTTCGGAACCAGATACCTCCGATCTGCGATTTCCTTCGCCACAATGTCGACGGATTCCAGAACTGCTACCTAAAAGACAGTGCCGAAACAGTAGGTGTCCGGGAAACGCGCAGAATCAAAGGCGAGTATCAATTGACGGATACAGATGTATTGGAGGGACGAAAATTCAACGACGTGGTGGTGCATGATTGCAACTTCATCATCGATGTCCACAACCCCGCCGGGGCCGGGCAGGCGGAAGATAAACCGGTGCCCAATTACGACATACCCTATCGTTGCCTGATCCCATTGAAAATAGAAAACTTGATTATGGCAGGAAGATGCATTTCAGGCACACATAGGGCAAACGCCTCGTTCCGGGTCATGAATATTTGTCTCGGTATCGGCCAGGCGGCCGGCACAGCGGCAGCTATTTCCGCTTTAACGGGGACATCCCCGCGAAAGGTCGATTATCACATCGTGCAAAAAGCGTTGACGGCAGACGGAGTCGTCCTGTTCGACTGAAGAGAAAGGCCCTTGGGCGGGGCTCTCACTTACCGGGGCCTCGCCTTCATTCCGTAATCCGCCGCGCCGAACAGGTCAAGCGTACCTGTCCGCCACTCTTCGTGCGCTTCCATCACCAAGCGCTCCACGTCGTTCCAGGAATCCGCGCGCGGACCCGACAAAAGCCGGTTGGTGGAATTGCTGAATACGATGGTCCGGCACCCCTGATCGCGCAGTCGTTCAACATTGCTCGGCGAATCGTCGATGTAGACGTGAGCGCCGACCGCGCCCTTATCCTTCATGAAACAGAGGTCCCAGTACGGAATGTCGTACGCGTCCAGCCATTCCACCGTCTGGGTTATCGATTCCTTGTGAAAATACTTCAAAAATAGTCGATGAGTGATGATCCTGATTCGTATGCCGCGCATCGATAATTTGCGTAAAGTCGCCGGGGCGTCCTTGATCGGTTTGAGCACGCGGAAAAGATCGCGCTGGGTTACCGCGAAACGGTGCAATTTATCATAGCCGCCATACTCGTCGATTCCCCATTCAGTAAGCCCGAATGAAACTTCTTTCTCCAGAGACTCAACGGGTCGATCCAGCCACTCGGCGGCGATGCCGCGCATGGAACCGTAGAAATCACCGACTACACCATCCAGATCGACGCCAAGAATAAAAATGCTCTCGTCCATTACCTATCCTTCAGTTATGATTTGCGAAGAGGGTTGGCAAACCGTTCAACGGCGAGCGTTTCCGGGTCGGCGGCGATCCCCGCGGGCGGCGCGCCGAGCCCCTGTAAAAGCCTGGCCCAAAAATTGACCTGAGCCGCCGTTGAGGCGACAATGACAAAACCGCGAGACCCGATAGCCGCGACTAAGCGCCCGGCGAGTTTCTCGGAAACGCGAACCGGCGTACCGGACACCGCGTCGGAAAACGCGATCGCCGCTTTTTCGGCCTCGGAGAACGATTCCGCCGTCTCAAAGTCCCGATCACCGCGCAATACCGCGATTTCGTCGGAACTGATTCCAATCTCCGCAAAATCCTGTCCATTCATATCAACGCAGAAGGGGCAGGAAACCAGATACGATACGCGCAAACGTACCAACGCGAGCAATCGCCGCGGGGCTTCTTTCTCATCGTGCGCTATGAACGCTTCAAGCAGACTCGCACCGATCAAAGCCTTAGGATAATGCGCAAGAACGCGCAGACCGTCCAGGCGTCCGCCCATCCGCTTTTCCGCCGCGGACAATAGAGAACTGAGAGGAAACGGCAAAGGGTCGCGCGGAGGAACGAAAGGCGGTGCGTTTATCGAACAATGGGGGGACTCGGATGGTTTATCCATATGGAAAGAGTATGAGCCGGATAATCTTTCGCGTCCAGAACCTCCCTTGGACACTCCCTAGCGAATCAAGCTCAAAAAACGTGTTATGCTTGAAAACAATTATTCAAGGAGAATTGAAAATGAGAAAATTTTTAAGCGCGTTAATTCTTTTCATCGCAATCGGATCGTTTGTGTTCGCTCAGGATACGAAAAAAACGATTTTTCCACGAATAGAACTTGATGCCGGAGCGGGTCTTTCTTTCGGACTGATGCAAGCTACCGGGAACTCAACGACCGACACACTGGCGGGGCTCGCCACTTTTTTCGCTACCCTTCGGGGCAGCGCCTACGGGGCGCTCAGATATACCCTTACCGAACAGCTCAGCACCGGAACCCGGATCGGAGTGTATGCCGTCCAATATGATAACAATGGAGTCTCAACATTTTTGATCGATTTTCCCGTCCACGGCTTGCTTCGCTTCAGTCTGGGATCGTTCGCGATAGAAGGCTTCGGCGGCTACTATTTCAGCATGTTACAGAGCCCGACCTACAATTTCGGCGGGCTTGAAATCGGCGCGAAACTCTTTCTCGGCGGACTCTACGCCTCATACTCGTATGTCGCCGCTACTCTCCCTTACAACCGGATAGAAGTCGGTTTTCAAATGACGAGCATCATGAGTTGGCCTAAAGTTGATCCCTTAACCCTATAGGAATGTTGATCGATACTTATATGTTTTTTGAAATCAGCACCACGACGCTACGCCCTCGTAAAAGGTATTCTTTTTGGGTCGGTATGTTTTTTTCGGAACCAGGGGCGACGATATCGTTCGGAGAAGCCTTGGCTGTATCAATGGCTCGGAACCAGACCGTACCCTCGACCGGCGGCGCGAGAATGAAAGGACATTGGTCGGCACCGGCGTTGAACAGGACATAGAAGTCGTTATCGTCACGGTCGGCAAAAGTATCGGCCTTACTTCCGTCGAGCCGGAAAGCGAGCCGTTTGTCGCAACGCGCCCAATCGGGGCTTTCGCCTTTTTCGTCGTACCAGGTGATATCCGGCAACGCGTTGTAATTGCCGTCTTTTCCAGTAAAAAATTCCGGGCGCAAAAAAGCGGGATGCTTCATCCGGAAAGCGATAAGTCCCTTCACGAAACGAAAAAGACCCGCTTCACGTTTCAATAAATTCCAGTCATACCAGGATACTTCGTTATCCTGACAATAGGCGTTATTGTTTCCGTATTGCGTTCTGCGAATCTCGTCGCCGCCGAGTATCATAGGCGTTCCCAACGATAAAAGTTGAGTCGCGAACATGTTCTTGATTTGGCGGGAGCGAATTGCCTCAATCGTCGGATTTGCCGCTAACCCTTCAATACCATAATTGCTGCTCCAGTTGGCATTTCCACCATCCCGATTCTCTTCGCCGTTCTCCTCATTGTGCTTTTCCGTGTAACTTACCAGATCATTCAACGTGAATCCATCATGACTTGTAATAAAATTTATTGAATGAAACGGCTTACGGCCGTCCCGAAGATACAGGTCGGAACTCCCGGAAAGACGCGTGGCGAAATGCTGCGCCTGGTGCATGTCGCCTCGCCAGAATTTACGTATGTCGTCGCGGTACCTGTCGTTCCATTCCGCCCACCGGCCGCCCGGAAACCAGCCAACCTGATAAGCGCCGCCCGCGTCCCAAGCTTCGGCGATGATTTTTGTATGACGCAGGACGGGATCTTCGGCAATACGCTCAAGAACAGGAGGATTCTCCATGAGGTGACCCTGCTGATCACGCCCGAGAATCGAACCGAGATCAAAACGGAATCCGTCCACGTGCATTTCCACTACCCAGTACCTGAGACACTCGATGATGAAGGTCCGCATGACCGGATGGTTGCAATTGAGCGTATTTCCGCAACCGGAATAGTTTTTGTAGAAGCGTTTGTTGTCGTCCAACATGTAATAAACCGTGTTATCGATGCCTCGGAAAGAAAAAGTCGGTCCCAGCTCGTTTCCTTCGGCGGTATGGTTGAACACGATGTCGAGAATGACTTCAATTCCCGACTTATGCAGTTCACGAACCATTTCCTTGAACTCGCGGACTTGGCCACCGAGTTCCTTGCTTACCGCGTAAGAACTCTTCGGAGCGAAAAACGCCACCGTACTGTATCCCCAAAAATTTCTTAGTGGCTCACCGGTGCGCGGATTGGTTCTAGGGAGTTCATTCTCATTGAATTCCTGAACGGGAAGGAATTCAACGCCCGTCACGCCAAGCTCCTTGAGGTAGGGTATCTTTTCGATAACTCCAAGGTACGTCCCCGGATGAGCTACTCCGGAACTTTTATGAGCGGTTAGTCCACGAACATGGGTCTCGTAAAGGATGGAAAAACGCAAAGGATAATTGATCGGGCGGTCCCCTTGCCAATCGAAATCGTCGTCAATCACCACGCACTTCGGATGATTTTCAGCATCATCCTCATAGGAAAATGAAAGATCGCTCGCGTCCATATTCGGGTTGTAACCCATTGCGGCAAGAATATCCCATTGAGAATGTTCCGTGAGCGCTTTGGTATAGGGATCAATTAGCATTTTGTAAGGATTGAAACGATAACCTTTTTCAGGAATATACGGTCCGTCGACTCGATACAAGTACAAGGTCCCGGCGCCCAGAGTACGAATTAAGCAATGCCATACGTCGCCGGTTCGGTTCTTATGGGGATCCAAACGAAGCTCCACCGCTGGAACTAATGAATCGGCGGTTTCAAACAGGACTAGTGTGACAGCCGTCGCGTGGCGGGAAAATAATGAAAAATTGACGCCATCTCCACTGATGTCGGCGCCGTGCGGTAAGGGTTTACCGGTTTCAACGACGAGATTACTGAAACTCATAGATAAATCCTAACACAATTCACCCTACTGTGCCCGCTATTTTAGGCCGATATGAATATGAGGGGTACTAAAAGTAATGATTCGCGTTCCCGTAGTCACTTCGGATGCGTCCATAATACAAATCGTGCAGGAAGCCGCCGCCGCGCTTTCCGACGAACTGCAACCTGTATTCCTTTCCGGAAAAGACGCCGTCGTCGAATATTTGAAATACGAACTCCCGGAAATTAAAATTTTGGATTGTTCCGGAGAAAAAAAAGAGGCTTCCGAATCTCTTGATATTCTAGATGCGATCCGATCCGATCCGTGGTTGCATTACGGCGGCGTCGTAGCCATCCACAGTGGAAATGACGATCAGGCCTTTCAGGAACGGCTGCGCGATTCAAACGTCATCGCGGTCCTTCATAAACGAGAACTTCAGCATAACATCGAACGCCTTTTGCGCATTCTCACGCGGAACAAACAGTTCCTCTTCCAGCGCGGTATGCAGCAACACTTGATGCGCAAAATTTCGGGGACATTCATCATGGATAATGATCCCCTGGACATAGTCGTTTATTCCAACCTGGTTACAAACTATCTTTACAACGCGAACCTCGTCAATAAAGAGGACAAAGAAAAACTCCACGTTGCTTTTTTGGAACTTCTGGTCAACGCGATCGAACACGGTAACTGTAAAATTTCTTTCGATGAAAAAACCGCATGGCTGGAAGATGGCCGCGATGCCATGGACCTTATCCGGGAAAAAAACAAAGACCCCGAAATCTCCATGAGAAAGGTATCTTTCTCATATGCTATTTCTCCGGATTCATCAGCCTTCGGCATTGAGGACGAGGGTGACGGCTTCGATTGGCGCGCGCGCATGGCCGCGAAACCGGAGCTTGGACTGCACGGCATGGGCATGCGCATGGCAGGCATCTACGTGCGCGACCTGGCCTATAACGAAAAGGGAAACGCGGTTTCTTTCCGAATCATACACCAAAAAGATTCGGCCAACGTCGTCCCCGTCATATTCACGGCCCAGGAAGAAGTTGTATTCAAAGACCGGGAAATCGTCGTTCGGGAAGGTGAAACTTCGGACTACCTCTACTACATCGTTTCGGGACGATTCCTCGTTTTCGCGGGCAATAAGTACGTTTCCTATCTCACCCCCGACGATATGTTCATCGGCGAAATGTCTTTCTTGCTTTCAAATCAGCGTTCGGCGACTGTTGTGGCAAAGGGGGAAGGGCGTGTCGTCAAAATTTCGAAACAGGATTTCGTCAATCTTATCAAACAGAATCCCCACTATGGAATATTTTTAGCCCGGTTGCTTGCGCAGCGGCTTACCCGACTCAATTCCCGGGCGGCTCGGCTTAACGCTGAGTGCCTGCGATTAAAGAACATTGTTGAAAAAAAGGGTTGCGCGGATGATGCGATAGTTGCGGAAAAAACAATTGAAACGGAAAAGTTTCTATAAATGGATCTACCGGATTTTAGCCCGCTTTCACCGTTGGACGTCGTCGATGCGGTTGAGACTATT
>JBAYHM010000205.1:0-8304 GCA_041666155.1 Treponemataceae bacterium
ATCGCGCTGGAGCGCGGCCGTGTCCTTAATAGTATTCCACGCGATGTTTATGGTGGTTTCCATAGTTTCATTCATGTTGACCGAAGCGCAAACGTCCTCATCCACCCGAGAGAAAACCTTTAAATCCTGGACGATGCGCCGTACGCGATCAGCGCCATCCAAACTCTCGCTTATCAGTTGTTTAGCGTCGTTTATCGTATGGTCGATCTTAAGTTTTGCCCGGCCCTGTTCTAACTGGTCGGTTTCAGTACTGTCGGCATCAGATAGTGCGCTCTCTTCAATTTCGATAAATTCTTTTAGACGGTCTACGTACTTATTCAAGGTGAAAAGGTTGCTGGAGATAAACCCCATGGGATTGTTGATCTCATGGGCGACACCGGCCGCCAACTGACCGATGGAAGCCATTTTTTCCTGCTGAATCAAATGGGCCTGCGCCTGCTTCAGTTCTTCTTCCGCTTTTTTATGCTCCGTAATATTCTGCAAAATCACCACGGTACCCGGATATTTGAAACTTATATCCTGCATGGGTCGGAATCGGGCCAGCACCAGACACTCATCGCCGTCGGGCAGCCTTAGCCCGCATTCATACTCTCTTTCATCCCCTGTCTCCCGGAAACGCGACAACTCTTCAGCAAGCCAGGGGAAGGGGATTCGTTCGTCCGCACTGGAATAGTAGTGCCCGCCGGATGTGGCCGCCGGGTTGAGCATCAGAGCGCCTGAATGATTCATATGCACGATGCGCTCAGTCTCGTCCAGAAGAAAGACCGCGATAGGCAAGCTCTCAAAGATGGTGAGAAATTTATTTTTCTCATTGGTCATTTGCCGATTGGTGATCTGCAGTTCGTCAACGGCGCTGTTCACCGTTTCGCTACGGCTCCATTCGGTGCAGAAAGCGATTTCGGTTCGGTCGAAAACCCGATCGATGAAGCGCGCGAATACTGTTCCTTCCCCGCCCGGAAACGACATCAGGACCAGATCCAGATAGGCCTGGCGATAGTACTTCATCAAGCCCAGGAACATCCCGAGCGTTATGCCGCGGGAGCGATGTTTCTGCGCCTCCAGTACGCCGAAAGCCGCGATCGGATCGGAGAGGAAGGTGTCGTCAGGGCCCAATTCCCACGGTTCTTCGGAGATGGCAAGCGCCGAAGTGATGGAGCGGGTCAGTTCAACAATCGAGATTCTCCAAGCTTCCTCCAGAGTGGAAGTGTACCGTGTGTAATCCCTCTCTACCGCATAATCGCGTACGCGGCGCATCAACCACAATTCATTTTCTTTGAGAAGCGCTTGTAAAGGATGCATCCACTCCCCTTCTTGTCCGTTAGCCTCTTTACGTAATGATAGTATATCTTTCCCTTGTTCACATGGCAAAATAATGTTACCACTGGCCGATAACTGAGCAATAAAGTTGATATCGGAATCCGCGCTTTTCATGCGGGAACAAAAAGGATCAGTATGAACATCGTTACAAAGATTCTTCCCCTTATCGCCGTCGCGGCCGCATGCGTGTTCTTCTGGCCCACGCCGCGACCGAATCCGGACAGGGTCTACGCGAAAGTTCCGAAAGAAAAAGTCGCGGCTCTGACCGGTTTCCGAAAAGAAAAGATCAGCAAGCAAATTAAGGTTGACGGCAAAAAATGGGATTATCTTTCGGTTGGATCGGGGCCGAACACCATTTTGTTTCTGCACGGCATGACCGGCGCCTACGACATCTGGTGGCAGCAGATACAGGCGCTCAAGGGCGAATATCGCGTGATCGCGCTCACCTACCCCGCCGTGAACAAGCTTGCCGCGCTGGAGAAAGGCGTCTTGGCGGTATTGGACGCGGAGGGCGTGAAGGACTGCTACCTTGTCGGCACCTCGCTTGGGGGATACCTGGCGCAATACCTCGTCGCACGACACCCGGAACGCGTGGCCAAGGCTGTCTTCTCCAACACTTTTCCGCCCAACGACCTGCTCAAAGAAAAGAACGGCAAGATCGGCGCCCTCATACCATTTCTGCCCGAATGGGTGGTCATGAAGGTACTGCGCGGGAGCTTCGTCGAACGAGTGTACCCGGCCTCCGGCAATGACGAATTGACGCTCGCGTTCCTGAACGAAGTCGGCTCAGGTCGAATGAGCAAAGAGCAAGTGAATGGGCGCTACAAATGCGTGGTGGAAAAATTCGAACCGGCGGCGAACACGTCCGTGCCGATCCTCATCATCGAGGCGAGCAACGATCCGCTGGTGGAAGGGGCCTTGCGCGAACAATTGAAGCGGACCTACCCGAACGCGAAAACAGTCACGGTCGATAACGGACATTTTCCGTATTTGGGGCGACCGGACGCATTTAACGCGACGATCAAAACCTTTTTCGAGGAAACCTTATGACGCAAGAAGCCTTCAGCTTCAGCGGACCGTTCCGCGGCGTATTGTACGCGGCGGGACTGTGGTGGGCGGTGATGGGACTCGTTTTCTTCATGGATTTCACCGTTCGATCGGTACAAGCGCGACGAGCGGGCGGCTTCCCGACAAAAGGAACTTTCGCCGCGTGCAGACAACCATTGTACGCGTGGTTCATTTTCTTCGCCTTCCCCTCAGCCGCGTTGATCATGGATAACGCCCTTTTTTTTATAAGTTTTGTCTTCAGCATCCTATTTTCCGAACGATTCCTCGCCCCCGAAGAAGCCAAGCGATCGGCCCGCTTCGGCTCGGCGTACGCCGCATACGCGGAGCGTACGAACCTGGTCGTACCCATCCCGCGCCGCACGAGTCCCCTGCCTTTAGCGGTCGCGCGACTCGCGTTTTTCGGGATACTCGGCGCGATACTCACGGCGCTTACCTTCTTCTCCCTCATCCAACCGATGATGTGTATGTTCGGCGCCACGAAGATTGAGCGGGAGACCGTTTGGCCTGGCGACGAATGGGCGGGGGAAAAGGCGGGAGGCTTTACTCAAGCGGTCACCATCAACGCGCCGCCTGAAAAAGTCTGGCCTTGGCTCGTCCAGGTCGGCTACCGCCGAGCGGGCTGGTACAATATCGACCAAATCAACGCCCTTGCCGCTGCAGATTACTTTATCGACGGAAAAGGGTCATCGATGCGAATCGTGAGCGAGCTGCAGAAGCTTGCGGTCGGCGACAAGATATTCTTGGTGCCCGGCCTGGGCTTTGACGTCGCTGAAATCGAGCCGAACAAAACCCTGCTCCTGCTCGGAGGCGACGCGGCAACCGTGGCGACGGTCAACTCAGGCGCTCCGATGCCGGCGGGCTACGCGGCCGTATCCTGGCTCTTCTCGCTCTCGGACCTCGGCGGCGGTCGCACCCGCGTGGTATCGCGTTTCCGCAGTCGTAACGCGAGCGCGGGCTTCGTCGGGGACGTCGTATGGAGCCTAGTCGGCACCCTTGGCGGCGCGACGCTGCAGCAGCCCGCTATGTTCTACGGCCTCAAAGCACGGGCGGAAGGAACATTCGGGAACTAGAAAGCGCCACCTTCTTCATCGGCTATCGTTTTCCACGCAAGATAAAGGTATTCAAAGGTAGGTCGGCAGGACCCGAGGCAACGGGGCCGGACGTTCGCAGGTACCGGATATCGTTTTGACGGTGGAGGCGGCGGCCGCGTCGAGGATGCCGGACATCACTTCCAGCACGTGGTAGGCAAGAGCGCCGGAAGCCCGGTGTTTTTCTCCGGTCTCAACGGCGTGGGCCATGTCCGACAGCCCCATTCCGCGGCAGTTCTCGGTGAAACCGTGAGTCAAAGGTACCGCCGCGTTTTCCCCGTCCGACCGGCGGATCATTACCGGACCATCGAACTTGTTGGGATCGGGAAGAGTCAGCGTTCCTTCGGTCCCGAAGATTTGGATGAACGGCATCGGGGATTCGGAGTAGGGGTAATGCAGGTCGAAGCTGGTCGTCAGACTGCCGATGACGCCGCTTGAAAACTCCATGGATCCGTTGACGTAGGTCGGCACCTCCACATCGAACATCTGGCCGTAGTTATCCGGCCGCATCTTCATTTTTTGCGCGTGGATTTTCCGCGCGAAGCCACCGACCTTGGCGACCGGCCCAAGCAAATTGATCATGGCCGTGAGATAATACGGCCCCATGTCGAACAGAGGCCCCGCGCCTTCCTGATAGAGGAAGGCGGGATTCGGATGGAAATATTCGGGACCGCGGCTGAGGAAATACGCGGTCGCGCCGATAGGCTCACCGATCCAGCCGTCGTCAAGGAGCTTCCTCCCCGTTTGCGCTCCTGCGCCGAGGAAGGTGTCCGGCGCGCAGCCGACCAGTAGGCCTTTGCTTTTCGCGACGTCCAAAATCGCTTTGGCACGCGTAGTGTCGGTGGCCAGCGGCTTCTCGCTGTAGACATGCTTACCCGCGTTCAGAACCTTCATGCTCATCTCACCGTGCGCTGCCGGGATGGTCAGGTTGAGGATTATCTTGATGCCCGGATGCGCCAGCAGCTCGTCGACCGTAAAGGCGGTGACGCCGAACTGAGTCGCCCGCTCTCGGGCTTTTTCGGGAAGCGCGTCCGCGCAGCCGACCACTTCGATATTGCGGAGCGCGTCCGCGCAGCCGACCACTTCGATATTGCGGAACCGTTCTTTCAGGTTCTTCAGATAAATTTCACTGATTACGCCGCAGCCGAGCACGCCGACGGTGATTTTGCCCATCCCAGAACTCCTTTGGCCTAAATGCGTCGCTGGTTGAAGAAGGATTCGGTGAGCGAATCCAGCACTATAGCGACGATAATGATAGCGCCCTCGGGCTGACCTTGACCAGATTCATTTGGGCAAACGCCCAGTGGAGCAAGGAAGACTAACCGTTTCTTCATGAAAACCGAATAATCGGCACATTACAATCAGTCATCCTCCTTTGCATCGCCTTTGGAGGATTCACATGAAATTCTCGGAATTTTTTAATACCTTCCACCGTTTTCTTGAACAAAGTCCGGAACTCCCCCTGGACGAAAAGTCCCGGTACGTGTTCCTCAGCGACCTGCACATAGGGGACGGCGGATCGAACGACGATCTGGAGCCGAATCGGGAGCTGGTGCGGACGATCCTCGGCCGTTGGTACCTTGAGCGCGGTTACACCCTCATTCTGGGAGGCGATATTGAAGACCTCCAGAAATTTTCGATGGAAGACATACAAAAGGCGTGGTTCGATCTCTACGGCATCTTCGACGAGTTCGCAAAACGCGGGGCGTTCTTCAAGCTCGTCGGTAACCACGACCTGGCTCTCCTGCGCAAAAAGAGCGCGTACCCCTTGCACCACGGGCTACGCTTAGTACGGAAAAGTCGAACCCTTTTTTGCTTCCACGGGCATCAAGCGTCGCCTTTTTTCGCGAAGTACGGATTCCTGAGCGAACTCATTGTCCGATACCTGGCAAAACCTCTGCAACTCAAAAATTCCAATATTTCAGGCGATTCCCGCAAGCGGTTTAAAGCCGAACGGCGCATATACCGCGCATCGAAAAAGCTCGGCATCGTCTCCATCTGCGGACACACGCATAGGCCCTTGTTCGAATCGCTTTCAAAATACGATGACCTCCGCCTGTCCATCGAACTGCTGCTCCGCGAGTATCCGCAAGCCCCAATCGAACGGAAACAGCGCATAGCCGAACTGGTCGGCGTGTATCGGTCGGAATGCGAACGCATGAACAAGAAAGATATGCACTGGGCGCTATCCCGCAGCCTCTACGAGGAGAAGGCGCTCCTCATCCCCTGCGTATTCAATTCAGGCTGCGCGACGGGCAAACACGGCATTACGTGCCTGGAGATCGAAGCGGGAAATATCCGTCTGGCGCATTGGGCGCGGCAGGGAAAGTCGCGCTCGTACCTGGCGCAAGAAGCGCTCAGATCCGACAACCTCGGAGGGACCGACGCGACGCGCTACACGCTTCGGGAGGCCGACCTGGACGGCGTTTTCGCCCGGATAGACCTACTCGGAGGGGAAGCAAAGTGAAACGCGCGATGAACGGCACTCTTTTCAGAACGCTCATTCCCGCGCGATGAAGATCCCGGCCCCGATCAGCGCGCCGCCGGCTAAGAACAGCGGGGTGATCGTATCGCCGAGAAAGGCCCATCCGAGCAGTGTGCCGACCACCGGCTGCGCGAAGAACGTGAGCGATGCTGTCGCGGCGGGAAGTTTCGCGAACGAGTAATTCCACAGGAACATGGCGATGGCCGTGGACACGATGCCGAGGAACAGCACCCCCGCGACAATCCCCGGGCCGATGGGGCCGACGCCGTTCGCGGAGATCTCGGCGACGCCGAAAGCGACGCTGGTCGGTACGCCGCCCAAAAGCATGATCGCGCTCGATTCGAGCACATCGATCTTTGCCGATATTTTCCGCACCAACACCGAGTAGAGCGCCCAGGTGACGGCCGCCGCGACCAGACACAGATTCCCCAGTGAACCGGCGGAGAGAAGCCCCGCCGCGGACACCGAAGCGACGGCCGCGGCAGGCGCGGAAGCGTTCCACGGCGCGATGACCGCGATCACGCCCGCGCAGGCTACCGCGACGGCGATCAGGCGGCGGACGCCCAATTTTTCTCTCAAAAGCAGCAGCGCGAAGGGCAGCACGAGCACCGGCGTCGCCGAGGTGACAAGGGCGCCGTTGGAAGCCGTGGAAAGCTTAGTGCCGACGAATTGGAAGCCGAGCGACACCGCGTAACCGACGAAGCCGACGGCAATGGAGACGGCTACTTGCCATTTTTCCATTTTGAAACCGCCCCGGAAAAGGACCACTATCGCCAGCGTCGCGAAACCCAGAAGAAGCCGGAGGCTGAGGAGCGCGAAAGGAGGAATCACTTCCAGCACAACCTTGCTGACGACGTACATACCGCCCCAGATAGAGGCGGCGGCGAGACCGGCGAAAAGGGCGGGAAGGGAGGTTTTCATAGCGCCAGGGCAAAGAATGCGGTTGCCGCGCCGGTTATCATATTCCCGAAAATCAGGACAGCGGATTCGATTTCGTGAAGGATAAGCAGAACGGCGTTCAGCGCATAACAGATCGTGAGCATGCAGGCTCCTTTAATATATCGACCGGCAGATACGCATCCTCTCGCCCGGTCTATGACCCTCGTGATTGATACTTCGGAAAAGACCGGACCAGTCGACGGAGCCGCCTTCCAGCGCTTCGATTAGGAGAGATTCCGCCTGCGCCGCGTCTTTTTCGGCTTTGGCGGTCAGCTCGCGGACGCTCGCGTCGGAGGGAGTTCCGTCAGCCGGATATTGCCACGCTTCCTTTTTCTGGTTCAAGTAATCGATCCCGTCGAGCGACGGATCCCGTATCGGCCGCATCATTGAGCGGGCGCGGGTATTATGGAGACCAAGAGCGTCGAACAGGGAACGCTTGCGTCCCGAGGGATCCCAGAGCAGACCGAGAACCGCCCGCATATCGCGCCAGGAAGCCGCGTAGTCCCCGCTTTCAAACCGATCGGGAAAGGCGGCGGCGAAAACCGCGTCCGCGACGGAGAGATCCGCTTTTTCCGCGGCAAACATGCGGCCGGGATTAGTCTCATCACTGGTGGAAACGTATGGATCGGCCGCGGACCGGCCCGCCTCAGCCATGCCGGTCTCAAAAAAACCGTGCCGAACTCCGAAAATACCGCTTGCGTCGCCGCTCGCGTCGAACCCGGTCCGAAAATAGACATACGGATGCAATGCGCGGTCCAGCACGTAGTGGAGAATCAAGCCGTATACGAAAGAGACGGCGCTGGCGCGAATGGTAGGTGCCGCAGCCAAGGCGCGCGCGGTCAGAGCGGGAAAATATTCCAGCGGGTCGGCGCCATGGAGGTAATTCGCGAGCGCGAGGGGGCGGCCTCTCGACAATAGCCCGAACGAAGGGATTAGACCGCGGAAGTAGAACGGATCGGGGCCCTGGGTTCCCAAAAGCACAAGTTCCGGCCGAAAAGTGTGCGGGCTTGCCGATCCCACACGCGCTGACGAAGCATTAAGTTCGGCCAAGCGGGCAAGCGCGAAGCGATAATGATCGGCGGCGGCGGGCATCGTTTAGTCAAGCTCCTGGTCGGCGGCGCGCTCGGACAGCCGGAATACCACGGCGCCCGCGATGAACAGGACAATGAGCGAAAGCACCCCGTAGCGCATCGTGCCGCCCGGAATATCGCCGACCGAGTTGAGCACGAGAAGCGAGATACCACCGACCAGGGCGGGGCCGAGAACTGAGGCGAAGCGGCCGAAGATCGTGTAGAAGCCGAAGAACTCGTTCGCCATGTTCTTCGGGACAATCTTGCCGAAATACGAACGCGAAAGAGACTGCACCGCGCCCTGGGACGTGGCTACCAGCATACCGAGAATCCAGAA
>JBAYHM010000206.1:0-8294 GCA_041666155.1 Treponemataceae bacterium
GCGACATTTACATTTCCCGTTTCAGGATCAACGAAGGGCATGGATAAAGTCGGCTTCTTTTCGGGAAGGTCAATAAGAAAAGGCCGACGTGAATAATCGGCACCGAGTATATCGGGATTCTTCGGCGCAATTTCGACGACCCTATAGTCCGGACTTAACACGACGATTGAGAGTATTCCTTGCGACGTCGTTTGAGCCGTTTCGAGTATTGCTGCTTCCATTTCAGTCAAAGGCAATGACGAAAAGGAAAAACGGTCGGAAAGGGACTCCACAAGGCGATATGTATCGCCAATATTCCGTGAGCTTTCGGCTGCGACACTCCGCATGATCGATCGAACGGTTGCCGCCGATTCATGTCTGAAATGGGAATCAAGAAGCGTGAAACTTAAGCTTCCGAGGATAAGTATGGGGAATAGCACCAGGGCTACATTGGAAACGAGAAGGAACCGAGACATGCTTCCGATAGAAGCTTCCTGTTTCCTTTTCATTTTATTTTTTCAAACCGTCCTTCTCGGACGGCGAAAACGAAAAAGGACCTATCGGGATCTCCGAACCTATCCATCACGAAGGAATCTTGAAGGCCCTCGAACTTTCCCAGCGAAAGTAGCGCTTCTTTGATATCCCTGCCGCGCAACGAACGAGCTTTGCTTAGGGCTGCCGCCAAATAACGTGTCGCCTCGTACGAATAGACCGAAGAAAAGGTAGGCTGACTACCGAATCGACTTTCATAGGCTGAAGCGAATCTTCGGTACGCAGGCGCCAACGAACTCGTTTCCATCAATCCCGCTAAGCGCATTCGATCTATGCTTCTCCCCCCGATCTGAATAAGGTCGGGCGTCATTGACCACATACCGGTTAATACCGGTAACACGGATCCTTTTTTTTCAAGAAACGCGCATAGCGCGGCATTATCGCCTGGGCTTGCTACCGATAAAATGCCATCGCATTTTGTCTTCCGCAGAACCTCGACTATGTGATTAAGATCTTGCTTTATGTCGGAAGTAAACGCTTTTGCGGGCAGAACCGTACCTCCGCGCGATTCGAATTCCTTACGGAATGCACGTTCTACCGCGGCGGTATAACTGAGATTGGAAGGATCGAAATATGAGGCAATTTTTCTGAGCTTTAAGTCGTCATAGGCATATTTAGCAAGGGTTAATCCTTGGCTGCTGCTGTCTCCAAGCAGACGGAACAAATAATCGTCTTTGCCGACATAGTCGGATGAAGAAATCGTTGGGCTCACGATAGGGAATTGTTTTTCCGTAGCGACTTGTACCGCGAGAGTGCCGGATGCGCTGATCATGTGCCCAATAATGGCGACAACTCCTTTCCCTCGCAATTCTTCGTCAACCGCGAGCGCCTGTTCTCTTTCGCTCCCGTCGTCACGTACGAACAATTCGATTTTTCGGCCGTTCACGCCGCCTTCGGCATTAATCTCTTCAACGGCAAGTTCAACCGCGTTTCTTCCGCTTACGCCGATTTCAGAATTGACGCCCGTTAAGACCATAGCCACGCCGACTCGGATGGGCGTCTTACCGCAAGAAAACAAGAGTAAGGATGATAAGAATATAAAGAGAGATCTACATTTTCTCACTTTTTCACCATACCATAATGATTGGTTGTCCGAGTTTTTTTCGCAAGCTGTATTTTGCTGCCGACGCTAGTCTCCGTATCGTAGCCTCCATCGCGCTTAGCGCATTGCCGCAAGTATCTATTCAAGTCATACTCGTGTTGGGCGCTCGATGTTTGCGACAGGCTTACAGATCAGCTTTCCGCGCTCTCTGGATAGCCGGATTTAAGGAGGAGGATCAAGGATGGACAAGACGCTTGCCGCTCGTCTATCACGCATCCGTTCCGCGGTTAGGTCCGCGACCGCTCCACTTCGGTCTTCGGAAAAGGTTGGCGCCGAACAGATATCAGCGCTTTCTCAGAGTCAGGCGTCCTCCGTTTTCGGCTCCGACTGGGAGGATCTTGCGCCTTTCGTTCGTTCCCGCATCATTTTTTCTTCACGCCATTTTGCTCCATCCGACATCGATCCGTCTCTGTCAGTGCTTTGTTCCGGTTCTTCCCGTGCTTTCCCGAACAGTACGAGCGTCGCTCTTGAACGGCTTCTCTTTTTCGATCTTGAAACGACCGGTCTTTCTTCCGGCGCCGGGACGGTAGCGTTTCTAGCAGCTTTCGCCCGCTACTACCGGACCGTGCCGTCCGAGCGGACCGTGCCGTCCGAGCGGACCGTGCCGTCCGAGCGGACCGTGCCGTCCGAGCGGACCGTGCCGTCCGAAAGTGGTTTTGAGCTGCGCATTCGCCAATACCTTCTGCTCGACTATCCCGGCGAAGGTGATTTCCTGGAACACCTGTTGAGAGAGTTTGAAAACAACCAAGCGGAAAGCGTGCTGGTCAGCTACAACGGTAGATCTTTCGATATGCAGATCCTTCGGACGAGGTGCCTCATGAACGCCTGTCGTCCGCCCGATCCGCCGCACTTGGACCTTGTCTACCCGGCACGTCGATTGTGGCGGCGTTCGCTGGAAAATTGCTCGCTGTCCACGATCGAACGTGAAGCGCTCGGGGTGGACCGCGGCGATGATCTTCCCGGGTCGCAGGCGCCTGACGCCTGGTTTGATTTCGTTAAAAGGGGCGATTCGTCCCGCCTGTTGCGCATCTGCGAACATAACGCGCGTGACCTTGAAGGTCTTGCCGCGCTGCTCAACCGCGTGTCGGCGATTGCTCGTGATCCGTTGTCTGCCTTTTCGGTTCGCGCTATCGCGCCGATTGATCCCGAAGGCATCGCTCTGCGTTGGATGTCGGCTGTCAAGGCCGCTCGCGCGAGCGCCGCGGAGGGGGAGTTGCGGAAAACGGCCCGAAGTCTATTGGAATATGCCGTCGCGGCCGGTTCTGCGCGCGCCGCCTTCGTTCTTGCCGGAGAATGCGCTCTGGAGTCCGATCCAGACCGCGCGGCATCCCTGCGCGTCCGCGTCGCCCGCGCGGAAAACGGTAGCGCTTTTCCGCCCCCGTCTCCGGGACTGCGCGCGGCGGCTTGCCGCATTCTTGCGTTGGATGCCGTACGGCGTTTGAGGGACATCGCTTTAGCGCTCAAGTGGGTAGACGAGGGTCTTTCCGTGCCGGCGCTGCCCGAAGGAGCACGAAGGGCGTTGGAAAAGTTGCGTGAGCGTTTGCTCTGATTTCAATACCCCAGGTTTTTATCTACGACGTTGACCAGCATTTCTCCGCGCGTAAAACGCGCAAGGTTTTCCAGGAAAATATCGAACGCGATTTGATCGTATTGCGAGTGGTTTCCCGCGTAGTGCGCCGTGATGATCACGTTTTCCCGCTTCCATAGCGGAGAATCCGTAGGGAGCGGCTCAACGGCGGTGACGTCAAGGACGGCTCCCGCAATCAAATTTTCTTCAAGAGCCGCGGTAAGGTCCATTTCATTCACCGTGCCGCCGCGACCGATATTGGCGAAAAGGGCGGTCTTCTTCATTCGCGTAAAATAATCCCGATTTATCAAGTCGCGTGTTTTGCTGGTGTACGGTAGGATATTCACCACAACGTCCGCCAAGGGCAGCAGGGCAGGCAGTTCGTCGAATAAAGCAATCCGTACGTTGTCGGTTCGTTTTTCATCCTTCCGTGGTGATCGTCTTACTCCGATCACCGACATTCCGAAAGCTCGGGCTATCGTCGCCGTCTGTTCTCCGATAGCGCCCAGACCGAGGATCAACATTGTTTTTCCGGTAAGCTCGCAGAGTTGTGAAGTCTGAGGTCGGTACCACTCTTTCCGGCTTTGCGCCGCAAAAGCGGCGGGAAATTTTTTGCACCAGGATAAGATGAGGCCGAACAAGTGTTCATTCATTTGCGTGGCGTGCATGCCGGAGGTACTGGTGAGAATGAACGGTTGAACTTTAGTTTCGGGAAATTTCTGTAGCCAGTCGGTACCGGCAGACCAGGACTGGTACCAGCGCAGAGCATTCAGGCGGGGGATCAAATCCGGCGGGAAGTCACCGCCCGCGATTTCCGTATCGCTGAGGCGAGCTTCAATTTCTTTTCTGTCATCGCTCGCGAATAAAGTCCGCGTTCCGTCAATCGCCTTAATACGCGCTTGCGCGTCAGCGGGAAGCCGATGCGGCTTCAGCGCTAATAGGATGATGCCTTTTCCGTTCATAAGATGATAGTATCCCTATCGATCATGATCTGTGCAAGGTATATCGATGTTTTCCCTTCGTGGGATGAATAGTAACTCATAGTCAACGTATCGCCGATTGCCACCATTCCCGGGTAAGAACAGTCGCCGCTGGAAGGAAGAAAGAGAACCGGTTCCACACTCGTTGTTGTCATGAGGGCTAAGGCTGTTCTTGCTTTTCCTCGCCTGATGAAGCGGCCGGCAGCCCATAGTTCGCCTTCGCCCAGCATAAGAAAATTAGGGCCACCTATATACTCTTTCGTCGCATTCCAGTTCCAGTCCGTGTACGGCGGCATGCTCGTGCCTATCCACGCTTTCGCCGGTCCCGATTCGCGGCGAACCAGAGTGATAGCTTGTCCGTCAATCCCAAACCGAATCGTCGCTTCGTTCGGCTTTCCGTTCACCTTCATTGTTGCTGTTTCCGTGTACTGCTCGCCATCCGTGCTTTTCATGAGGTGGATCGTCCAAAAGTTTTTTCGCGGCAGTCGGTAACTGATCCCGAAAGCCTGCCCGTCGCTTTCCCGGCGCGTCACTCGCCATAGCCAGTCGCCGTCGGCCAGTATGGGTTTCGGCGCCGACCAAGCCATTCCATCGGCGGAAATCGATACGCGCGGACGCCTTCCGACATACCCGCCGTCGCGGAAATAGGTTCCACCCATTACCATTTCCAGGAAGCCGTCGCTACGAATAGAGAAGTGAGGATCGCGCAGATCCACGTCCTTTTCTTCTAGGAGCGCGGCGCTTTCCCATTCGATTCCATCGGTCGATGTGATGACGCGGATTTTGCCGGCACAGCGCGCGTGTTTCTCGCCTTCGCGGAAAGCGCAGAACCAAGCGCCTTTGAAGCAGACGAGGTCGGTAAAAGCGTTGTGGGGCGCGCCTTCCCAAATCTTTTGAACAGATAAAAGGATCGGTTCCATAATTTTCATTCTACTTCGGACAGCGTCGGTTACGCGAACTTTCCCTTGATTTTCTTGAAGTAATCGGCCGCTTCTCCGGCGGTTTCCACTACCGCGTCCTCCTCGTGGTATTCCACCAAGTGGGCGGGGATTTCATCCAGGAAGGGGGAGGGCGTGCATTCAACCACGCTTTGCATTTTACGCCGCTGCTTGCAGCTGGTGATGTACAGCTTGTCTCTAGCGCGCGTGATAGCCACGTAGAAAAGGCGGCGTTCTTCCTCCACGTTGCCGTCTCCTTCCTCAAGGCTCCGCGCGTGAGGTATCAAGCCGTCTTCCGCTCCCGCGATGAACACTACCGGGAACTCAAGTCCCTTGGACGCGTGGATGGTCATGAGGTTGACTTTCCCCTTCTGCGCGTCGTCGTCTCCGTCGTCGCGCGTGATTAGGCTGATGCGGTTGAGGTAGGGGAAGAGCGTAGGGTCGAAATTATCCGGGTCGTTTTCCCAGGTTTCTATACTTTGGAGGAGGCTTTCAATGTTGAGAAATTTCCATCGCGCCGCTTTTTCGTTTTTCTGGTATTCGGTGACCAGATAGCTGAGATAATCAATGTTGTCCACGAGCATGCGGACTTTTTTAGAGAGGCCTTTTTTGCCTAACATCTCCGCGCGGAAGTATTCGACGAGCGTCAGAAACGTATCAACATCGATTCGGCCTTTTTCCGGAAACAATGTATCCGGTGCGTAGCGTATTGAGTTCATTGCCTCGTAGACTGAACAGTGTTTTTGCTTACCCAGATTGGTTATGTGCTCGACGCTCGTTTTGCCGATGCCTCGCCGAGGCGTGTTGATGATGCGCAGGAGATTCACGTCATCGTCGGTGTTCGCGATTACCCGGAGGTAGCTGATGATGTCCTTGATCTCTTTGCGCTGGAAAAAACTCGTGCCGCCCGAAACCCGGTAGGGGATGTTTTCCGCCAGAAAGGCTTCTTCCAAGTGCCGAGTCATCGAGTTTGCCCTGATGAGAACGCCGAAATCATCGTATTTGAGATCTTCCTTCATCATTATCGCTTTGATCTGCGCGGAAATAAAATCCGCTTCGCCCGACTCGTTATCCGGGTAGAACACTTCAATGGGCTTTCCGCCCTTATTGCCCGACCAGAGATTCTTTTCTTTACGGTTGGTGTTGTTTGAAATAACGCCGTTGGCCGCTTCAAGGATGGTTGATGTCGATCTGTAGTTCTGCTCCAGCTTGATTTCCACGAAGCCGGGAAAATCTTTTTCGAACATGAGCAGGTTTTCGTAATTAGCCCCGCGCCAGGAATAGATCGATTGGTCGTCGTCGCCGACCACGCAGACGTTTCGGTCGGCCAGGAGGCGCATGATTCGGTATTGCGTTAAACTTGTGTCCTGAAATTCATCGACCATGAGGTAATGGAATCGTTCACGATAGGTCGCCAATACGTCCGGATGCTCCTCAAAGAGCTGAATCGGCAAAGTAAGGAGGTCGTCGAAGTCTACCGCGTTGTAGATTTTGAGGCAGGACTGATATTCGTTGTAGACCCCTTCATACGCGTCGTTGGCCCCGTCTCGCCAGTCATAGCGGCCGATCTTCACGTTGGAAAAGAGCTGTCCAATCTTGTAAAAGTCCAGGTTGTCGGTCGACAAGCCGCATTCCCGCACGCAATCCTTAATAAGCTGGTTACGGTCGGTCTCGTCGTATATCGAAAAGTTCTTACGGTATCCGAGTTTTTCAATATCTTCGCGCAAGACTTTGACACCGAAGGCGTGGAAGGTGCTCACGGTCAGGTTTTTTAGTTTCTTATGGGTCAGGTCCTTAACGCGTTCTTCCATTTCCCGAGCGGCCTTGTTGGTGAAGGTGAGCGCGAGGATGGCCGATTGGGCAATTCCCTGTTCCAGCATGTACGCCATACGGAACGTGATGACCCGTGTCTTTCCCGAGCCCGCCCCAGCGATGATGAGCACCGGCCCTTCAATCGTCTTGACCGCCTGAATTTGTTTATCGTTAAGTTCTTTCTCAAAATTGAGCTTGGTCATTTTATCCTGTATTTGTAAAAAACTACCGCAGAGGACGCAGAGTATCACAGAGGGAAGAAGGAAAAGAAGATTCTTTATTTCTTATATTCCTCTGCATACCTCTGCGTCCTCCGCGGTTACTATTCTTCTTAAAGCAATTAACGGAAAAAAAACGCGGTAGTATTTATACTCGTTTTACAAACAGGTCCAAGGCCTTCACTCCGAGGACAACGACGGCGGTAACGATGACTCCTGCTCCAGCAACGCCTAATATAACGGCCAACATCGTTTTACGTTTGCTGAGGCCAAGTATCCACGATCCGAGCGTGCCCGTCCATGCGCCGGTGACGGGGAGGGGAATAGCTACGAAGACCGCGATGCCGAGCCACCCCCACTTTTCAACCTGCTGATGCACTTTGCCGCGCGCTCGTTCCACGAAATGGTCGAAAAAGGAGCGGTACCAGTCCATTTTCAAGAAGAGTTTGTGAAAAGTGGAGAGAAAAATCCAACACGCTGGCGCCACCAACGCGTTGAGTCCCACCGAGTACACATACGCCCAGCGCCAGTCCATACCGCGCGCAATCGCAAACGGAATTGCCCCGCGCAACTCGGAAATAGGTAAAAAAGCCAGAAATGCGGTCCAAAAAAGCGTCACGGCATCCATTCCGCTACTATACCTGAAGCGCGTAGCTAAGAAAAGTCAGCCTGTGTCCTATTACGTTTTTGATTGCATCATCTTGAATATTATTCAACCGCAAAGGACGCAGAGGTACGCCGAGGAAGGAAAGAACTATTCGATTCCTCTGCGTTACTCTGCGTCCTCCGCGGTTAAAATTCTTTACTTTCCTCTTTCCCCCTCATGTCCAGGCGAACCACGCCACTCCTACCGCGATCGTCAACACGGTTGTCGGCAGTCCCACTTTAAGATAGGTTCCAAACTTGATTTCCACCCCGTAACGTTTTGCCGACTCGGCTACGATCAGATTTGCCACAGATCCCAAGAGCGTAAGGTTTCCCGCATAGGTGCTAGCCATCGCCATTACCAGCCACGCTTTTTCCTTATCGGCAAAGAAATCCACCAGCGGTCGCATGAGCATAACCGCCGGCACATTGGAGACGAGGTTCGATAAAATAACCGTAAATACGGAGAAACGCGTCATATCCTGGCCGACTGCGGGGAGC
>JBAYHM010000207.1:0-8287 GCA_041666155.1 Treponemataceae bacterium
GCTTTTCGGCGGCGATGACGCTTTTCTTTGTTGTTTTCGATGTTGTCGCCCATGGGAATGAGGGATTCCCCATGATTCTTTGTAGAGCCTTCATGGAAACGAGTCTGGCCTTCGTGTTGGTCTATTATCACCGCCGTTTGTCGGAATATTCCGAGCTATTGGCCAAGACGATCAATGACCGCGCTAATTTGACGGAAGCTATAGAAAAGCTGACTTCCGCCAATTCCGGGTACCAGGCGTTTGCGGAGAAGGCGACGCGGAGATCGGCGGAAAACGAACGAAACCGGATCACCCGTGAAATTCACGACGTCGTCGGTTACGCGCTGATCAACGTGAAAATGCTCATGAACGTCGGAAAAGTGTACCTTACGAAAGGCAGCGGGGATGTCATATCGGTGTTTGATTCCGCGAGCGCCCAAGTAGACAGCGCGCTCCAGGAAACAAGACAAATTCTCTACGCTCAACGCGCGGTCAGCCTGAAGGAGCCGGGCGGGCTTTCTCCGATCAACGCGCTCGTGAAAACCTTCCGAGACGTCGCGAATATTGAGGTTGAAATAAATTATGGTAACATTCCCGAATCTTTCGACGAAGGCGTTGATAAGGTCATTTATCGGATGATCCAGGAAGGGTTGGTCAACGCGTTCAAACACGGAAATGCCGATAAGGTATCGATCAATCTGTGGCGGACAAAGGGTGAAATAGTGGTGAATGTCCGCGACAATGGCAGCGGTGCCGATAAAAGCGAGGCGGGTATCGGTTTGGCGGGGATGCGTGAGCGCTTGGCCGAATTCGGCGGAACGCTTGACGCGCGCAAAGTAGTGGACGGGTATGTTCTTGACGCCCGGATTCCGATACCGGTAAAAAAGGCGGAGGGAACGAATGGCTCTTAAAGTAATGATCGTCGACGATCAGCAATTGTTCGCGTCGAGTCTGAAGATCGTCCTCGGATCGTACTGCGACGGACTCATTTCCGACATAGCGATCGCGCATGACGGGCTTGAATGCCTGGATCAACTGAAAAAAAGCGTTCCCGATATCATCCTGATGGATATCCGTATGCCGAAATTGGATGGGGTTGAAGTGGCCCGGATCGCCCATGCCGAATATCCGCAAGTGAAGATCATGATGCTGACTACTTTTGATGACGACGCGTACGTCGTGCAGGCGCTCAACAATGGGGCGACCGGGTACATCCTCAAGAATATTGAACCGACGGAATTGATTTCCTTCATTGAATCGGTCGCGGCAGGGAACATTCAAGTCTCCTCATCGATCGGTTTCAAGTTGTTCGATAATTCAATCGTCACGTGCGAGGACAAGAAAGAGCTGCTCAAGGATTTGAAAGTGATAGAAAACATCCGCGAACGTTTTCCTTCGCTCAAGCATCGGGAGGCGGAGGTCCTTTGCCTGATACTGAAGGGTATGGAAAACTATCAGATATCCCAGAAATTATTCATCGCCGAACAGACGGTAAAGAATTATACCAGCATGATCTACAAAGTCATCGGCGTGGATAACCGGCTGCACGCGATACGGCTCCTCGGGCATCTGGCACAATAAATCCTCCGCCGGTACGCTGGTACCAGTGCGATTGTGACACTGGTACTCTATGCCGTTCTCTCTTTCTCCTCCTACTATCATTAGGTACTCGGCATATTCCCTGATATCCAAAGGAGGAGAAGATGACGATCGTAAAGAAGTCTCTACTGTGTTTGGTTGCTCTTACGTCCCTTTCCCTGAGCGGAACGTTTGCGCAGAACAAAAAAGAACTCATCATCATGACTCGGGTCGGCCCGGAGAATGACGCCATCAAGGCACTCATTCCCGAATACGAACAGATCAGCGGCATGAAGATAAAGGTTGATGAAACGGGAAAAGAGGGTTTCCAGCAGCGGCAAACGACTCGCCTCATGGCCGGCGACAATCTGGACGTCGTCATGTACATGAGCGACTTCGGCCCGCTTTTCGCGGCCTCCAAGCTTCTGACCCCGTTGAACAAATACACCGCAAAGCCCGCGGCCAACAAGTCGGACGCCGATATGGCGGATTTCTATCCGGCCACCCTGAACGCGTTCAAGTACAAGAACGAACTCTACGGCCTGCCCACCGACGTCAGCACCTGGTTGCTCTATTACAACAAGAAAATGATTCCCAATCCGCCAACTACCTACGCGGAGATCCCCGAACTGGCCAAGAAGTGGACCAAACGCTACAATGCGTCTTCTCCGACCTCCTTCGGAACACAGGAGCAGAGCAAGAGCGGCAGCGAGTCACCCGTCAACGAGTGGCTTGCGGTACTCTGGGCAATGGGCGGGGAGCTGTTCGACGCAAAAAACAAACCGATATTCAATAACGAAATCGGCATCAAGTCTCTGACCTACAAACTCGATCTTTTCAGCAAGGACCATGTGGTGCCGGACGATACGCCCGCCATGGACGCGGCCGCGGTAATTGAGGGTTTCCGCCAGGAAAATGTCGCATTCTACGCTCACTGGAATTCCAATGCCGTAATTTTTGCCGATCCGAAGGCTTCCCCGAAAGTGGCCGGGACACTCGGCGTCGCGCTTATCCCCGGCGTAGCCCAGAAAGACGGCTCCATCAAGCGCGTTCCGGTGACGCACGGTTGGGCGGTCGGAATCCCGTCGTCTTCCAAGAAAAAGGATGACGCGTTCAAGTTCATCCAATGGCTTACCGGAAAACACGCCGGTCAGAAGTACCTTGCCGCCGGCGGTACTCCCGCCCGTATATCTATTCTACAAAACCCCGATAACCTGAAGATTCGTCCGGAATTGGGACTTGTCGGACAGAGCCTTAACTTCGCGCGGCCGAAGCCCGCCATCAAAGAATGGCCGCAGATCAGTGATATTCTGCAGCAGGCGCACGCATCCGTGATCGGAGAGGGGAAGCCCGTTAAAGCATCCCTTGACGAAGCCGCCGCACGCATCAACGACCTCATGAAGAAAGCCGGTTATTATAAATAAAGATTTTTGACCAAAGGGGCGCCGCCAAGCGCCCCTTTGACGGATTCTCTCAATAAAATATGATTGCCGACATTCGCACAGGAGAGAATGATGAAAGCGAAGACCAAATTTTTCGATAGGCATTTTCTCGCCTTGCTCCTTGTTCCTACGGCGTGCATCATTCTTTTAGGCATTGTTTTCCCGCTGCTGTATTCTCTGGGCTTGAGCCTGACCAACGCGACCCTGCTCAATTTTCTGGATGACCCGGGTTTTATCGGCATAGAAAATTTTTTTACCGTCATCGGAGATAGTCAATTCGCGAACGCTTTTATGAAGAGCGTCACATTTTCCCTCTTGTCCACCGGCTTGGAAGTCATTTTTGGCTTCATGCTCGCCTTGTTTGTGTATTCATCTATCATGAACGGTCGCTTCTTCTTGATTCCTTGTCTGTTGGCGCCCCTGATGTTGACCCCCGCGGTTGTCGCGCTCATGTGGAAAGTAATGCTTGATTACCAATTCGGCGTGCTTAATTACATTACCGAGTCCCTAGGCCTGGGCGCCCATGCGTGGCTGGGGACCAACGTGCTCGCGTTCGCGAGCATCGTCGCCGCCGACGTGTGGCAGCAGGTCCCTTTCGTCTTTCTGATCATTTTAGCCGGCCTTGAATCCATGCCCATGCAGCCTTTCGAAGCCGCTAGGGTAGACGGCGCAAACTCCTGGCAAACCCTTAGGTATTTGACTATTCCATTTCTTCGCGGACCGATTTTTGTGGCTTTCCTTTTTCGCCTCATAGATTCGTTCAAGATATTCGACAAGGTGAGCGTTTTGACCGGCGGCGGCCCCGGCGCGGCGACTGAGACTCTGAACCTCTATATGTTCAGAATCGGTTTTCAAACTTTCGATTTTGGAAAAGCGGCGGCCATCGGCCAGATTATCATCTTCGTCATCATGGCGCTGACCTGGTTCGTATTCAGGGTCATGGATAGCGAAAACGCCGTAGAAGCCGATTGAGGAGCTACCTAATGAGCCCAATGATGCGAATGATTACCAGAAAATTTCCTCGGACGATAAGTAAGTTCGCGCTCGTGCTATGTATAGTCTTCATCAGTCTGTTTCCGATCGCCTGGACTTTTCTTACTTCGGTCAAAGAGCCTGTCGATCAGTTTGCTAAGCCGCCCCTCCTCATATTCAAGGCGACGACGGAAAATTACCATGCCGTATTCACGAAGCAACCGTTTCTGAAATATTTCTTCGACAGTACGATTATCGGTGTTGCTTCCACTGTGGTCATCATCGGTTTCGGATCCCTCGCCGCGTACAGTATCAGCCGGTATCGGCGCAAAGGCAAAGCTCTGGCGAAATCGATCCTGATCTTGAGGATCCTGCCTCCGATGGCGATCGTGCTTCCTATGTTCATCTTGTTCAAACAACTGGGGCTTCTGGACAGCCATCTCGGCATGATACTCCTCTATTCGGCCTTCAATTTGCCCTTCGGCATTTGGCTGCTCATCGGCTTTTTCCAGGATCTCCCGCGAGAGCTGGAAGAAGCCGCGTTGGTAGACGGCTGTTCGAAATTCCAAGCGATGTGGCGGATAATATTCCCCTTGGCCAAGCCGGGACTAGCGGCGACATCGATCCTCTGTCTGATCCAATGCTGGAATGAATACCTTTTCGCGCTCGTACTCTGTTCTTTCAACGTAAAGACGCTCCCAATCGGCGTCGCGCAGTTCGTTCAGGAGCATGAGATCCTGTGGGGACAACTTACGGCCGCCGGTATCTGCATCATGCTTCCGATCTTCATCTTCGGAATGTTCATTCAGAAACACTTGGTTCGCGGTTTAACCACCGGCGCGATCAAATAGACGTATACGAGGAGTAACGAATAATGTCATCGATACTCGGAATGGGCTGCATCGCCTACGATATGCTGGCGGTAATAGATACCGTACCCGATTGGGAAAACCTTGAGTACATCCAGTCATACGAAGTCCAGCAGGGCGGAATGGCCGCTACCGCGATGGTCGCCGCGAGCGTGCTCGGCGCCGACGTCGAGTTTCTCGGTAGCATCGGCGACGACGACGAAGGCGAATACCACAAACGGAATTTCGGAAAATACGGCGTCAAGTGCGATCGCGTGATTGTCCGGAAAGGAGAAAAAAGCCCGTTCACTTTTGTACTTGTTGAGAAGGGAACCGGGAAACGGATATTCCTCCACCACAAAGGCGTGCAGGACCGCGATGTCTTGTCCGATACCGATCTCGACTTCGGCGGGGCTCGTTACGTGCTTCTGGACGGTTTTTATTTTCAGACGGCGCTGAAGATGGCCGCCCAGGCGCGAAAACAGGGCCTAGTTACAGTGACCGATACCAGCATGCGTAACCGACAGCCGCGGCTTCTCGAATATCTCGACCTCATCGATTATCCGGTACTTTCCGAAGTCTTCGCGATGAACTATTCCGGAATAAAAGATCCGCTCGGCGCGGGTAAAAAACTCCTCCAAAAGAACAACAAGGCCTTGATCGTGACCTGTAGCGGCGAAGGGTTGCACATCATCACTCATGGCGGCTGTTCACAGGTTCAAGCGTTCAAAATTACGCCGGTGGACACGACAGGCGCGGGAGACGTGTTCCACGGCGCCTTCATTTTCTCGCTCTGGAAAGGATTCGGCCTGACGGAAGCCGCGACTTTTTCCAGCGCTGTCTCCGCCTTGAAATGCACGAAAATGGGCGGCCAGTCGGGCATCCCGACGTTCGAGGCAACGAAAAAGTTTATTCTGGAAAATCGGCCGGAATGTTCGGCCTGGCTCTAAGCGTTTGAGAGGAGTGAACAAGATGCAATTTATACCGATGCTCTCGGTGCTGGAAAAAACGGGCGAACGGAAATACGCGCAGGGCGCGTTTAACGTCACGAGTAGACAACAGGTAGAATCCGTGTTGAAGGTGCACGACGCGCTCCGGTCCCCCGCGATCATTCAGGTCGGCAATATCGCCCTGGGCTATTTGGGCGACGCCGTCGATATGAATAAGTCGAGCTTGGATGAGCGGAAACGTGGCGCCGCGAATATCGTCGCTATCGTGAAAAAATACGGCGAACTCTGCGATATCCCGGTGGCTTTACATGCCGACCATGTCAAAGATCTTGAGACGATCAAGATCCTGATCGAAAGCGGTTTTACCTCGGTCATGATAGACGGATCCAGCCTCGGATTTGACGCCAATGTGGAAATCACGCGGGAAGTCGTAAAGCTCGCGCACGCGCGCGGCGTGACGGTGGAGGGCGAACTGGGGGTCCTTTCCGGCATGGAGGACGATGTATTCTCCGAAAGCTCCAGCTACACCAACCCGATGGACGTCGTCAATTTCGTGAAGAAGACGGGCGTAGATTGCCTGGCGCTCGCCTACGGAACGATGCACGGCGTCAAGAAAGGCAAGAACATCAAACTGCGGAAGGAAATCGTCATCGCTTCAATGGAAAACATGAAGCACGAACGCGTGAAGGCTATCCTAGTCTCCCATGGCTCGTCGACGGTGCCTCCTTACGTCTTGGACGACTTCAACACGCTCGGCGGCGCCCTCGGTGACGCGGGTGGTATTCCCATCGACCAACTCAAAGAGATCATCTCCTGCGGCATCGGCAAGATCAACATCGATACCGACCTTCGGCTATGCATCGCCCGTAATATTCGGGAATATCTCAGCGTGCCGAAGAACGCTCAGGATCCGCTCTGCGCGTCTGTTTGGGAAAAGATGAAAGGGGCTCCGGCGGACATCGATTTCAGGACTTTCCTCACGCCGATCAAGAAGAACCTTATCAATCCCTCCGCCCCGGTGGACAAAGCGGCGCTCGGCCTTCTCTCCTGCATGGACAAGGGCATTACGGAAATCGTCAGCACCTTGGTCGTGCAGTTCGGTTCGGTAGGCTACGCGAACCGGATTGAAAAACTCACTCTGGAAGAACGGGCTGCGCTGTATAAGAAAGCATAAACGATCCTGCCGAAGAATCGCTGTAAACGAGCTTGGACTACGCCGATAATTGATATATGAAAGCGTCGACTCGGCTATGGGTTCCGCGTTTGTTTGTAGCGATCTTGATCGTGTTCTCCGTTGCGGATGCCGGCGCACAAAGCGGCGCACAAAGTGGCGCACAAAGTGCGGCGCAGAGCGCGGCGGGACGTGCCTCTCGGCTGACTATCGGTGCCGAAGACCTGCGTATCGAGCAGAAGGTCGACGGCGGCTATCATCTTTTCATCCGCGCGAAGGACGGAATTTCTTCGGTGCTCTTGACTGAGTCGACGAAGGACCCTGCCGGAAAGGCGGACAACTATTCGTACCGCGCTTCCGAGTGGGACGCGGTGAACGGCGACGAGATCCGCCTTATCGACGGAAAACCAATTCCCAAAACCAGCCGCATCTATTCTCTCATCGATTCAACTCCTGAAAATGACGCCGGTTTCGGAAAAGCTTTCCATATACGAATCCCGTATATCGTCCTGTGGGGGTATCCGTGGACGCGTAACGGGGAAACGTATATCGTCGACGGCGCATATCTCAACATTCGTGCCTTTGAGCTTGCGCAAGGCGATTATCGGGGTGCCTTTAAAGACAATCCGTTCACGCTGCGCGTCACGCAGAAACCGCTGGAGGGGCCGCCCGAGGGCAACTTCATGAAGGATACGGTCGCCGCGTTCACCGAGATCGCTACGGCGGGCCGCGGCGAAGTTCAATTTTCCACCGGCGCCGACGATGTCGTTCCCAAGATCAAGAAAATCCTTGAAGACGCGAAAGGGAAAGACGTGGATCTCGTACTGGCTCTTGATACGACGGACAGTATGAAAGACGATATCGATTCAGTCCGCAGAATGCTCATCCCCATGCTTAAGGAAATAATCGCCTCATTCAAGTCCTTCCGCATCGGAATGGAATTGTACAAGGATTATTTTGAGGAATACCTGACGCGAACGGTTCGTTTTACCGACGACTTTGAGGCTTTTCAACGTAACCTGAACGCCATCCGCGTCGGCGGCGGCAGGGATATTCCCGAAGCCGTGAACGAAGCTTTATACGTCGCGGCGACGGAATTTCCTTGGAAGGCTGAAGAACGCATCATTATTCTGATTGGCGACGCTCCGCCGCACCCGCGCCCACGCGGAAACGTTACCAAGGAAAAAGTTGATGAGGCTGCCAAAAAAAATGATTTACGACTTAATGTGATTATCCTCCCGCAGTAGGCGCGGGAGGACTATTCGGCGGGTATTGCTTACTTTGTTTTACGTAGTTCGATTTTTGAGAGGATCTTTTCACCGAGAACTTTGAATTGAGCCGGGAGCA
>JBAYHM010000208.1:0-8265 GCA_041666155.1 Treponemataceae bacterium
GACGATGACGCGTATGGCGAAGTCGGTGAGGTTGTCGGGCAGATCTACGTCAACGGATGCCTTACCTCCGCGCACGGGAATTCCCGTCTTGAAGATGGGCACCGTCTTGAAGTTTTTTCGAACGGTGGATCTATTGAAAAGATCGCTGAAGAATTCATCGGAACCGTCGCCGCCGGGTATTTCGTTCAGCGGGATCATGCCGAGCGCCCGGTTCCGCGTATCGCCGATGCGGACCGCGCTGCCCAGTTGATCTATGAACGAAGGCAGCGGGTCGAGCGCGCGTTCCTTTCCGAGGGCGAGCACGGCCTTGTCCACGAGCCAAAGCGTCGCCTCACCGTCTACCGGTCTCCCCTTCTCGTCCTTCGCCTCTATATCCACGGTGATCCTCGTCCCGGGGTTCGCGCGGGAAGGATGGTCGAGCGTAACCTGCACCTGGTTTTCAACCGATTGAACTTTGAGCGTGAGCGAGGCGCCGACGGTCGCGGGTTTACCAAGATCGATAGGACCGGAGATCGCCTTACCGCCGACGCGGCCCCGGTAAAGTATCGCCTGAATGGGTAAAGCGGGGGTCATGTCGCCGCGGATGGGCAGCTCGAAAAGAGCGCGGCCGTCGCGCACGGGAACGATCTCGTAGTGGTTGGCGTCCGGCGCTTCGGTAGCCACCAGAGCATAACCGTCGCGGTAGGGACTCTTGATGAGAATACGGGCTTTCTCGCCGGGTACGTACTTGTCCTTGTCGGCGGTCATTTCAAACAAGCCGGCCGGTTTACGATCCCAGGAGACCTGCCCTTCGGCGGAAACGAAGAGGTCGGAACTGGCTAAAATCCGTCTGCCCAGATAATCGCGGGCGGACACTTCCATGATATAGACGCCAGGCTCTTTCACGTCGAAAGACAGTTTCTTCGGCGCATCGCCGGAGTTGAGTGCTTTTTCCGCGACGGGAACGTCAACGGATTCACTGACGTATTTGGCTTCTCCCGTCGTGAAATCAGTCTCCGCTATATATGAATGCCACTGCCGCTGGATAAGACGCACGGTCATATCCTTTCCGGCCAGCGGTTTTTCCTCGTGGTCCATGGCGAGGAACTCGCCTTCCACGGTCAATTTGCCTTTTACCAGGCGTTCGGTCTTGAGGCCTACCGAGAACGGCGGCAGCGCATACACGTTTTTCGCCTGGACGACGGCCTGGCGGTCGGCGCCGCGGACGGTGCCGGTGATCACGTAGCGGCGGGCCTTTCCATCCCGCTCGTTGCGGGGATCAAGAATGAGCCGGGCGGCGCCTTCCTTGTCCAGCACCGCGCTCCGCGTACCGGTTTCGGCGGCCTCCGACCGGGGACCGGTACTGAAGCGTTCATCGGTAGAGAACGAGAAGCCGGGGAAAGAAGACGCGCGAACGCTGTAGGGATACTGCTCTATTTCCCAGGTCACTTCCTCGCCGGTGACGCGGCCACCCGAATAGTAATTGGCGGTGAGCAGCACCTCAAAAGGTTTATCCAGCGGGACTTTTTCGGGACCCGAAAGGTTTACCTCAAAGAGAGGGATACGGTAACTGAGAATTTTGAAGGGTACGGTAGAATACACCTGCCCGTCCCGGGTACCCAGAGAGAGCTGATATTCTCCCGTGGGGATGCCCTTTTCCTTGAAGTCGAAGGACACGAGTCCCCACTCTTTTTGTTCCAAGGGGAAAGTCCAGTTACGGTCATCGGGCCCAGTCACATAGGCGATCAGCTCCTTGCCGGTGTAAGGGCCAATCCGGCCCTGCTTCCAGTCACGAACCCAACCGACGGCGTGCGCGACTTCATCCGGCCGGTACACCGGGCGTTCCACGGTGACCCAGCCTTTTCGGCGACTTGATTCCCGCGCCGCGCGCGGCGAGTCGGCGAGCCAGGAAAGCCAGGGATTGCTCGATGCCCAATGATTGTTCGCGAAGGCGGGCGGCGGGTCGTCGGTGCGGACCACGAGCGTATCCTCGCCCTTGATAACGACAATCCGTTCGGGCCGAACTCTGGACGCGGCACGGTGATCGTAGCGGTAGGCGCCCGTTGAATCGGTGCGGCCTTCGGCGATAACCACGGTTTTTCCGTCGTATCGCCCTTCTATTCGGATAGTCGCGCCGACAATGGCCTCCCCCGAGGCCAATGAGGTCGCATAGAACTGGACGGCCTTTTCCTCTTCCGCCGCGGTGAGGCAGAGGTCGGTGACCAGAACGCGCGCCCAATAGCGGACGGAACTTTTGTCCAGCGTCCGGTATCCGAATAGATAGACGCCCGGCGTATCCTTCCCGAACGCCGAGTCTAGTTCTTTACCGAGATCGAGGCCCCATGAGGTCCGCGGCGAAGCGGAAGTCACCGGCAAGTCGATAACCTTGGAAACCGGAGGAGAACCGAGGAGTCGGATATGGCCGGGTATGTCCGTACCTACGGGAGGTTCCTCGCCGGGCATTGGCGGCCGTTTGTTTTCATCTATCGCGATCGGAGACCGAGGGAAAGGCTGAAAATCCCAGTCCAACGGATCGATTTTATGAATGCGGAGGTCAAGGCGTCCGACACCGCGGCCTTCCATGGGGAACTGACGCGGACCAAAGCGTTCCATAAGTCCTTCAGCCGCCTTCCACGCGACAAAAGCTTCCGCTTGCTTGTAGTAAAAATGGAACGAGGCTTTCGTGTCGTTCTCTATCGGTCTTCCGTTCTCAGAAACAAGTCCCTGAGGCGCAATTTCCAAGCGATACAGACGTTCCCGGTCGACATCAAAACGCAATTGGATGCGCTGGCCTGACATCTGGAATTTGAGGTTGCGCACCGAGGGCGTGAAGGAAACAACGCGCTTGATCGTCTCAAGGTTTGTCGGAGCGACACGATCGCTGAATTCAAGGAAAAGAGCGTTGGAACCGGTACCGCAGTTGATCGCCTGGTCGGTCGAATAGGAGGCGCCGGTCGCGGCAACCGGAAGCTTAGATGAACCGCCGCCCACGCCGGTAAGACGGAACTGGGCCTTCGTTTCCCAGTAATACACCGCCATCGCGTCCGGCAGGGACGGATCGGGGGACAAGAGGACATGAAGCAGCACCCGTTTCCCGTATGGAACGGTTTTCTTGAGGGAGACCCGATACGACACTTTCGTCGGCGTTTTGCCGGCCTCAAGTTCCGAAACGGAGAAGTCCCCGTCGCTCAGCCATTGCGCGCCGTCGCTTGAGACGCCGGGAAGCTCGCGCAGCTCGATCTTGAGCATCTTCTTCAGTTCAGCGGATCCGAGGGCGCCGGGGAAGGTCAGGATGATCGACGCGAAGGGTTCCAGGTTCACGGAGGAGGAAGCGGGAGTCACCGACGTCGGCGGAGCGATCATCGACGAAAGGGAGAAAGCGCCATCGCGGATTTTCACCTTGAAAGTCTTGAGCGGCGGCCACGGCATGGAAGGGAGGAAACGAATGGTGCGCGCATCGGTCCAACGGTATTCGCCGTCCACCGCTGGTTCGATCGAAAGAAAAGCGGAAGGACCGGCGACCAGACCGCCGGAAGCGGGTCCGAGCGCGGCGTCGTAGAGTATGGTCACCGGGTCGTAGCCCCGCACGAAGCGGTCGGGAACAACGACGGCTTTTACGGCCGATTCCTGGGAAACCGCCGCTGAGAAAAGGGATAGAACTATCGCCGCGGCGATCAGGGCGCGTTGTAGGATATTCCGCATCATTGTTCTCCGTTTCGCAGATATTTGGCGACTACGTCATCGGGAACCTCAGCTCTGTCCCCTTCGATGCCGAACCACACCGGCTGATAGCGGACGGTTCCTTTTTCAGACGATACGACCAGGTAATACGAGCCCTGGGGGAGCTTGCGGATTAGCGCCGGCCCCTCGTCGATCAGAGCAAGAGACGCATCGAACAAACGAACGCGGAGTCCGTCCCGTTCCGCTCGGATACCCGCGCCTACCTGGCTTTCAAACGCCGTTTTGAAACGATAGGCCTGGAGACGCCCCTCGGTAGCCAGGCGCCCCGGCAGAGCGCCGGATTTTTCGACGGTTTCAGGTATGGCGATATCGGCGGCGACGGAACCGGTTCGGGAAGCGTTTTTGAAAGGCCGCGCGAAAACGGCGTACGAACCGCTTTCCGCAAGAGCCATCGTCTCCTGGCCTTCAACACCCGCGTCGGCGGCAACGATATTCCCCTTCGGATCGATCAGGGCGAGCACGCCCCCGCCCGAGGCGGAAGCGGAGAGGAGTCCGCCGTTCTTCCCATTCTCAATGATAAACTTTCGCGCGTCCTTGCCGCTCACCAGTCTGCCGGATCCCAACGCGGAAGCGTACAATCCGGCGGGAAGTTCAACGAAAGCGTCGACATGCTCGGAACTCTTTGCCAAGAAAACCTTCACGAATCCCGGTCGAGCCTCAAGCTCCAGGCGGCCTCGTCGCCCTTTGGCAACGATCATAGGCCCGGCGACCGTCGCGACGGGAGTTCCCCGCGTCACGACGCCTGAGTCCTCATCGAAGAAATGGAATGAGGCGATATCACCGGCCGCCGCCAATTCCGACGCCGCGTCGCGGCCATCTATGCGCAGCGTTAAGCGTTGAGCGCGATCGACGACGGATTCAAACCCATCGCGCTCTACGACGAAGGGAACAGTGAAAGAACCTTTAGGTTCGATTTCCACCGAGGCGATGGCGGCGCGATTCCCGGAGTTAACGAGGTATAAGGTTCCGGAGAGTTCCTCAAAGGCGAAAGTATCACTTTCCGAAAAAGAGTCGACGGTTTTGGTCGTTCGTCCCCCGGCGTCGAACGCCGCGAGGCCTCTTTCAAGGGAGACGCGAGCGCCCGGACGATCCCCATCGGTTGAAAGCGCGACGGCGCTTCCCGCTTCAAGGGTAAATGATCGAGTCTCGCCTAAAACCAGGCGTTCTCTACGCACAATCGGCACGGAGTCGGCGGAAACGGGAACAAGCCTGCCGTCGGGCTTCGGCCGGGAATCGCGCACGACAACCAGATGTTCTCCCGGGGCAAGGCCGAGGACACTGCGTTCGCTCGTGACGAAACTCGCGTTCCAATCAACGGCTATCTCACTACCCGTTTCTATAGAGCGGGTTTCCGTGATGGAGGTCTCGAAGCCGCGGGAAGCGACGCGCACAAGGGCGACGTGGCCTTCGGGCACCGGCACGGCAATCTTCTGTCCTTCCGCGTTGAGCGGCAGGGACAGAGCGCCCGAGGAAGCGACTACAGGCGGGATAGCGATCCGGCCGATAGCGTTACCGTCGGCGCGAAGAAGCCAGGCGCCATCGGCGCGGAAAGGCTCTCGTTCGGCGGGGAGGAATTGTTTTTCGGCGCCGAACGCGACAAGCACGTCGGGAGAATCGACGACGCGGCTCATACGTGCGGCATCGCGCACTAGGACGGCACGCTCGTTCGTGTCGATTTCGGCGTTCTTCCCTACCGCGATTTCGGCGAATCCGATCGGGACACAAGAGAGACCGACCCTGGCCGTTCCCTCCCCCGACCGACCGCAACGAACGCGGTAATTGGTTCCGGCAACCAGAGAGACGATCGCCTCGGTTTTTCCAAAGGCGAGCATCTCATCGCCTTTTTCAACGAAAAGTTCCGATGAATCCGCGGAATCAACGGAGAACCGATACGGCCCAGTCTTGTCCGCGGCAAAATCCACCGCGAGAAAATCAGACGACAGGTCGGCACTTAAAGTAAAAGCGCCGGTTTGCCTATGCACCGCCGCGTTTGAGCGGAAACGCAGACGGGCGATCGAATCCCCCGAGGATGCCGTGTTGAGTCTGGCTGCATTGGGGGGATCAACTAGACGCGGATCGCCGGGAGCGGCGAATTTGACCACGTAACGCCCGCTTTCAAGCGGCGCCGAAACGATGCAGTTCCAATCGTCGGCTATGGTTCGGCTGGTCGCAACCAGACGGTAGCCTTTACCGCTGGACGCGAACAGCGCGGCTTCCAGTTCCCTGCCGCCGCTGGTTTCCAGTTCCCAATTGCCTTTCCGGCCGACCGAGAGCGGCACTACGCTGCCTGCTTGAATCGGGAGCGGGCGGTTTTCCATAAGGTCGGGACAATCGAAGCGGACCGAATACGCGTGATCCTGATCCGCGATGAGCGGCGTCATGTGCACGACGGTTTTTCCGAGCGGTAGATCCAGGTCGATGTTTTTCGAGCCGAGACCTGCGTCTCCGGCGCTTCCGTCCGGTAGCGTCAAACGGTATGCCATCTCGGGAGAAAGAGTTAAACGGACACTTACGGGCGCGGCCAAATCGATGACAGCCTCGTCCGCGCCCTCTCCGCGCCACGACCGGGAATAAGATCGTCCCAGCTCCACGTGAAAACTCTTGGCGGCCGCGACCGCTTCAGGCGAATACGAATCGCGGAAGCCTTTTCCCTCATCAGCGTTCTCAAGCGTGAACACCCGTCGTGTCGGCACAGCGGCGGCCAGAGAAATAAAGCGGTACGAACCCGAGGCAAGCGGGCCTGAATAGGATGCGTTACCGATCGGATCGGCCGGCGGCCAGCCGAGAGAGTCTTCCAATCGATATGGGAAAGCGCGAGCAAGACCGAATGAGTTGAGCCGCCAGGAACCGGCGGAAGGAATCTCCACGGGTACGATCAAGGCTTCACCGGCTTCCGCCGTCGCGCGGACCTTCCCCGCGTCGCGCAGCGGAGGTAGCACGCGCACCGGGCGGCGTTCCAGCGCGATACCCGCGGCGCCTTTTGAAGCGCCTGAGACGCCGACTTCGACCATATATTCGCCGGCTTTCAGGTACGCCGATACCCGCGCGTTGCGTCCAGGCCCGCCGTCGGAAGCGGCGGCCAAGGTCGGCCGCATCCGGCTACGGAGGCGTATGTTCGTCTCAAGCCGCCCGGTAGTGGAAACCGTGTATAACGCCGGCGCATCGACGTTCAGAATAAAGCGTTTTATCTCTTTACGATCGAACTCCGTCCAGAAAGGAGCGCCTTCCCGAAAAACGGAATAGCGTTCGGCCGCCGGAGCGTCGGATACCGGAAGCGCTTCCACGCAGGCCCACGCCTCCTTTCCATCCGCGGCGCTGAAGCGCAGCTCAAAACTTCCTGCCGGATAACTCTCGGTTTCGTTCAACAGGGAGCCGTTCACCAGGACCCGGACCCGCGGGTTGGCAAACCGCAAAAAGGAAGGCCGTTCCAGCGTCGCCGCGAGATGCACCGTCTTACCCGCTTCAAGATGTACTGAAAAAGGCTTTTCGGATAAAGCGAGCGGAGAAATTCGGACGGAAAAGCCTTGAACGACGCCTGCGCGCTCGCCGAAGGCCAGGGCCGATTTTCGGTACGCGTTGGTTTCGGGAAGACGCAAGCCGTACCAGGAAAGAACATTCCCGCTCGCTTCGCTTTCCCGTTTCCAAAGTCCCATGCCGCCGAGCTTGGTTTCCAATCCGTCCCGCGCGATCAGGGCGTCCAGGGTTCCTGCCGTTTTGACCTCCATCACCAGCAAATACTTACCGGCGATGAGTTCCACCGAGTCACCGCTTTTCGCCGTCCGCGAATCTTTACGGTTGAAAGAAAACCCATCGAGCGGGAAAAAGGACCATAAAGCGCTCGCCTTTTTCGGGTCTTTTTCCAGAACCACGTATTTCCCGCGCTCTTCTACGTTGAGAAGAAACGAGTTACGGTCAAGGAGATTAGACTTGAGGCGCACCGGAACGGAGGACGAGAGCGTGAGAGCTCGTTCGGCCGCCGCGGCGATCGCGTACGTTCTGCCGTCTACCGAATTAAGTACGTATGCCCGCGCGGTGAAGGGTACCGAGTCTTCACCCTCGACCGAACCGATAGCGCGAACGGCGATTTCGGTATCTGTCTTGTTCACGAGCTCTTTAGCCAGAACATTTCCAGAAAGCGTCGGGAAGAAGCGAAGACTAAAGCGTTGTCCGCCGCGTCCCCGCACGATCAGCCATTTCCAGTTCGACCCGATGGACATCTTGATCGTCGCGGCCTTGTATCCGCCGCGCGGATCGGTCGTAGAGCTGCCGTGCGAATTGAGGCGAGCGTTCCCCGGAGAGGACCACGCCAACGAGATTTTCTCGTCGCCTTGGACCGTTGCCTGCGCAAAACCGACGGAACCCGGCACCAAAAGGCATTCCAGACCGGAATTTCCTACCGAAAGATCAAAGAGACCGATTTCGTCGTAGCGACGCTCCCCTTCCATGACGAAAAAATCGTCTTTGACAGTTGCCTTGCCACCGTCAAGTCCGCCGTCACCCAACCAGGGCAGCGCGGCGTCGCCCCAACACACGATCCGATACTCA
>JBAYHM010000209.1:0-8222 GCA_041666155.1 Treponemataceae bacterium
CCGAGTGCCAAAGTCCACCAGAGAGGCCTTACCGCTTCCGGTCCGAGCTGCGTGCCCATGTCCTTGATAAGCGGAATCATGGTGGCGACGAACGGGATGTTGTCGACGACTGCCGAAAGGATACCCGACACCCAAAGGATGACGAACTGGGTCAATCTGAGATGACCGGCCGTGGCGTTAAGGAGCCAAGTTGAAACCTTTGACATGACGCCCACTTCCACCAGGCCGCCGACCAGCATGAACAAGCCGATGAAAAAGAAGATGGTTGACCATTCAAGCTCGGCGAACAGCTGTTCAAGGTCCTTTTTACCGGAGAGGATGATAAGGAGGACCGCGCCGCTCAAGGCTATGGTGGACGGTTCGATATTAAACGCGCTGTGGAAGAGGAACGCGAGCACCACGAGGCCGAGGACTACCAATGATTTGACGAGCAAGGCCGGATCTTCTATCGCTTTCGTCTCATCAAAGTTCATGATACGCGCTTTACGTTCGTTGGACACCTGTAGCTGCTTTCGGAAAAACAAGACGACTAAGCCGCAGAACGCAATCAGGATGACTAGGATGACGGGTGTCAGGTTGACGATGAAATCGAGGAAATCCAAGCCGGCGGCGCTGCCGATCATGATATTCGGCGGATCGCCGATGAGGGTGGCGGTGCCGCCTACGTTGGAGGCCATCGCGAGGGTCACCACAAACGGGACCGGCGTGATGCCGAGTTCCACGGCGATCAATATCGTGATCGGGATAATTATGAGGACCGTCGTCACATTATCCAAAAACGCCGAGAAAAACGCGGTAATCAACGTGAGCAGTACAAGGATCACAAGCGGTTCACCGCGTGAGAATTTCGCGACCTTGATGGCTATGTATTGGAACAGCCCCGTTTGCTTGGTGATGTTCATGATGATCATCATGCCGATCAACAGGAAGATGACGTTCCAATCGATATGGGCGAAGGCCGATTCCTGGTCGATGATCCCGAGTAGGATCATGAGCATGGCGCCGAGCAAGGCCGCCGCCGACTTGTTGATAATTTCCGTCGTCAAAGCGAAGTAAACGCCTACGAACAGTATCAGGGAAACTGCAATCTGAAAACTCATGTCTGCTCCGTTAGGCTCTCAGCACTTTGAAAAGGATGTCCATGTAGGACACGACGCCGATCAGCCGACCATCTTCAACGATGGCGTAATGCCGTTTTTTCCCGCGGGACATTTCGAAAGCAGCTTCAACTACGGTTGTCGTCGGAGTCATCGGCACGGGTTTCTGCATGATCGATCCGACGAGAATTTTATCCTCGTTTTGCAGGAGTTCGGTCATCGGTTCCAGTTCAGCAAGAAATTTGAGGCTTCCGATGCGGAAAGCGTAGTCGGGGATGCCGGCTTTGATCAAATCGAGGACGCCGATCTCTCCTACGAGGTTTCCCGCTTCATTCACGACGGGGACGTAGTGAAGTTTTTTCTGGTATATGACGTCCATAACCTCTTTTAAAGTCGCGGTTTCCCTTACTGAAACGACTTCTTTGGTCATGATGTCGGTCACGACAAGGTTTTTCTTCACCACATAGCCGGCGGCTTCGATCACCGAGACGAACTTGGCGGAAGAATCCGCGTTTAATAGATTGTTCATGATCGAATCGTCTTTGGACGCCTCAATGAGCTTCGCTAAAGTGTTCAGGTATATGGTTGATGAGGTTTGCGAAAGCAGAATCAGCCAGACGATTCTTATGGGCGGAGCGTTGGAGCAGCTTTCATCGACGCATTTTTCGCCCGCGATGATCGGATTTTTCGGAACGACGGCGGCGATGATGAAGTCCTTGAATACGGGTAGTCGTGCGTGCGGAATAGAAACGCCGCTAGGGAAGCAGGTGCCCCCGAGCCGGCGTCTCTCATTCAGCCGTTGCAGAACGTCGTTGTAATTGACTTCATGCGGATAGAGCGCGGTAATGGCTTTCAGGCCTAGTTCTATCGCGCCGTCGATTGTGTCCGTGTCGGCATCGAGAAAGACGAGCCGCGGATCAAGTAAATTGGAGAGCTTCATGAAACACCCCTCGGATCGCTACGATAATTAAAGCGACCAGCGGCGATTATAGTGCGGTAGAGTCGATTGAACAAGCCTCAATGCAAAATACGCAAGTCTATGCGAAAAATGCATTCATTTGTTATTCGTGGTTTTTAGTTTTTTGTCAATTTCGTATTCAGTAAGGGCTTCCGCTGCGAGATCCGCAACGGAGGACGAGACGCTTGCGCGATTTCGATAAGCCGCGCGTCGTTCTCCGGTATTAGCGCCTTTTCTGTTCGCTTCGAGTCGTTCTCGTTCCCTCGCGCGATCGGTCAGCGCGACTCTGGCCGCCGCCGCGGCTGCCGCCGCGACCGACGAGGGTATGCCGCAACGATCGCTCAGCTCCTCAGGCGCCGCGGCCGCTATCGCCTCGAGCGAGCCGAACTCTTTTATGAGCGCCGCTGCCCGACTAGGACCGATACCGGCGACGGATTCCAATCCTTCAAGACTCAACGCCTTCGCCCGAAGCTTTTGGTTATGCCCGGTCGCGAAGCGGTGCGTCTCGTCGCGCACGAACTGAAGAACTTTGAGGGCTTCCGAGGTTTTCGGCAGCCGTATCGGTTCTTTCGCGTTCGGGAGCCACAGTTCCTCGTCGCGCTTGGCCAGGCCGACCAGCTCAAGGTCGGCGCCGAGCGCGTCGAGTACGCCCTTAGCCGCGTTGACTTGCCCAATACCGCCGTCGATGAGGATTAGATCGGGGAGTTCCGCCTCGTCCGCCAGAAGCCGCGAGTAACGGCGGGTAACCGCTTCCCGCATCGATTGGAAGTCGTCGATCATTCCTTCGACCGAACGGATCCGGAAATGACGGTAGTTCTTTTTATCGGGAATGCCGTCTTTAAAGCTGACTAGAGACGCGACCGTATGTTTCCCGTCCAGCTGCGCTATATCGAAACCTTCAATGCGTTCGGGGCGGCGTGAGAGGCTGAGGGCGCGTTGCAGTTCGTCCAGCGCGGGACCCGCTCCGCGTTCCTTGAGGCGTTTGGCCAGGTCTTCCTTCGCGTTCTGATACGCCATTGAGAGCACGACTTCATGCCGTTTTTCATACGCGCTTAAAAAGGCGGGTTCCGTTTTTAGCTCTTCCCGGCACCAGCGCTCGATTTCGGTCAGGTCGTGGCCGGAACCGGACAGAAACACGCGCGGCGGCGGAAGTCGGTCCGGACCATAATAACCGACCAGGAAAGATTCGAGCGATTCTTCTTCGGTGGACGCGCTCTGCGCCCGGTAGAGCTCGCGGCCGGTCATCTTGCCGCCTCTTAAGGAAAAGACAGTGAAGGTCGCCAACACGCCTTCCGTCGCCCAGGAAACGTAGTCGCGCGCGTCCGGGTCGAAATCGACCACCGCGTTTTCCGCGGAAAGGTCCTCGATCGCGCGGATCGCGTCGCGCAGCTGTGCCGCAAGTTCGAACTTCATATCCGAGGCGGCTTCGGCCATGCGCGCGCCGAGGTCCTTTTTGAGCGCAGCCGTCTCGCCGCCGAGCACCAGTTTTACCCGCTCGACGTGGACCGCGTATTCGGCTTCGGTGATTTTCCCGGCGCACGGCGCCGAACAGCGGCCGATGTGGTAGTACATGCAGGGCGCTTTTCGCGGGCGCAGCCTACGGCATTTGCGAAGGGGGTATAATTTATCGATCAGTTCGAGCATGAGATCAACGGCCTGCACATTTGGGAAAGGACCGTAATAAAGCGATCCATCCTCTATGATTCGGCGCGTTCGGAATATTTTCGGAAAGGGCTCGTTCGTGATCCTGATGACTGGATAGCTCTTTCCGTCCTTGAGGTTGATGTTGTATTTCGGCGAATGCTGCTTGATCAGGGTGTTTTCCAGGAGCAGCGCTTCGTATTCATTGTTCGTGCTGATATGTTCGATTGACCGAGCGCGCTTGAGCAGAGTTCGGGTTTTTACGTCTTTTTCGCCGGAAAAATAGGAGGAAAGGCGGTTTCGGAGAACCCGTGCCTTCCCTACGTAGATGACCGTGCCGTCTTCTCCGCGCATAATGTACACGCCCGGAGAAAGCGGTGCTTCTTTTGCGACCGTTTTGAGCCGATGATAATTGGAAGGCGCCTTGTCGTCGCTCATGATCTACAATAGTAAGATATAGGTAATCGATGAGAAAAGGAATCGTTCAGGCGGCGCTTTCGGCCGTCTTCTTCGTAAGTGTTCTCCCGTTCGCGTGTCCGGATGCGTTGATTATCGGCGGATCGGCCGGCTGGTCGGCGTTCGCGGATAGGCGCGGAGTTTCCGAATCCTCAGGCGTGCGAAATAAGCCGGTGCTCACTCTTTCTTCCGCCAAGAGTTCACCGGAAAACGGCGCGGATATGTCCCTTTCCTTTGATGATCCGATAAAAGGCGACGCGGCTGGGAATTACGCGATTACCATTCCCCAGTCGGTCTCGATTGCCGGACCGCTTCGCGCCCGTTCGGGAAACGGGGCGGCTCTGTTCGCGGGAGCGGAGGGCGGTATCACCGTAGAACCGAAGAAGGGTTCCGAAGCGCTTTTCCAGGTTGGGCAACGAATCGGGGATTTTTCTATCGAATTTTGGCTCTATCCGGCAAATATGGAAAACGGCGAGCAGATCCTTTCCTGGAACGCTACCCGCCGTTCGCGATCGGGAGATATCGTTTTTCAACGAATCCGTTGCCTGGTCGCCCGCAATCGCGTCGAATGGGCGTTTGCCGATTTCTTTTCATCGCCCGATGAGCAGACCCGTGTTCCGATTATGCTGTCCACTCGTGGATCTCTGGTGCCGCGAACCTGGAGTCATCATCTGATCCGCTTCGATTCATCCCTCGGCCTCCTCGAATATCTCGTGGACGGTAAAGTTGAAAGCGTTGTCTACGCGACAAGCTCCGGCGGCGAGCGCGGGGAACGATATGTCCCGATCGTCGGCTCCGGCGGCGCGTTTTCTCTGGGTCCGCGTTTCACCGGTATGATTGACGAATTCCGCGTCGTTACTTCCTTTGTTGAGAAAGCGGCGCTTCCCCGGTTTCCGCGCGCGGGCGGCCGGGCGGTAACGAAATTGTTGGATCTAGGGACTACGAACGCGGCGATACGCGGTTTAGACGCGACGTTTTCGGCTCCTCTAACCTCAGCGGCACGCTTTTTTGTTCGCGTGGGCGACATGCCGTACGGATGGAAAGACGAGGAAGCGAGTTGGATCCCGGTTGAACCGGGCAAACCGGTGCCGGTGGAACTCCGGGGCCGCTGGGCACAGATTTCCTGCGTGCTATACCCGGATGGGGCGGGTGAAGTATCTCCGATCCTTGAAGAGCTCCGGCTAGATTATGAGCCCGACGTGGCGCCGCCGCCGCCGTCCATGGTGATGGCCACGGCAAAGAACGGCGCCGTTGAACTGCGCTGGCGTTCTTCGTCGGATTCCGATGTAGGCGGCTATTTGGTGTATTTCGGTGAAGATCCATCGGAATATTTCGGGACTTCCCCTACCATAGGCGCTTCTCCCGTGGATGCGGGGCTCGCGACGTCGTTCGTCGTCGACGGATTGCACGACGGTACGTTATACTATTTCGCGATAGCGGCGTACGATCGCGCTTCACCTCGCCACATTGGCGAATTCTCGCGCGAAGTTACCGCGCGCCCCGCAAGGACGGTCAGATGAGTCCGATAGATGTGAACGACATGCTGGAACGAGCCAAGGGAGCCGTTCGTGTCGGCGACCACGAAGCAGCCGAACGCCTCCTGAAGTCCTACTTGTCCCGTACTCCCGCTAATCGGGACGCGCGCCTCTTGTTGGGGACGGAACTTGCCCGTATGGAACGATTAGAGGAAGCCGCGGACGAATTCCACGTTTTGGTTTCCCGAAACCCCGCCGACGCCGAGGCCTTGAATAACCTCGCGGTCATCTACCGGAAAACCGAACGCTTCAACGACGCGCTGGACGCGCTTGAATCGGCCATCGACGCCGATCCGACCCGCGCCGAATTCCACTACAACCTGGGGAACGTGCACAAGCAAGTCGGCGACCTAAAGGCCGCGGCCTCGGCCTACGCCAAGGTCGTGGAGCTCGATCCATCCTACGTTCCCGTTTATACCAATCTCGGCACGATTTACGAACGCCTGGGTGAGCACGACAAGGCGCTCACCGTATTCCGTAAAGGACTGGCCCTAGATCGTAACAATCCGACGCTGCACTTCAACTTCGGGATCGCTTTGGAATCCATGGGGCGTCTTGAAGACGCTTCCAAAGAGTACGAAGCCGCGCTCAAGAGTAAGCCGGGCTGGCTCCAGGCGATGAACAACTTCGGCATTGTACAGTTCAAGCGCGGACGGCACGGAGAGGCGATGGATGTCTTTTCCCGTATCCTGGCCATCGATCCGTTCAACGCCGAGGCTCGGAACAATATGGGAGTCGTGTTGGCGGACCAAGGTCGCAACGATGAAGCCATCAAATATTACCGGCAAGCGCTCGAGTCGGACCAAGGATACGTCAAGGCGGTAGTTAATCTGGAGCGCCTGCTGGAGAATATGGGCGATTTCTCCGACGCGCTCATAGAGCTGGAAAAGCTAGTGAAGCTGGCGCCGAATAGCGCCGAAGCGCGGACTCGGCTTGCCGGGCTCTACTTCAAGTTGGAACGGTATCCGGAGGCTCGGGATCAGTCGATTTCAGCCTTGGAGTGGGAACCCGAAAACACGGCCGCTTTACGGACACTCGGCGCCTCCCAGCGGGCTCTAGGGGACACCGCGGGAGCGAAAGTTACTTTCGAGCGACTCCTCTCCATCGATCCGGGCAACGTCGCTTTCCAGTTGGATTTGGCTGACCTTCATTTCCGGAAGAAAGAATACGCCGAGGCCGAGCAGCGCATTCAAACCTACCTGGCTCGGAAACCGGATGACCGGAACGCGAAACTCATGCTCGGCCGCCTGTACGCCGAGATGGGCAATTCGGCCCACGCGATCCAAATATTTGACGGCTTGGTAAAAAATGATCCAAACGACGCCGAGGCGCTGGTCGCCCTTGCCGAATTGCATAAGCAATCCGGCGATACGGAAAAAGCCGTGCGCGCGGCGGATCGTGTGGTCAATCTGCAAAGTGGGCGCGCGACTTCCGACGATCTGACGGAGCTCAACGATTCTTTGGAATTCTACGAGCAGGCCGTGCGTGCCTATTCGGCGTCGATGCGCGACATGTGGGACCGCAACTTAAAGACGCTGCGCGACGCTTCCATCACGGCGGGGGCCGGCGAAAACGCGGATGAGAATCCGCTCCTTTTGGGCGCGGTTGAAGCGGCCATTCCCGTCGACGAGGAAGGCGAGACTCTCTTTGTAGAGGACGTGGAAGAAGTTCCCGAACCCGAAGACGAAGATGAAGAATTCCTGGTTGAGGATGATGATTACGAACTGTACGAGGAAGTTCCCGCGCCGGATCCGTTTGACGCGTTAAAGGAAGACGACGGGCGATCGTCCGGAAAAGATGACAGTCCGCAAAAGCCTTCCGAAGCGGAAAAGCCTTCTCCAATACCTCCCGCGCCCGAAGCGCCCGCCGCTCCGGAGCCCCCTGCGCAACAGCCATTCCCTCAGCAGCCTCCGCCGCAACAGCCATTCCCTCAGCAGCCGATGCCTCCGCCGCAACAGCCGATGTATCCGCCGTATCCGTCCTATCCGAGCTATCCGCCTCCTCAACCCGCGCCGATTCCACCGCCGAACGCTCCGGCTTCCGAACCGAAGCCGGAACCGCGGCCCGAACCTATGGCTGAACCCGAACCGCTACCGGAACCCGAGGCGATGCCCGAAAGCGACTCTCCCGTCGAAGAAGAGGAAGAGACCCTTTTCGAAGAAACGCCGCCGGAGGGTGCGGAAGTTCCGGTTGAGGAGCCGCTTCCTGAAGAAGTCGAACCGGAAGAGCCGGAACTCGAAGAGGTGGAACCTGAAGAGTTTGCGTCTGAAGAACCTGAAAGCGACGAAACGGAATCAGCGGAGCCTGAAGATGTTTCGTTTGAGGAAGAGCCTGAAGAAGTAGGCTCCGGTGATTCCGAGGAAGAGGTCGGCGAACTTCCGGAAACCGCGGAAGAAGCGGAACCTGCGATCGAGGAACCCGAAGCCGAGTTGGAACCCGAAGCCGAGTTGGAACCCGAAGCCGAGTTGGAGCCCGAAGCCGAGCTGGAGCCCGAAGCCGAGCTGGAGCCCGAAGCCGAGCTGGAGCCCGAAGCCG
>JBAYHM010000210.1:0-8200 GCA_041666155.1 Treponemataceae bacterium
CATCAATCCGAAGTTCTTCGCGGGACTCTCCCCCGACCTGCAGGCCGTCGTCTCCGACGCCGCGCGCACCGCGGTTTTGGCCGGCCGCGGCCTCTCCCGCATCATCGACGCGAGCGACAAGGGCCTCCCCACGCTCGCCAAGCGCATGGAAGTCTACGTTCCCAGCGTGTCGGAAATGAAGCAATTCCGCGACGTCACCATGCCCGCCGCCAAGAAATTCATGTCCGACAAGTACAAGAAAGACGGTGAAGTCTGGGTCGACCAGTTCTACGGCGCCATCGACAAGGCTGAAAAAGAGCTTGCGAAGTAAGGGCTGATCCCTCGTATTTCAAGGGCTGTTCCGGAGCTTGTTCGCTCCCGGGGCAGCCCGTTTCGCATTTCAGGAGGTCATCGTGAGTGATGCGGGCGGTTTTATAACCGTGGTTGAAAAAGTTTCGGCTGTCTTCGACAAAGCCGTCGGAGCTTTATGCGCTGTTTTTTTCGGTACGATGACGATAGTGGTTCTTGCCGGAGTCTTCTTCCGTTATGTGCTCAACTGGCCCCTCAGTTGGGTTGAGGAATCGGCGCGCTATTTGATGATCTGGGGTGCCTCTTCGGCGATCAGCCTGGGTATCAAATCCGATGAACACGTCGGACTGACGATTCTGCTCGATTCGCTGAAGTCGCGTTTTCTGAAGGGGCTGTTGTATTCAGTGATCACCGTTCTTGTCTTCCTGTTTTTCGTCGTCCTTTTCATGTATTCCTTGCAGATGGTAAATGATGCCCGGACGATGCAGACGCAAGCGCTCGGTGTTACGATGGCGATACCGTATTTAGCCATCCCCGTTTCCATGCTTTTCGCCTTGATCCAATTGATTCTCGTTTATATCATCAAGATAAACCGGGGAACGGCGCCGAAACAGGAACCCGTCATCATCGACATTTAGGAGGCTCCCGTGTTTATTTCAATCATCATTATCTTTTTGACTCTACTCGCGTTGGGTGTCCCCATAGGCGTGACGCTCGGGTTCGCGGGTATGTCGGGTCTTTACCTCATGGGTTCAGGCATCAGCCTCTTTTCCATGGCGCCGCTGCAATATTTTTCTGGTTTGGACATGTTTACGCTCATGGCCATGCCCTTTTTCATCCTCGCCGGTGAGTTGATGAATTCCGGCGGCATCACGACACGTTTAGTCCGCTTTTCAAACATCCTGGCGGGGAATCTGCAGGGCGGTTTGGCCCACGCCAATATTATAGCCAGCGTGTTTTTCGCCGGGCTGACCGGCGCGGCCGTTTCCGACACCGCGGCTATCGGCACCATGTTGATTCCGGCGATGGCGAAGGACGGCTACGACCTTGATTTTTCCGCGGCGGTAACCGCGGCTTCGTCCATCATCGGTCCGACCATCCCCCCGTCGAACATGATGGTCCTTTACGGCTCCCTAATGAATGTTTCCATCGCGGGTCTTTTCGCCGCGGGCTTCATTCCCGGGCTTCTGCTCGCGGGCATGCTCATGGTTATGTCCGCCTACATATCCCATAAACGCGGCTACCCGCGTGGAAAGAAGACAACCATCAAAGAAAAAATCGTCGGCATCAAGGACGCGATCATTCCGCTTCTCATGCCCGTCATCATCCTCGGCGGCATTCTGTCCGGTTTGTTCACGCCGACCGAAGCTGCCGCCGTGGCCGTTCTCTACGCCGTGATCATCGGTTTTTTTGTCCTGAAGACTGTGAAAGTCAAGGACGTACCCCCGATGCTGATCAAAACGGCCCGGATCACCGGCGTAGTGTTCCTCATTATCGGCGCCGCGTCGATCCTGAGCTGGGTACTGGCTATCAACCAGATCCCCGAAGCCATCGCCAAATTCCTTTTGGCAACCACCGGTAATCCGCAGCTCATTCTCCTGATGATCTTAATCTTGATGCTGATTGTCGGTATGTTCATGGACATCGCCGCCGCGCTCATCATCCTGGGACCTATTTTGCACCCGATAGCCGTGAATATCGGTATGGATCCGATCCATTTCGGCATGATCATGGTCTTGTCCTTAAATATCGCTCTGATGACGCCACCTGTAGGCGCGTGCCTGTTCGTCGCCTGTTCCATCTCCAAGCTCAGTCTGGCGCAGCTCAGCAAGGCGATCTGGCCGTTCATAATCGTGGAGGTCGTCACTCTTTTCATCGTGGCCTACGTTCCGGCGATCTCTCTTACGCTGCCGCGTCTGCTCGGATTCTGATCGTTTCGAGCCGGACCGGGTCCATGAAGGTCCGGCCGACGGTCATGCCTCCAAAGGCGTAGGGCGTAACTTGTCAAAACGCCTCATAACCATATGTTCCGAAAAAAATACTTGAACTGGCGTTCAAGTATTGACGAAAGACTTTTGTCGCGCTATTCTTGTCTCAGATACTTGAATATATGTTCAAGTATTCAAATGATAGACGGAAAGGACGGCATCGAATGGATCGATCGGAATCGGTCGAAGTCTGCGCGTGCGCGGTGGTACATGTAGACGCGGTAGAGGCGGCCAAAAACGTGGTGCCGCCCGAAATCGGTCTGGCTAACCTGGGCGAGTTCTTCAAGGTCCTGACCGACCCGACGCGGCTCAAGGTTTTGTATGCTCTCGGTTCGGGAGAACTCTGCGTATGCGACCTTTCCGCGACAACCGGCGCCTCGGTATCTTCCGTCAGTCATCACCTTGCGGCCTTGCGCCGTTCTCGGCTCGTGAAACCGCGCCGTGACGGCCGGATCATCTACTATTCCCTGGACGATATGCATGTGCACGGCATCCTCGCGTTGGCCAGGGATCATTTGAAGGAGTAGGCACTATGGCTTCTACAACGGCGACCTATCGCCTTGAAAACCTGGACTGCGCGATGTGCGCGGCCAAACTTGAGACCGAGCTGAGCAAGCAGGATTTCGTCCGGTCGGTATCCATCGATTTCGGAACTTTGTCGCTCAAGATCGATACCGACGATATGGATGCGGTAAAGGCCGCCGTCGCGGAGGTGGAGCCTGCCGTCCGCGTGATCAATCCGTCCGATCGTTCCTCAAATGGCGCCGGACAGCATGATTACAGCGGATATTCCGAACATGCCAATCCAGGCCAAGGCCCTGTGGTACACTTCGGCTCGTACTCGTTGCCGCGCCGGCGAGTGATCGTATTCGCTGCCGCCGCCGCGCTCTGGGCTTTGGGCATCATCCTCGGGAATCTCGACAAAGCCTCTGAATTGCCGTATCTCCCGCTTTTCCCGTTCATCCTCGCGTACGCGCTGGCCGGAGCTCCCGTGCTCCGTGACGCGGCACGCAGTCTCCTGCGGGGAAAGGCCCTGGACGAGAACTTCCTCATGTCTATCGCGACCATCGGCGCTTTCGCCGTGGGCGAGTGGGAAGAAGCCGTCGGCGTCATGATTTTCTATATGGTCGGAGAACTGGTTCAAGAAGCCGCGGTCCTCCGTTCTCGCAGATCGATCGACGCGCTCTTGGCCCTCAAGCCGGATATGGCGCGCATGGCCGCGCGCGATTCCTGGATTGAAAAACGGCCGGAAGAAGTTCCGATCGATTCGATCGTGCTGGTTCGCCCCGGCGAACGCATTCCCTTGGACGGTGTCGTGGAGTCCGGTACGGCCTTCGTCGATTCCTCTCTTCTGTCCGGCGAGTCCGTCCCGCGCCGCGTTGCGGTCGGCGATGAAGTCCGTTCGGGAACGATCGCGACCGATGGTATGCTGGAAATCAGAACGACCCGGATCGCGGGAGATTCGTCAGCCGCGCGGATCGTGGATCTTGTGGAAAACGCTACCCACGCGAAAGCCAAGACCGAACGCTTCATTACCTCTTTTGCCCGTTGGTACACGCCGATCGTGGTCGGCGTCGCGCTGCTGATAGCCTTCCTGCCGCCGCTCCTGGTCTCAGGGCAGATTTTCTCCGTGTGGCTATACCGGGCGCTCATCATGCTCGTTATCTCCTGCCCTTGCGCCCTGGTGGTCAGCGTGCCGCTCGGCTACTTCGGCGGCATCGGCGGCCTTTCTCGGCGTGGAATTTTGGTCAAAGGCGCTACTTTTCTTGATTCCTTGGCTAAAGCGCGCCGCGTCGCTTTCGATAAGACGGGCACCTTGACCGAGGGCGTGTTCAAGGTCAACGGCGTGGAAACGGCGGCTGGAGGCCCCGACACTGCCGGCCAGTTGTTGCGGATTGCCGCATCGGCGGAAATCCACTCGAACCATCCTCTTGCCGTAGCTCTCAGAAACAACGCGGCAGAACGCGGTCTGACCCTGTCCGAGCCTTCATCTTTCCGGGAACTCGCGGGCCGCGGCATTGAGGCCGTTGTAGACGGTAAAACAGTCTTGGTCGGAAACGAGCGCCTGCTCTCCGAGCGTTCACTCTCCGAGCGTTCACTCTCCGAGCGTTCGCTCTCCGAGCGTTCGCTCTCCGAGCGGGGCGTGATGGTGTCGAATGTCCAAGGCGCTTCCTCGGGCGGCACCGCGGTTCTGGTCGCGGTGGACGGCGTCTATCTGGGCCGCGTTTTGGTGGGGGATCGTGTGAAGGCGGGCACGGCGGAGGCGATCAAGCGCCTGCGAGTCCTGGGTATAAAACATATCGCCCTTGTCTCGGGTGATGCCGAAGGTCCCGCGCGGGCTGTAGCCTTGGAACTCGGCATCGATGAAGTGCACTCCGGACTCTTGCCTGAAGATAAACTCGCCTTGATCGAAAAATACGTGGAAGAGGATGACGCAGGCGGCCCGACGATCTTCGTCGGCGACGGCATCAACGACGCGCCGGTCCTGGCACGCTCCGACGTCGGCATCGCGATGGGCTCCGGGGCCGACGCCGCGGTGGAAGCCGCCGACGTCATCATCATGACCGACGACCCCCGCCGCGTTGCCGAAGCGATAGAACGCGCCCGTCGTACGCGGCGCATCGTCGCGCAGAATGTCGTCTTCGCGCTTGGTTTCAAGGTCGTGTTTCTCACTCTCGGAGCTTTCGGTTTCGCCACGATGTGGGAAGCCGTCATCGCGGATGTCGGCGTCGCCCTGATCGCGGTGCTGAACGCGACGCGGGCGTTGCGTTAGAAGTTGACCTTTACCTTGGCGAATTTCAGACGCGACGCCGTGGGGTCGTAATAGGCGATGTACAAATATTCATCGTCGCTGATCGCCGACGGCCTGGTCGCGCTCCCCGTGGAGGCGATATCGTACGAGAACCAAGTCACGCCGTCGCTCGATTTGAACAACCGCAGCATATTCAGGTCGTAGTTGTTGCAGGCGATGTAGTACAGCGGGGATCCCGTATGCCCCTGTTTGAGGGTCGCGGCCGGGTAGGCATTGAGGAAAGACGTAATTACCGACGTGACGCTCCAATTGCTTCCGCCGTTGCTTGAATTCACCGCGTATAGACTCCCGCCTGAGGAAGGATACGGGATCACCGCTTTCAGCGGATCGTCGGGATTGACCGCGATCGAGAGGCCTCCGCTTGCGATCATTGAGGCAATATACCTTGGAGTGATATCTGCGGAGCCGCCGAAATTGTATCGCCCATGATACAATTGTGTGGAATTGGTCCTGTACGCGAAGTGTATCCCCTGCAGTCCGCCGGCCGCGTCCATCGTCGTAATACTCGTCCCGTTGATCGGGGTGGTTTGCGTCCAATTTCCTCCCCCATTGGTTGAGTAGTAGTGGCCGATTTGGTCGACGGTTATCATGTAGAAGATTTGCGCGTATATGCCCATTGCGGCGATCACCGGCGCGTATGCGGAGTTGGCGTTCGATGCTATCTGCGTTGGGCCCGTCCAACTCGTGCCGTTGTTCCCTGACCGATAATAGGTGAGAGCTGTGCCATTGACGTAGGCAAGGTGAAGTATGCCGTTTTGATCCATGAGCAAGTCCGGCCGCGAACCGGTGCCGAAGGTGTAGGGCGTACTCCAGTTCGCTCCCCCGTCGGTGCTGCGTACCACATTTACCGTACCAGCCGTCTGGTTATGGTAGGCGATGATCAGCGTTGAGAAGCTCGCGTCGGCGGCGATTGCTGTTACGGACCCGGTGAAGGTGGAAACAGTGGACGGGGTCACCAGTGCCGCCGTCCAGTTGTCGACCGTCACCGTATTAGTCGCCGACGCCGTCGTGTTGCCGGCCCTGTCGTAGGCTACGGCCAGCGCGGGATACGAAGAAGCTTCAGTGAGAGTGTGTACCGCCCAGGGAGACGGAGCGGCGTACGGGCTCTCCGTATCGATTCCGACCGACGAGCCGTTACCGAAAAACTCCACTTTCCAAACGCCGGAGGACGCGTCGCTCGCGTTCGCCTCGCACGGAACGTTTCCCGCGACGGCAGCCGAATTAGCGGGCGACGTCAGGCTCACCGTCGGGCCTGTCTGGTCCAGCATGATGCCGTCGGTACTCGCCGCCACGTGGTTGGTTGGATCCGCCGCGTCCCTGAATTGACCGTATACGGTTTTGGCTCCATCTCCCGCGCTCAAGGCATGAGAGTAATTTCCGGAGAAGGCGGTCCAGCCCGACCAGGTGGAACCGTCGTTGCTGAAACGCATCTCCATCGGCGTTCCCGCGGCATCGGTGACGGAATTCATCAGCGTGACGGTCGTGTTTTTCGTATAATCGGTACCGTCGCCGGTCGCGACCGCGTAAAACGCGCTTATAACCGGCGCGGCCGTGTCCAGAACGATTCCGTCGCTGCCTGAACCGACGTTGCCCGCCGCGTCCCGTATCTGTATGCTCGCCGTCTTTGCACCGTCTCCCGACGCGAGCGTCCATGCCTTGCTCGCCGAGAAGGCTTCCCAGTCGCTCCAGCTTGTCACGTTGTTGGAGAAACGCATGTTTTGTACGCCGCTGCCCTGGGCTCCATTGGGGTCCGTGGCCGTCTGGGTCAAGCTGACCCCCGGCGCAAGGGCATAGGTAGCCCCGGCATCCGCGATGAAGGTGTCAACAGTCGGCGCGACGCTGTCCACAAAGATGCCGTCGTTCAAGATCGCTTCATTGCCTGCGCGATCCCGCACTTTCGCCGATATCGACGCGGTACCCTGTCCGCTTGCGGCGACCGTATCCGTGGCGGCGTAGGCCTTCCATGAACCCCAGGATGATCCTCCGTCCGTGGAGAAGGCCATCTGGTCCACTCCCGCCGTCGCGTCCGTCGCCGTGAGCGCCGCGCTTAAGCTTGTGCTGGTCGCGTAGGACGCGCCACCGTTGAGGACGAAGGCGGAGAAGGTCGGCGGAGTCGCGTCATAGACAATTGTATCTTCAAATGCCGCGGTGTTGCCTACCAGATCCTTCACGCGCAGTTTGACGATTTTTGCTCCGTCGCCGGAGCCCAGCGTCGCTGCTTTTGCGGCGTTATACGCTTCCCACGAACTCCAGGTGCTGCCTCCGTCGACGGAATGCTGCATCTGCGCGCCGGTCATGGAGGTTCCCGCGTCGGTCACGCCGCTTGCCAGTATGACCGAAGTGGAATTCACGTACTCGGTCGCGGCGTTCAAACTGTTGTTGACGGAGAAGTTTCCCGACGGTGCGACGGTGTCGAGCACTACCGAGTTTTCAGCGTACGCGATGCTTACGTTGCCGACGCTATCAACCGCGTAGAGCCGTACAGTTTTTGTGCCGTCGGCAGGTGTGGTGATTTCGTAGTCGATCGACGGCGTGAACGCAAAGGATTGAAGCGCACCGCCGTTCTCCTGGATGAGTGCTTCCACCAATTCACCGCCGTCTACGGCTGTTACTTCCGTCAGAGTTATCGTTCGGCTTCCCACATGCGTCGGAGTCCCCAAGTTGATAGTGAATGCGGGAGCGGTCGGCGGTTCCGTATCGGCCGTGCTCGCGGTTCTGAACGAACCGGAATAATCAGCCTCCATGGAGGCTGAGGAACTGTCGCTGACCGATTTAGCTACACGGATAACGTGGTATTGTTGGGGTGAAAGATATGCCGCTGGGGTAAACCGCGCGACGCTGGAGGAAGTCAGTTCGACAGTACCCGCCACGGGGAGACTACCGCCTTTCATTACTGTGATTGCGCCGGGGCTTTCTACACTCGCTTTACTCATCGCTTTGGAAAAATAGACATATATTTTGGTATTCGTATAAATGCCGGTTCCCGTTGGGGTGGAATAGAACACCGTAGGCCGTGCTTCGAATTCGGCAAGGATTTCAACATTACCGCCGCGTACAATAACTGTCGTATCCGCGAGCGTCGCATCGGCGAAAGTGACTTCACCTGTTCCGC
>JBAYHM010000211.1:0-8120 GCA_041666155.1 Treponemataceae bacterium
GCCGTGCGCATGGAGTTAGGCTTGAGATATTAGGCCGGATTTCGCGCTGACCTACCGGGTTTGCGCGATGAATTTTTCAAGTCCTAAAGGGAGTGAGATCATGAAAAAATCAACGTTCATACCGTTTTTCATCATTGCCTTTTTCATCTTCGCGGCGGCCGGGTGTCAGCAGATCAACACGGACGGCGGGAACCCTCCGCAGAAGCCGACGGGCGTGACAGTCGCGGCGGGAGACGCCTCAGCGATAGTCAGCTGGGACGATATCGGCGCGGACACCTACACCGTCTACTGGCAGGCGGGAACTACCGCATCAACTTCTTCGGCGGGCAAGCACGCGAGTATAACGGGCCTGACCTACACCGTCACCGGCCTGACGAACGGAACTCAATACGCGTTCGTCATAACGGGTTCCAACTCAGGCGGCGAAAGCGTAATCAGTAATATTGTTACGGGGACACCGCTGGCGGCTCCGGCGACGCCGGGCACGATTACAGCGGTATCGCGAACCACGGAAATAGACGTTTCCTGGGCGGCGGTATCAGGGGCTACGAGCTATGACCTCTACTATGCCCAGGGAACGACGGTCACGACGAGTTCGACTAAGGAGCCGAGGGATGGACCGAGCGCGACCCTCACGGGGCTTACAGGCAACACGCCCTACGCGCTTCTTGTAGTCGCCAAAAACGCGAACGGAACAACGACGCAGGGAACGCCGCTTGCCTGGGGCACCGCGCCGACCGCGCCGACAATAGATTCTTGGACTATAACAGGAACAGATTCAGTCACCATCGGCTGGAGCAATCCGGGAGGAGCCACCGGCTACAGGCTGTACAGTAGTCATACCACAACCCCTGGAAATGTCGTCGTGACGACCAGCAGCACCAAAAACTACGAAGGGACTAACCTAAGCTATCCCGCCACGAGCCTAACCAACGGTCACTATTATGGATTCAGCGCAAGCGCGGGAAACAGCTACGGCTACGGCGACTTGAGCGCGATGAAACTGATCATGCCGGCGCCGACGCTCGGGTGGAACGGCAGCGGGCCGAACTTCTACTGGTATTGGCCAAGCTCGAATATGTACAACGAGACTGGGGCCGATCAGTATTTCCTGATCCAGGAATCCGTCGTCGGTACGATTTGGACAGACGTCACAGTCGTGAAAATTGCCAACGGTGATTACCAGGGATGGAACGGCGGTACCGCCGGGTATTATTATCGTGTATTGCACAACAAAGCAGACATGGCCAGCGGTCCCGACGGATTCATCTCTATGTCCTATCAGCATCCGTAAGCGCGATTCTGCGACGGCGATCTCGATTTGAGAATCGCCGCTGCCGTTCTATGCCCACTTTCCGATCTCCGCATTCGCGACTGTCCATTAAGCACTCAGGTTGCTTTATGCTCATCGTCATTCGTTTTTTGCATTACTCGTCTTCGTTCAGGATTTCGCGTTTTTTGCGCAGAGAGGGAAGAGCCAGCAGCAGAATGAAAGTCACCGAGATGGCCAGCAGCACGGCGCTGATCGGGCGCTGGATGAAAACGGCGGGATTGCCATTGGAGATGTTCATCGTGCGGCGGAAGTTCTCTTCCAACATAGGGCCGAGCACGAAGCCGAGGATCATCGGCGCGGGCTGTATACCGATTTTCTTGAAAAAGTAACCGGCGATGCCCCAGCCCAACATGAGCCAGACGGAGAAGGTGCTGTTCATGCTGGCGAATGCCCCGACGCAGCAAAACATGATGATCGCCGGAAAAAGGAGCCGATACGGCACCTTCAAGAGGGCGACCCATACGCGCACCAAAGGCAGATTGATGATCAGCAGCATCAGGTTGCCTACCCACATGCTGACGACGATTCCCCAGTAGAGTTCGGGCTGTTTTGTGATGACCATAGGCCCCGGCTGGATGCCGTGGATCATCATCGCGCCGATCATGAGCGCCATGAGCGCGTTCGTCGGGATGCCCATCGTGAGCATCGGGATAAAGCTGGTCTGGGCGCCGGCGTTGTTCGCCGCTTCGGGCGCCGCCACGCCGCGGATTTCACCCTTTCCGAAGGTTTCAGGATGCTTGGAAGCCTTTTTCTCCGCGGCGTACGCCGCGAAGGAGGAAAGAGCGGCGCCGCCGCCGGGCAGAATGCCGAGCATCGTACCAAGCGCCGTTCCGCGCAGGATGGCGGGGAACGCGTATTTGATTTCCGCCCAGTCGGGCAGGAGTCCTTTGATTTTCCCTTTGAGGATATTGCGATCCTGGCCTACTTCCAGGTTCGCGACGACTTCTCCTATGCCGAAGAGTCCGACGACGACCGGCACGAAGTCCATGCCTTCGGCCAGTTCCATGCGGCCGAACGTAAGCCGGGCGGCGCCCGAATTGACGTCTATGCCGACAAGCCCCGCTAAAACGCCGATAACGACCATCGTGATCGCCTTGATTGGCGATCCGGCGGAAAGCGTGACCGCGGCGATAAGGCCCAGGATCATAAGGCTGAAATATTCGGGTGAATTGAACTTCATGGCGAAGGTCGCCAGGGGTTGGCTGATAACGGCGATAACGATCGTCGCGACGCAACCGGCAAAGAATGAGGCGAGCGCCGCGATCCCCAGCGCTTTTCCCGCCTTTCCCTGCCGCGCCAATTGGTAGCCGTCAAGACAGGTGACGACCGCGGAGGTCTCGCCGGGAACGTTGATCAGGATCGCGGAGGTCGATCCGCCGTACTGCGCCCCGTAGAAAATTCCCGCGAGCATGATGAGCGCGGAAGTGGGCGGCATGCCGAAGGTGAACGGCAGGAGCATCGCGATCGTGTTAAGCGGGGAGATGCCCGGAAGCACGCCGACGAGCGTTCCGGCCAAGGCGCCGATGAGACAGTACAAAAGGTTCATCGGGGAGACGGCTGTAGTGAAGCCGAGCGAAAGGTTGGCGATAAGATCCATGGCTTTCTCCTACAGTCCCAGGAACGACGGCCAGATCGGCAAAGGCAGGGCTAAGCCCAAGATGAACACGATTACCGTCACTACGGCCATGCCTATTGAAAAACCGATCAATTCAATCCAGCGGGGTTTTTCATTCGCCAGGGAAGCGAGCACTGTCATCAGGATAGTAGCGCCGAAAAGGCCCAGGAATTCCAAAGTGAACGCAAATGAGGCGATCGCGGCGAAAACGAGTCCGAAGGACCTCCATTTCACCGCGGGGATCGCCTCGTGTTTGCGTCGAAGAAAACCGCTGACGACGTAAAAAGCTCCGACCACCAGCAGAAACAGGCAAAGGGCGCGCGGAACATAGCCCCCGCCCATGTTAGCGGCCGTTCCTGATTCAAGAGTGCGCAGTTCGAACAAGGCTATGCTCGAAAGCGCTACCAGAAAAAGGCCGAAGGCTATATCCGGCTGATTGCCTTTCTTTTGTGCCGTCACGGTTTCCTTCCTTACCCTAAAACGATTAGAACTTGAGTCCCGCTTCTTTTATGACCTTGCTCATTTCAACAAGGTTCGTTCCGATCCATTTATTGAAATCATCGGCAGGAGCGGTTTTCACTTCGCCGCCGAGGCTCTTGATCTTCGCGGTGATTTCCGGTCGGGAGAGAATCTTGGCGAGTTCCGCGTTGAGACGGTCGATGATTTTTTTGTCGGTTCCGGCGGTAGTCATGATGCCCTGCCAGGATCCGTTGTCGATGACCGGGTACTTCAGCTCTTTCCAGGACGGGAGGTCGGGAAGCGCGGCCAGACGACTGGTACCGGAAACGGAGATTCCTTTCATCTGGTTCTGGACGACGAAGGGCTGGGTAGCCGTGGCGCCGTTGATGATCATTTGCGCTTCGTTGGAAGCGACCGCGCGGATAGCGTCGGCGCCGCCCTTATAGTGGATGAACTTCCAGTCCACACCCCAGGCTTTCGCAAGCTGGAGACCGGTCAGATGGTTGAGCGCGCCGTTTCCGGAGGTCGCGTACACGATTTTGCCGGGGTTAGCTTTGGAATAGGCGATAAGCTCTTCCGTATTCTTAACCGGCAGCGAGGGATTCACCGCCATGATGTACTGGGCGAACATGACCATGCTGACGCCGGTCAGGTCTTTTTCAAGGTTGTAGGTCAGCTTGCTGCCGAAGAGCGCGGGATTAGCCAGGACGGACAGCATATCGTAAATGAACATGGTCTGACCGTCTTTCTTAGCGTGGGCGACCGCGTCCGCGCCGATGTTGCCGCCGGCGCCGGGCTTGTTCTCCACGATCACGTTGACCTTGAGCGCTTCCTGCAAGTGCGGTGAAATAAGTCGAGCCAGGATGTCGGATGTACCGCCGGCAGCCGCCGGAACTATGATCTTGACGGTTCCCTTGAACTGCTGAGCCGACACCACGCCAATACCGCAGACCGCCATCGCCAATGCGACGGCAAGAACTTTCATACCTCGAACCTTCATACGTCCTCCTCCGAATCTGTATCCCTTATCGCGAGTACGCTTAAGCGCACCGAAAACCAATTCAGACGTTTTCCGCCGTGCCGGTTCGGGCCATCGCCAAACGCTGGAGCCGCAGCGTCGCATGTCCTACCGCAAGTTTTTCCGCTTCCGCTTCGTTATGGTCTCTGACCGCATCAAAAATGCGCAAATGCCCATCGTAGGATTCCCTGCAGATTTGGGGAGTGAAGTTTTCCAGACGATATGGCCGGATCATCCCCTGGATCGCGCCGATAAGGAACTCGATCAGAGGATTCCGGATGATCTGAGCTAAACGAACATGGAATTCCTCATCAATCAAGACAAAAGGTTTCGTATCCGAAAGCAAGGCTCGTTGCCGCTCAAGAATCAGTTCAAGTTCTATTAAATCTCTATCTGTGCGATATTTAGCCGCGTTGCAAAAAATTTCCTTATCCAAAAGTCGTTTCACTTCATAGAGATTGATCGTGTCGCCATGTTTTCCGATCATTCCCAAACGGAAGAAAAGCACGAAGAGCGTATCCATGTCCCCGGATGAAAGCTGTTTGACAAAGGACCCCGCGCGGGAGTGCATATCAACAATCCCCATGGCCGACAAGGTGATCAGACCCGTACGGACCTGACTCGGATTGCATTCCCACATCGTCGCGAATTCACGGATAGACGGTAGCTTTGAGCCCGCCTTCAGATTGTTGTCGACGATGTGTTGAATGAGTTTCCCCGCGATATCGTTTTCCAACATGATTCGTACCCAGGCTCCTTAACGACTAAACTGCTGATACTCATTGATAATCAGTGAGTATCAGCAGTTTAGCAACCAAATTTCCAATCCGTCAAGAAAAATGATCGACTTGACACCGCGATCAGGTATCGCTTCCGGTATCGACCGCTATTCCTGTTTCCCGATTTCGGCTTTCGCGACCGTCCAATCGGCGATTTGGTCGCTCAGGGTAAAACCAAGGCCGGGTCGGGTCGGAACGATCATACGCCCGCCCTGGATTTCAATGCGCTCGTTGAAAGCGCTCTCAAGCCATTCAAAATGCTCAACCCAGGTTTCGTGAGCGTAGGCCGCGGCCAAGTGGATATGGATTTCCATCACAAAATGAGGAGCCATGATCATACCGCGGCTTTCCGCCATGGCGGCCACTTTGAGGAAAGGCGTAATGCCTCCAACACGGGGAGCATCGTGCATGATGACGTCGACCGCTCCGGTCTGCACGTATTCGGCGACTTCTTTCACGCTGGTAAGCATCTCTCCCGTGCCCACCGGCGTATCAAGGCGGGCGGAAAGCTCGGCGTGCCCTTCCACATCGTAGGCGTCCAGCGGTTCCTCAATCCATTCAAGCTTGTACTGTTCAAGAATGCGGCCCATGCGCAGCGCCGTCGTGCGCGACCATTGCTGGTTGACGTCGACCATCAGAGGGACCTTGTCTCCCAGATGCTTGCGGACCGCTTCAACGCGCTTGAGATCGAGCGCCTCATCGGGCTGCCCCACTTTGATCTTCACTCCGCCGATGCCGCGCTTGAGGGATTCCGAAGACTTGTCAAGGATTTCCTCGATAGATGCCTGCAAATACCCACCGGACGTGTTGTAGCAGCGGACCGAATCGCGATAGGAACCCAACAATTTGGATAGAGGAAGTCCGGCGCGTTTCGCCTTCAGATCCCAAAGCGCCGTATCCAGCGCGGCGATAGCTTGCGTAGCCAGTCCGCCACGTCCGACAGACGCGCCCGCCCAAACCAACTTCCCCCACAATTTGGCGATATCGTTCGGATCCTCGCCGATCAGGATCGGCGCGACTTCCTTCGCGTGCGCGAACTGCGCGGGGGCGCCCGTGCGAAGCGTATAGGTAAAGCCGAGGCCGGAAAGTCCCATTTCCGTCTCAATCTGGGCGAACAGCAAGGCTACGTCCTTTAGGGGCGCTTGCCGCCCGGTCAGAACTTTTGCGTCGCTCACCGCGGTCTTCAAGGGAATATTGACGGATGAAAGCCGGATCGATCTGATGCGGTCGGTTCCGGGACTCATGCCGTTGGTAGCTTTCATGTTGTTCCTCCGGTCGGAAATCTACTCGCGTGTATTGAAGCCGGTCAAGCCGACCGAACGGCGCCGATGTTCGATTTCGCTTTCATTTACCGGATTCCCGCCTTAGACTTGGGCCGGAGGGAAAAAGTGAACGTCATCGTCGGACACTCGAACATGGACCTGGACTGCATCGGTTCCATCGTGCTCGCCAAGTATCTTTTTCCCGACCATACACCGATCCGCAGCCACCTGATCCATCCGGTTGCGCGAAACCTTCTCAACCTGTACGAGAACCGTCTGGACTTCGCGACGGCGGCGGATCTCAAAGGCAAACACATAGCGCACGTCATCGTCGTGGACACCCGGTCTACGGAACGGATCGCCGAGTACTTCAAAGCGGCGGACATATCCGAAGCAAAGTTTGAGGTATTCGATCATCACCCGTCCGATGGAAGGGACATCAGCGGAGCGTCCATCAAAGAAGGCGCCTACGGCGCGAATACTACGCATCTCGGTCTGGAGCTCATGAAGCAGGGCGTCTTCATCGCCGCGGAGGACGCCACCATCGCGCTGACGGGAATTTACGCGGATACGGGTAATTTCACGCATTCCAACGTATCGCGGGAAGATTTCCTGGTCGCCTCGTATCTCCTTGAACGCGGCGCGTCTTTATCGCTCGTAAAGGATTTTCTGGTTCCCCTCAAAGAGAAGCAGCAGGTCGTCCTCTTTCACGAAATTATGAATAAGCTGGAAGTCCACTCAATCCGCGGGCACCGGGTCCAGACCTGTTATATGGAACTGGAGGAAGATACCCTCGGTCTCGGCGCTGTAGTGGAACGAGTATTCGAGGTGGAAAACGGTGAAATCCTGTTCGGTTTCTTTTTTTTCAAACCGAAAGGAAAACTGCTTATCATCGCGCGAAACAAAAACAACGATGTGAATCTCAATGAGCTGCTGCTCGGTTTCGGAGGTGGAGGGCATAAGCAGGCGGCGGCGGCAACGGTAAAAACATCCGAAGGCAAAGAGTTCGTATCCCGTATATTCGAATATTTGGAAAGCATGCTTGCGCCCGCCGCGACGGCCAGGGATATCATGACCGAAAAAGTGACCTCTATTCGTTCGGACGCGCGGCTTCTGGATGCCGCGTTTCTCCTTGAGGAGACAGGCCATACCGGAGTACCAGTCACGGACGCGGAGGATCGCTTGGTCGGCTTCCTCACTCTCAGAGATATCATGAACGGCAGAAAAGCGGACATGATGCACGCGCCCGTTTCCGCTTACATGGCGCGCAAGATTTTCTCCTTGGGACCGGAAGCGACCATGCACGAAATAGACGATATCCTTTTCGAGCACAACATCGGGCATCTGCCCATCGTCGTTGACGGACGCTTGGTCGGGATCGTCACCAGGGGAGATTACCTTGACTACCGGCGAGGCGACCGCAAACGGAAAGAGGAAATTCTGCGCGATGCCGGAGTCCTCGCAGAGGCCTGATCGATTCAAAGCCAGGGATCAATTTTTTCAAAAAACCTCTTGCCAAATTATATTTGTTATGATAACAATATTGAAATAATTACAATTTAGCTTCAATTACTCAAGGAGATCACATGAAGACTTGGATTTGTTCGGTATGCGGTTACGTTTATGAGGGAGCCGAAGCTCCCGCGAAATGCCC
>JBAYHM010000212.1:0-8072 GCA_041666155.1 Treponemataceae bacterium
ATGAGATAGGCCAGGGCGCTGCAGAGAAGAGAGAAGGCTGCCGCGATCGACCAGACGGACAGCGGGATTTGGGTTGCCGGCGGCGGAAAGGCGAGCGCGAAGGGGATGAGGCAGATGCCGGCGAAAGTGAGGCTGGCCGCGGTGATCGATCTGGAGGGAACCGAAGAAGCCCAACGTTTGATGTAGGAGCCCGCGATTCCGTAGCACACGGTGGCCGCGACGCATGCGACGACCGCGATCGGGTCGGGAGGAACCGACAATCCCGATCCACGCAAGGCGATGAGCGCTACGCCCGATACGCCCAAGGCAAGTCCGACCAGTTTTCTCGGCGTGAGGGGATCAGCGAGAATCAGGGCGGAGAATACCGCACCCCAAAGCGGCGTCAGCGCGTTCACGATGGCGGGAATGGAAGTTGGGAGACGCGTAGCCGCGAACGAATACAGGACGAAGGGTATTCCTGAATTGAGGAGCCCGACGATCAGATAATGGCGGAAATTTTTGCGCCAATCCATCTTCGTCCGCAGCGTGGAAAAGAGTGCCGTGAGGAAAATACCCGCTACGAGCGTACGGACAAGTGCCGTGACCACCGGTCCGAGTATCGGGGCGAGAGAGCGCATGAAAATGAAGGAACTCCCCCATATAGCCGCGAGCAGGATGAAAAGTAAAGAATCGATGACGGTCATGCTTAGCTCCGATTGATGGTTAGTCGGCGCGGACGGGCGCTGAACCTTCTCTCTCCAGTAGCCTGAGTTTTCTCCACAGCCCTCCGCCGTAGCCCCCGAGTCCCCCGTCCGCCGCGATGACGCGGTGGCAGGGGATGAGTATGGCGATGCGGTTCCGTCCGTTGGCGTTGCCGACGGCACGGGTCGCGCCGGGAATACCGAGTTCCGCGGCGAGCTCGGCGTAGGAACGGGTTTCGCCGTAGGGAATTTTCAAGAGGCCGTCCCAGACACGGCGTTGGAAATCTGAGCCGGGGTAGTCGAGCGGTAGGTTGAAAGAGGTGAGTGTTCCCGCGAAATAAGCGGCCAATTGATCTCGTAAGTGATCGATGAGCGGGCTGTCCGCGGGAAGCAGCGGCCGTTGCAGTCTAGTCGCGACGGTTTGCAATTGCTTTTCCAACATACGCCGATCGGTGAATTCGAGCAGGCAAATCGCGTTTTCAGTGGCGCCGGCGAGCATGGGACCCAAGGGTGTCTCAATCCAGGCGAGGCGGACGAAGTCCGTAGAACGCGCGGCGCCGGGAGGCAGCCCGACTGCCTTGGAGAAAGCGTCGCGGAAGGCGGAATGCGATTCCCAGCCGTGGTCGAAGACGGCGTCATCCAAGTCGGCCCCGTCGCGGATGGACCGAAAAGCGGCGCCGAGGCGGCGGGCGCGGCAGTACGCCTGGAAAGTCATGCCGAAGTTCTTGAGAAACCAACGGCGCGCGGCTGCCGGATCTATGCCGTCGACGCGCAAGTCGGCGTCGGTGACGCGGCGTTTCGGCTCAGCCTCTACCCGATCTACCAGAGAACGGGCCCAAGCGGGAGTTCCGCCCGCGAAGAGATCGCCTGCGTATTTGTCGTCGCCGTCCAAGGGTCTGCACCGGGCGCAGGGGCGGAATCCCGCGAAAAGCGCTTCTTTCGCGGAAGGAAAATATTCCACATGTTCGCTTTTCGCCTTGCGGGCGGGGCACGACGGTTTGCAGAAAATACCGGTCGTGGTGACTGCCGCGTAGAAAAGCCCATCGTATGAGGCGTCGCGATCCATGAAAGCCCGTTCCATTTCGATTCGTTCCATGGGTCTACGGTACTCACATTCTCAATATTCTTCCACCGGAAAATGAACTACGAATTTCCGAGAATCACCAAAGCGGTGCCGGTGAGCACCAGGACAGTTCCGATGATGATAATGAGGGTGAACTTTTCGGTTTATACGAAGTGTCGGGCTTCTTTTTCCTCCTGGAAGCCGCAAAGCCGCCCGACGGCGTAGGTACCTAAGGAGGCGATAATCACGTCGAGGAACGTTCCGATCGCGATTAGGTAGAAAGCGATGGGTTTCAGGATGAGATACCCGGCCTCAAAACCGCGACCGTAGGACGCGCACAGGACGGCAAGGGCGGCGTAGGCGCCATCCCCGGGGCGCCTGGACAACAAAACGGAAACGACAGTCGCCGAGAAGGCGATCGACAGAAGATCGCCGAGGGTGACGCCGAGGCTGGAATAGGACTTTATGATGACGATAAGGGAGACTGCGGCGACCATGGCGCTACCGGCTCTGCCGAAGGATCCGAAGAGAGTAAGCGCGACGGCATTTGCCCGGCGCTGAACACCGTGACTCTCTTTTGAATGTTTGATCAGAACGGGAAGCGTGAAGTTTATGTCGCCTGAAAAGAACGCGGCGAAGGCGGGAGCGATTGTCGCGTAGAGGTGTTTCCACGGGTTCGTTTTTGGGCCGAGCAGGAGCAGAAACAGCGGGATGACGAGCGCGGCAAGAATAATCGCGGTCGCGCCGAGCAGGACTACAATATCTCGGAACACTTCCGCTTTTAGCGCGCCGCGGAAACGGACGGCCCAATACGCGCCGAGTATGATGATGATCACGCCGAGGATCTCCGAGAAAAACGAAGATACGTAGTATGAAATGCGGGAAAGTGAATCGAGGAGGGACGCGATGTTTTTCGAATACGTCCGGTCGAAAGAGAGGCCGGCGCCAAGAAAGAAGGCCAGAACACAGAGCGGCAAAATAAACGAGCCGTCTGAGAATAGCGCCGCAAAGGCGTTTCCGGGAAAGAGGTCTTGAATGCCGGTCGGGATGTCCAAGGTGATCGATTCTTTCTGGCCTTCAATGAGTATGGGGATTCTTGCGGGAGGGAAGGCAATGACCGCTGCTAGGCCGAACGCTATGAGCACGGCGGCGGCGCCTGCGATGATTGCTCCTACGCGGAATACGAGCCCCCACATTCGACGGTCTTGGCGGAGTTCATAGATGGAGATGGAAAGCGAAAAAAAGAGGAGTGGCGCGAGGGCGTATCGACCGAGCCGGATCGCGAAGGTTTCCGCCCAGAATAGTGCCGCGGTCACGGTCGCGTTTTCGTTTGGTAGGAGAAATCCGAGGATCAAACCGAGCAAAGAACCGATGAGTAATTTTATCCATACCTTCATAGGACAAGAGGATACTTGATGCCCTCTTACACGTCAACGCCGGGAATCCGCGATTGAACTCTCGACGGGAGAGGTTTCTTGAATTAGTGTTATCGCATGCGGCTTACTTTCTTTTTTTCGACAATCTCTTTCTGCTTCCTCACGGTGATGGGGGTTTTCACGTTCTTTCGCGGCCGTTTTCCGGCTTACCGCACGACGTTAGGTTCGATAGGCCGCAGAAAAGCGCTAGAGACGACGTTCATCCTTTTTTGCGCGCTTTTGGCCCTCTGGGCGCTGGGAACGGCGCTTTTCATCTCTTCGGGAACGGAAGAGGAGGCTCTTTTTTGGTTCAGAGCTTTCGCTTTTTCCTGTTTTTTCGCACCCGGGGTATTTGTTGTTTTCACGTTCGCTCTTTCGGGAATGCGCTTGCGCCTTCCGCTCGTTCTAGTACCCCTGCTGCCCGGCGCGGCAATATTCCTTGCTAATGTGATTGATCCTTCCTCGATAGTAAGCTCGGCGACCCCGATCGCCGGGGGGTGGCACGTCGTCTACACGGATTCGGTTTGGAATTTCTTGAACCTGGTCAATACTGTGGGCCTATCCTTTTTCGCGGCGCTGGTTTTGGCCAGAACCACGGTTTTCTCGGCGTATAAAAGGTGCCGTGCCCAGACGGGCGTGGTGCTCGCGTTTTTTGCGCCGACTTTCTTTTGTTCGTTGGCGATGAGCGTCGTTGCCCGCAGGATAGGTGTCACGGACTTACCTCCGTTGACGCCGAGTTTTTTCAGTTTCTTTGTAATCGGACTCTCGATCGCGCTATTCCGTTACGAGATGTTGGAATTGACCCCATTCACCGCCGCGGACCGAATTATCGCGAGCGTTACAGACGCGGTGGCGCTTATTTCCGTGGACGGCACCGTTGTCGGTTCAAATCTGAGCGGTTCCGCGCGCGGCGCCTCGCTGGTACGCTTCGTTTCGGAAGCGGAGGAAGGGACGATTTGGCTTGAGAGAAAATCGGTAGGCGGTTCGGTGGAATTCGAATCGAAGTTCGCCTTCAAGGAAAACGAGTTCGTTCCCGCATCGATTCGCGTACGGAAAGTCAGCGACGGGGTAGGTGCCGTTTTCGGGTACGTCCTGGCGGCCCGCGATCTTTCTACGGAAAAATCGCTTGAGAAGGAATCCGCGTTGAGTTCCGCGCGCGCCCAGGCGTTGCGTAGCGCGGAAGATAATTTTGCCCGCGTGTTTCGCGCCTGTCCCGCCGGGATGATCATCAGCGAAATACCGACGAGTCAAGTCCTCGACGTCAACGATAGAGTCTGCGCGTTCCTGGGAAGGTCGCGCGAGGATTTGATAGGGCAAAACCTGTGGTCGCTTGGTTATTCCATGGCTCCGGACATGCTTGATTCTATGAGAACGGCGGTCCGGAAAGGGCTATTGGTCGATACGCGGGAGGTATCGATGTCGCGGAATGACGGTACGCCCGTCGTTTTCGCCGTCGCGGCGGTTCCGATTGTTTTCGCCGAGAAAAAGTCGGTGCTCATTTCTTTTATCGATATCAGTGAGCTTACGTTTCTGCGCATCGAGTTGTTCAATGCCCGGAAAATGGAATCCATCGGTGTGATGGCCGCCGGCTTGGCCCATGATTTTAATAATATTCTGACGGCGATTATGGGAAACGTAAGTCTGGCCCGCCTGAGTATCGACGAAACGGGCGATGTCTCCGACGCCCTGAAGAGCGCGGAAACCGCTTGCGCGCGGGCCCGGGATCTCTCTCGGCAGCTTCTTCTTTTCGCTCGCGGCGGTATACCTTCGGCACAGTCGCTTGACCTCTTCGCGCTTGTCCTGGAAACGACGAGGATGGCGATTTCGGGTACGGCTGTTTTCGCTACATTTGAGTGCGACCCTGATATTCCCCATTCCACTGTCGATCGTGAACAAATATCGATGGTGTTCAATAACTTGGCGCTGTATGCGGTTCAGTCGATGCCCTCAGGCGGTTCGTTGAAAGTTCGCGGATACCGCTTGCGTATAGATCGCTTGGATACTATGAATCGGGCCCCCGGCGAATACGTGTGCGTGGAATTCACCGATGAAGGACCGGGTATCGGGCCGGAGTATATGCCGCGGGTGTTTGACCCGTATGTGAGTATGCTGCGGAAAAACGGCGGACTCGGATTGGCTGTATGCGATTCGATAGTGAAGTATCATGGCGGATGGATGTTGGTCAAATCCGAGCTCGGGAAGGGATCCGTTTTCACTGTATGTTTACCGGCCTCTCCCCGCGAAAGCGCCGCGCTTATTCCGGTTCCGTCTCCGAGTGATCACGCCTTGCATAAGGGAAAGGGTTCGATCCTGGTGATGGACGATGAATTCGCGATCCGTACGATGGTTTCCCGGTTGTTGTCCCGGTTGGGCTATGAAGCAACGACGGTTGCCGACGGAGAGGCCGCGGTCGCGGCGTTCAAGGAAGCGCGGTCGGGCGGGAAAGCGTTCCGCGCCGTCATTCTCGACCTGACCATTCCCGGCGGGATGAACGGGGTAGACGCGGCGAGCATTATTCGGTCCATCGATTCTTCGGCGCTTATTTTTATCTCTTCCGGTTATGAGAGTGACCCGGTGTTGAACGATTATGCGTTCTACGGTTTCAGCGGTGTAATTCCGAAGCCCTATTCGCTGGAGGAATTATCAGCGCGTTTATCGATCGTCCGGTAAGCTCCGGGCGGCCGTAGCCGGAAACTGCCGTCGTCGAGCGCTTCCAGCCGTCCGCCGACGGCGGCGCAGCGTTCAGTAAACAACGCGCCGATATCCCGCGTGTCTTCGCCTTCCGCCGGAGCGGGCGCGAATGTTTCGTCGTTTATCCGGAGCGGAACGAAACGAACGTCGCGCGGTCCTTCGGCGCCGAATCGGAGCACCGCAACAGCGCTCAAATAGGTCCGTTTTGATATCATGTCGAAAATAAAGTTGCCCAGCGAATAGAGGATCGGCTTACCCTTGTAAATTTCCGCGCCTTGGAGAACATGGGGATGATGTCCGAGGATCGCGTCCGCCCCGGCGTCGACTAGCCGGTGCGCAAGTTCCTGGTCTGAATCGCGCGGCCTTTCTTGCAGTTCCTCTCCCCAGTGTAGCGACAGCAGTACAAAATCAGCGTTTTTTTTTGCTTCGCGGATATCGGCTACCACGCGGTCCTCATTCAGGATTGTCGCGCCGGCCTCCGTTCCCGCTTCCCGTATACTCCACATGTTTTCGGTATAAGCGAGAAACGCGTAACGTTTGCCGCCTGAGGTGACGAACGCGGGGCGACCTGCTTCCTGTTCATTGTTTCCCGCTCCGCAGTGCGCGATGCCGATCGCGTCCAACGCGTCTATCGTTTCCGCGATGGCGAGCGGCCCGTAGTCGTTAATGTGGTTGTTGGCCAGCGATACAACCGAGAATCCCGCCTTTTTGAGGCCGAAGAGCACACCGGGAGATGCACGGAAGGTTATAACCGGGGGCTTTCCGGGAAACGGATCACCGAGAATGGAGGCGGTTGTTTCAAGGTTGCCGAATACAAGGTCGGCTTTTGTGGAAAAAAGGCCCATGTTTTTGAAAGGACCGGCCCAACCGTCCGTCTGAATCCGTTCCGCGATGCGCCGGGAAAAAACCATATCGCCCACGGCGAGCAGAGTTGTTTCTATTGAGGTCTCGGACTTCATCGATTCCTCTTGCGCGGGAATCGGCACCGGCGTCGGTGCCGGGGGCGGACCAGCAATCGCATCGATACGAACTGTTCGATCGCCGACCGCGCTTAACGCCAATATCGCGCAGAGGCCTAGCGCCGCGCCGAGCAGAAACCCGGACACCCATTTATGGTCATTCTTTTTTTTCCGAGTCCGTTTGTTTTTTCGCATCGCGATCCTCGATTGATCGTACCAAGAAGCCTATCACGCGTCCCGTCTTCCTGAAAGGGGCGCGCGGTGGGGATTTCTTCACGCGGAGATTGCGCCTGAGAGGGAGCGCGTATACACTGGACGCATGACAAGAGGTATCCTGATCGTCGGAAATGAGTCTACGACTCTGACAGCCGTCTCCGCTTCAGCTCACGCGCGAGTCGAATCCATCGTAAAAGCCGTTGTGCCCGCTCGGTTAGGCGAACAGCGGAACCCGCCGTCCGCGCCGGCGGGAAAAAACCCCGACACCGTACTCGTTTGGAACCCGGCAAGTCCCGTCTCCGCGCGTACTCTGGTTGTGGGCGCGGAAAATCGAATGGGCAAGATTGATGAAGCCATTCTCGTATGCGTGCCTCCGGCGATTCGGCGCAGAGCCGACGAACTGGTTCCCGCCGAGATCGATATTTTGATCGATGACCTGGTGAAGGGCTGGTTTCTGGTCGTGCGGGAACTCGCGGTGGTGTTCCGCACCAGAAAGTCGGGGACGCTTACCCTTGTCCTTTCCGAAGGCGGTCTCGGCGGAGGCAAGGACGATGCGCCTGATCTTTTCGGTTGTACCGTCGCCGCGAGTTTTCGCGCCTTCGCGCAAGGACTCCTGGCCGCGTCGTTTAAGGAACCGTATCGGGTTTTCGCCTTTTCCACCGCGGAGGCCGGCGAAGACGCGGCGTTCGCCGATTTTATCTTCAAGACTATGGAAGACGACGGCAAGCGCGGCGCCGGCAAGTGGCACAAATTCGGAAAGGGCGGCCTGTTCGGGCTGCTCTAGCTAAAATATCCGACTCCCGCTTCAAAGATTCTCTGGTATTTATTTCCCGGAATATTCTTGAGTATGCCTTCGCCGACCCGTTCGGAGTGGCCCATTTTTCCCATGACGCGTCCGTCGGGGCTCGTAAGCCCTTCAATGGCGAACGCGGAACCGTTGGGGTTCGCGGGTTCGGTCATTGTGGGCTTACCGTCGGCGTTGACGTAGCAGAAAGAAACGCGGCCGTCGGCGAACAGTTCGCGCGCTAAGGAGTCGGAGATCGCGACG
>JBAYHM010000213.1:0-8069 GCA_041666155.1 Treponemataceae bacterium
ATCGCGGAAAATAAGCAGACCTACAGGGAATCCGGGGCTGCCTTCGCCATCCATGGCGGCGCAGATCGTAACCGATCTGCCCTTGTCCCTGCGCGCCCATCCATGGGCTCGTCATCGGACCGCGGCATGGATTCCACCGCGCGCGTGAGCGCGCAATCGATCAATTCCTATCGGAACACGACCGAAGGTCGTATGCCGCGTCCTCAGCCCTTCGGACTTGCGGGAAACGCGAGCACGCAATTTTTTACGGGCGCGCCCCGCGTTGGAGACAGGTTCGTTCACTTTTTTTGACGGGTTCGGACAGTCGCAGTTCCTCACGACCTTTTTCAATTGATGAACTCCGGTGCCGGTGCTCGCGGGTAGCTTTTTCTCGGCGGACAACTCCGGAGCCGGAGTTCGGGGGACGCTTTTTCTTTAAAAATGGGACGACGCCGAGATCGCGAACTCCGATTGCGGAGGGCGAAACCTCGGCGCCGTTGTTTGTATGGGAGAAAAAGGTAGTTCCGAAGTACTAAAAGGTACTTGCGGTGTACTTCTTAGGCTTTTTTCTTGGCGGGTGCGCCAGGGAAGCGTGGGGACAGATCGTCGTAGATGGCGACTGCGTTGGGAACTTTCACCTTCACCGCGCTTTTGACGCTGCTGTAAAACACGAGAGCGCCCTGATAGGCTTCGGAACCGGAAAGGACGATGCTGTCAGACAAGGCTTCGTGGACGGGATTCAGCGTTGATGAAAGCTCACGCAGCATCTGCACCGCCTTCACATCGATGGTCATGGCGTTCAAGTCCAGGAATGAGGGAACCAGGTCCTTGTTGAGCCGGGCGTGCTCGGCTGCTTTCTGCACGAAAGCCATCGTTCGATCCCCCATCTTCGGCAATTCCTGCCGTTCCTGGGGAGAAAGAGTCCGCAAGCGAGGCAGCAACTTGCTGTTCAGAACGCCGATCGCCGTCCTGATCTCCGTCATGTCCGCCTCTGAAATGTCCACCGAAATCAAATCCTTCTGAGACATTTTTTACCCTCCTATGGGTTAATAATGTCAAGGACGATAACACGCGGGAAGGAGAAAAACAGGGAGAGGGAAGAATCTCGCGGGAGAAGGATTACAAAAGAGGCTGCGGAGGCGTTTTCTTAGACAAGGAGTACCCTGGTCCCTGTTTTTCGAGCAGCCCTTCCTGATGCATCTTGACGATGAAATAGCGTACGCGGCGATAGAACGTATCGAATTCTTTGATATCGGAAGGTCTTCCGGACGCGGACCACAGAAACTGGGAAACTTGCTTGGCGCTGGGAAACGGAGATGCCGAGTAATTATTGAAACGATATAGCGCATTGAGAATATCCTTGGCGGTTTCATGGAGCGATGCGTAGGATTCACCGAACAGAGCGTACAAATCAGCGGCGTGCGAATCGCCCATTAAGTGGGGATCGACCAGATATATCGGCCTAAAATCATCGGAGGCGGACAATTCTTCAACAAGACCGTACTTCTTCAACACGGCTAAATCGCTGAAGTGGTTATTATCGGGCGACAAGTTGATGGTGTACCGCAGAGCGCGATTGGCTTGTTCCGATTTGATCAAGTACGCCAGAACGATTTTTTGACTTTCCGTCAAATCGCGCCCCGATGTCTTTGCGCCGATGTACGAATCGAACGACTTCAAAAACCACTCCATCCGGTCATCCAATACTTTCCCGGAGACAATCGTCAACGCGACTTCCTCCGATTTCAGGATGTAGTACGGTACATCGATGCGGTTTTCCAAGGCGAGGGAAACCAACGTCGCCATTCCGATACCCCGGCCTTCCCATTTGCGGTAGACGCGAAGGACGTCGGCAAGGCGGGGATTCCGCGGCTTCGCTTCAGGGACGATTCTGCGTATATCCGCGCTTTCGGTGCGTTTTTCAAGCAGCAGAGTTTTTCGGAACATCCCGGGGTTTTGAATCGTGACGCTGATCCCCGGTCGGATCGCGATGATCACATGGCGATTGATTGAATAATCGCGATGTGCTAACGCGTTGTTGACCGTTTCCCGCAAAAGCTGTTCCGGATATTGCGGCACACCGATTCCGCCGTTCCGGCTTGCCGTGCCCGTATAGGTATTACGCAAAAGATACGAAAAACCGCTGTCCATCAAAGTCAGAACGGAGCCGGAATAATCCTGTTTATCTTGAGCGATGGTTCCCGGGATATCGATATACGCGTGAAGCTGTGCGCGGAAACCGAGGAAGTCTACCGTATTGCGTCCGCAGACCAGCATGCCCAAGGTGGTCAGCTTTTGACCTATGACGAATTTTTTTCGTTCCAGAAAAGACTGCGCGGAAGGAATATCCGCTTTGATCGTTTCGATTTTGACGGGTCGATTGAGCTCCTGGATATAATTATTCAGTTGATCCAGATCGACGTCGGCGAGAGTAGATTCTTCAACCGGCATCAGTTCTCGGGCCTGAAGGACGTTTTCCTTGTATTCTTCCTGACTTTCGATTTCCAGGTCCGTTACGCGCACATCGCCGGAAAGGATACGCTTGTACGCTTTGCCTTTGAAGAAAACGAACTTCTTATCGGCGGAGAGCTCATCGATATAAATGAGAACGACCTGCCCATCCAAAAAAGGCTTGACGACAGGGGGCGGAAACGCGTCGGATAGTTCAACGGCGCTCCCGGCGCGATCGGTATACCCGCGCGCTAAATCACGGATTTTCTCTTCGCAGTCACCCCGATACCCGGTGTATAGAAATTTCTTTCGGCTCCCGACGGTCTCTTCTTTGATCCCCAGGATCAAGATCCCGCCGCGGGTATTCAAAAAAGCGCAGGCGGACTTATAACGTTCGGACCAGCTTCCCGAATCGGACGGGACCGGCTTCAGTTCGAGGCTGTCCGATTCCAATTGCTCGTAGGTGCCCAAGCGGATATGTGATTCCAACTTTTCGAGTATTCGATCGATCGTGTCCATCATCGCCGATTCCGTCTCATACGTCGATTATACCCCTATTTCCCTTCACACTTCCACCGGCCGAGCGAATCGCCTCGACCTTGTTTCCTCATCCCTTCCGTGCTACATCCTTAATATGGCTAAAAAAAGCATACTAAAACCGATTCGTCGAGTAATGATTTGTGGTGCGGTTTCCACGGCGGTTCTTGCGTTGAGTTCCTGCGTAAGCTTTTATTCGGCGGGACCTTTCGGTCATGAAAGCATACCGGTGCCGCCGCGGCTCTCGGGCGGTCCCACATTCGGTGAAAAGGATCCGAGTAAAACGGAAATCTCACTGTTGGGTCGTTTCAACAAAACTTCGGCTTCATTTGTCCCTGAAGACCAATCGTGGTTCGCTCAAACGGGGATCATGGGCACGCGGTATACCCAATTTTCGGAGAACTTTCGAGCTGATCTTTCCGCGACCATCACCGGCTGGTACGGGAGGGTTTCTTTCGGAGATGTCTTTTCGGTGCCTGAAACCGCGGGACTGATCCCCGGTTCGTACGACTTTTACGGTGGGACCGGGCAGCTGGCCGCGTTCCTGCGCGTCGGCCGTGATGTAGGATTCCGCGTCGGAGAGGTTTCGCTCATCTCCTATGAAACGGGAGCCTATTCCGATTTTCGCCGAAAAATAGCCGTTATCAACCCGAGCGCGTCGTCAATAAGCTACGTCAATCTATCGCCGACGCCATGGTCGCATTCCCATCGTCTTGAAGCGTCTTTGGATTTCCCCGTCGGGGATGAGTTCCGGCTGCAAATCGGCGCGGATTGCGGCTACGGATTCCCGACGATAACTTGGAATGAAAAGCAGAACTATTTCGTGGTGCTGGGCGGACTCACCGGCATTGTTCGATATCAACAGTATTCCTTGTTCGCAAGCTACCGAGTGATGGACATACTAAACAACTCCCTCAATCTCGGGCTGATCGTCGCAATCAATTGATAACGATCCCGCTTTTCCGGGACGGACGGCTTCATTGCTTTATATTTCCCGTATGCCGAAACCGATGTTTGGTCGAACGAGTTCCGCAAGGGGACCGGCATCAGTAACTGAAACTCGTCGCCCAGTCGACCCTTGAGGGGCTGTCGGTTAAATCGACTTTTCCCAGTCTTGTCTGACTTTGAGTTTCGCGTTATCCCATTCACGAGTGATTTTGTCGTTCAAGCCTTTTTCCATTTCAACTCGTGCTTTTTCACTTTCCAAGCGAGACTCAGCGGCTTTTTCGGCTGTCCACTTTGTCCGAACGGCGAACTCGGCGCTTACCCACTTTGCGTCGGAAGCCTTTGCGGCAGCGTCGACTTTAGCAAGAAGGATGGTGCCTTTTTTCGATTCCTCGGATCCGGGTTGCTTTTCGAATAGAATCGCCAAAGACTCTTTGGCCTTTACATACTCTTTTCCCGCAAGCTGCGCCTCAGCATCGGCTAATAGCCGACCTGCTTCATACCGCGAAGCATCAAGGGTCTTTGTCAATTCGGCGGTATTTTTTTTAGCGGTGTCAATAACCGTAAAACTCATCACGGCGAACACCAATAAGCCACCGGCAAGAAACGACACGACACGGTTCAATAACAGTTGGCTGTTTCCCTTATTGTCCATGGGACTCTCCATTACATAGACTCCCCGTTCAGAATACGGGACTCAAAAAATGAAAAGTCGATTCGACCAAGCGATTTCTAAAAAATGTTTTGGAGCTCAATCAACTGGAGTCGGCGGCGGATATTTTTTCTTCGTATCGGCTCTACGTGTAAGGTACGCCCTTCTAAGGTTAAATCAAAGGTAATACGTGAATCCAAACACATCCCTACCCTTTCTTAACCGGCGCGAGCATCGCGCCCGGTTGCCCTTGACGATAATGCGGCAGCGCGCCAAAAAAAATCCGAATGCTCGGCATCCATGCCGCCGTAGAATCGCTTTAGCGATTCTACGCATTTGCGTGGCGCGGCATCCATGCCGCACTTTCGCTTAGGCCTTTCTTAACCGGCGCGAGCATCGCGTCCGGTTACCCTTGACGATAAGGCGGCGGCGCGCCAGGTAAATCAGTGTGCGAGCGCTCGGCATCCATGCCGCCGTAGAATCGCTTTAGCGATTCTACGCATTTGCCTGACGCGGCATCCATGCCGCGCTTTCGCTTAGGCCTTTCTTAACCGGCGCGAGCATCGCGCCCGGTTGCCCTTGACGATAATGCGGCGGCGCGCCAGGTAAATCAGTGTGCGAGCGCTTCCCGCAAGCCCTACTGGGCTGAGGACAAGCGAGCACACTGATTTACCTAGGCAGCCGCCGAGTTTTCAGTTAATGTCCCGCGCGCTTATTTGCGCCAGAACGCTCGCGTGAATAATATAAAAATAGTCCAAAGTTCCAGCCTACCCGCGATCATGCCGAAGCTGAACACCCATTTGACGTAGTCGGGAAATGCCGAATAGTTCTGGGCCGGACCGACGGCGTTGAAGCCGGGGCCGATGTTACCGACCGTGGCCAGCGAACCGGTAAGGGAAGTAATCAAATCGGCTCCCGAACTGGCGACGACGAGCATGACGAAAAAAATCAACGCGATGTAGAGAGCGACGAATCCGGCTGTCCCGTACACTACGTCCCGCCGCCCGACCTTGCCGTTGAGGCGGATGCTGAACACTCCGCGCGGATGCAGAAGACGTCGAATTTCGTTGGCGGTCTGTTTTAACAAGACTACGATACGCACGACCTTGATGCCGCCGCCCGTGGACCCCGCACACCCGCCGATAAACATCGTTATCAGTATCAATGCTTTAGCCATTGAATTCCACTGATCAAAGTCGGTGGACATAAAACCCGTTGTGGTGAGAATTGAAGCAACCTGAAAGGCCGAGTACCTGAACGCGGTGCCGAAATCATGGTACGTGGCCAACATGGAAAGCGCGACCGCGGCGCTGAAACCGAAAAAAATCAACAGATACGCGCGCAGCTCGGAATTGTACCAGAGGTCGCTGATTTTTCCTTGCAGCAATCGGTAGTAGAGGCTGAAGTTGGCCCCGGCGATAACCATGAATATCGTAATCACGATCTCGATGTACGCGGACTTATAGTAGCCGACGCTCGCGTTTTTTGTAGAGAAACCACCAGTCGCCATCGTAGCAAACGCGTGGTTTGTCGCGTCGAACCAGTCCATGCCGCCGAACATGAGGAGGATGATCTGGATCACCGTGAATCCGATATAAAAAAGCCAGAGTATCTTGGCGGTGGCGGTGATCTTCGGAGCGACCTTATCCTTTTCCGGACCGGGAGTTTCCGCTTTCAGCAACTGAAAACCGCCGACTCCGAGCAGCGGCAATAGAGCAACCGTCAAAACGACGATTCCCATACCACCCAGCCAATGCGTCATCGAGCGCCAGAGTAGTATTGATCGAGGCAACTTCTCGAGTTCCGTAAATACCGACGCTCCGGTTGTCGTAAATCCGGAAGCCGCCTCGAATACGCCGTCCGCCAAGCTGGGAAGGACACCTGATAACACAAAAGGCATCGCGCCCAGAAAAGAGGATAATGCCCAGGATAAGGCGACGATCAGAAAACCGTCCCGACCGTTCAACCGAATCGGAATTTTACGACCGAAAACCGCGGCCAGCACCGCCAGAATCACAAAGGCCGCGATCGGATAGCCGAAAGCCTTGATGACTAAGGGGTTTCCTTCCCGCAAAGCGAGAGCGAGAGACGGCAACATGGATAGGGAAACAATACCAAGTAAAAGGGAAAGGATACGGATCAAAACAAGGCGTTTCATTTGCCGTTTCCAAATACCCGTTCGACGTCGGCCTCGCCGCCCTTTTTCACAATCAGAACGACATGGTCGCCGCCCGTGAAGACACAGTCACCGCCGGGAATGAAGGAATCTCCACCGCGGGTGACCAGCATGACCAGACTGCCGTCAGGCAGTTTGAGCGCGCTCAAAAGCGAACCGACGGCCGGTGTCTCCGAAGCGAGTTCCAACTCAAGAACCTCAACGGTACCGTCGGCGACGCGATGAACGCTTTTCACCCCTCCGCCCATCAGGTGCGACAGTATCGAATCGACCACGACCGTTTTGAGCGGTACAACGACGTCTATGCCGAGACTTCGCGCAATACCGGTATACCCGCCGCCGTTCACCAAAGCAACGGCCCGTTCAATTCCGCGCTTTTTCAGGTACAGCGCGGCGATCATATTTAGTTCCTGATTTTCCGTTGTCGTGACAACCAGATCCAGGTCGCTGATTCCTTCCTCGTCGACGAAGCCTTCGTCGGAAATATCCTCGTTGATAACGAGGATATCGGGGAATCTTGCTGAAATATCCTTACAAACCAGGTAATCCTTTTCTATAACGACCACCTGCTTCATTGTCTGCGGCTTGAACAATGAAAGTATTTTGCCCAGCGGCGTACGCTTCCTGAACCCGTCGCCGGAAAGACCTTCCAGAACAAGGGAGCCGATCCGGCCGCCGCCGACTATTCCTATGCGCTTGATTGACTTTGTCTTTCGGCCGGAGAGTTCGAAAATACCGCCGAGGTCTTTTTCCCGGGCAATTACGTGGATTCGATCCCCGGCTTCAATGACGGATTTTCCTGTCGGAATGATGCATTCCTCTTGCCGCTCGATCAGTGTCACCAGACATTCGACACCGGCCAGAACACGGAACTCCCGTATTGTTTTTCCGGCAAAAGCCGAATCACCGGCGACGTCTATAGAACCGAGCTCGAAGGGAGTATCCGCGATGGAGTGGATATCACCGAGCGCGCCGTGCTCGATGGCGCGGATGATTGCTTTTGCCGCCTCGACATCGGGATGTACCAGATAGTCGATGCCGAGTACCGGAGTTTCCGTATTGCCGAGTTTAGCGTAGTCGGGATTGCGCACGCGCGCGATCTTCAAAATATTGGGGTTGCGGGTAGATGCGAGCCCGCACGTGATCATGTTGATTTCGTCGGAGTCGGTGACGCAAATGATTGCGTCCGCCTTCGCGATGCCCGCTTCCTCAAGCGCGGCGAGGTTGTTGCCCTCGTCCTGGATGACCAGACAATCCAATCGATTCGACGCGTGACGCGCCGTTTTCCCGTTTCGTTCGATGAGTACTACGTCGCTCTTCTCTTGAATG
>JBAYHM010000214.1:0-8057 GCA_041666155.1 Treponemataceae bacterium
AAACGACTTGTCCATCGGAGTCGGAAAAAGAAAACTGCCAGCCTGAAAAAGCGGTGCGTAAATACGCGCCGAGTTCTTCCGGTAACGGAGGATCGAAACGGATTGAACTCTTAAAAACAGTCCCGCCCGACTCAATTTTGAAGGAAACAGTCGTCGATACGACCTCGGGAAGGCCGGCCAATATCCGATCCGGCACTTTGATGCGTCGCGGACTTAAAAGTTGGCGTTTTGCTCCTTCACCGAAGTCAAAACCGCCGTCTAAGTCGGCGCGGGCAGTTTTTGAGCTGCCGGAGGCGCTGGAACCGGCTCCTCCGGTGCTACCAGAAGATCCCGACGGCGCGGAAGCGAGGCGTTCGGAAGCGGTACGAAGAGATTTGTCGAAGGCGTCGCCGCGGCCCTTGGCGCTTCCGGAGGCCGCGGGTGTACTTGTCGGCTTGGCGGCCGAAGAACGCGTTTGCGTTTCCACGCTTCCCGGCGTCGGCGCGGAAGGAGCGGCAGCCTTGAGCGCGTCTTCGGAAAGAGGCGCGAACGGTTCGCCGCCGCCGCGTTGCGCCGAAGAAACCGAACGCCGCGGAGAAACAGGCGGAGCCGACGGATCGGGACGAAGCGCGGGAGCCGCCATCCCCGGTTCGGAGGCCGGAGAGGGGCGCACGGCTGCCGCGGATTCAGCGCGGGAAGAAGGAGAAGCGGCGGTCGGCGCGTGAGTCGTTTTTTCCGCGATTTCGACCTTTTCGACCTCGGCCTTGGGTTTGGCCGGCGGAATCGCCGGTGCCTCAAGTTCAATGTAGATGGGGTTCATCGACGGCTCGTCGCGGAGCCCTTCGTAGCGCATGAGGGAAAGAAGCGGAAGGAACACGGCCCAGAGAATCGCCGAAATGACGGCGCTCGTCCGGAGTCGTTTCCTATCTATTCGACTTACCGCGTTGACCGTCGCGTACATCAGCGCTCCAAGGTATGCAAATTGATACCGCGGAAACCGTTCTTCCTTAAAAGATCGAGGACCTCGATCGTGAGACCGTACGGAACGCTCTTGTCGGCTTCCAACGTGACGGTCTTGATATCGGACCTTTCGACTAGGGATACCTTACCGAGCGCCGCGTCGAGCTGTTCCAGAGTCACGCGTTTATCGTTCAGGTACAACTCGTCCCGGGATACGACTCCTACGGCCAGGCGGGTCATCGCGGTCGGTTCGGCGGTGGACGATTCAGGCAGCTTCAGCGTGATGCCCGGCATGATCGCGAACGTGGTGGCGACCAGGAAAAAGAGAATAAGCTGAAACACTACGTCGATCATCGGCACGAGATCGACTATCGCGTGCGCGGAAAGCCGACGTTTAAAGCGCACGAGAGGCCTCCCGGCCTTTACGATCCCGCGCGGCGATGATCAGCACGAGATCTCCGACGGAGCTTTCCATATCGGTAATGGTCTTGTTCGCGCGGGTCACGAAATAGTTATAGAACACCGTGGCGGGTATGGAGATGATCAAACCGGCAGCCGTGGTGATAAGCGCCTCGGCAATGGCTCCGGCCAGCAGCGCGGGGTTTCCCATAGCTCCGGTGGACGCCAAAACACCGAACGCGCGGATATTTCCGGTGACGGTACCCAGAAGTCCCAGCAACGTGGATATGTTGGCGATTGTCCCTAGAGCGCTCATGAAGCGTTCAACCCGCGGAACTTCCCGATTTGCGGCGTTCATGACCGCTTCCTTCAAATCTATTTCGGATAAATCCCGATATTCGATCCCCGCCATTAAAAGCCGGGCAAGCGGAGATTCGTTTTCATCGCATAATTTCGCGACTTCCTCGAAACGGCCTTGCGCGACGAGGGGCTTCACTTTCGTCAGCAGCCGCTTATCGCTGCGGCCGATCGCCCGGAAAAAAAGCAGACGTTCGACGATGATGACCGTGGCGACCAACGCGCACAGCCCGATGGGGATCATTACCGGTCCGCCCTTGATGAGCAGCTCGAACATGGAAGACCTCCTAGCCTTTCTTTACAGAGAGATAAGAATGCGCGCGCTCGCTTGGAAGCCGCTTGTCAGGTACGGAGACCAGCGGGTCCGACCTTCTTTTCCGAGGAAAGCCGCGGCCGCGTCGTTGAATTCGGCGATTAAACGGATTTCAGGCGATAGGCGGACGAACCCGCTCGCGTCCAGGATGGGTACTGATAATTGGGTCCCGGCAAAACCGAGGGAGCCCGAGAACGCGCCGCCGAAGGACTCGTTCCGCTCGCGGTACTCAAGTTCGACTTTCAGGCGCTGCGTTTCACCGACAACAGGCGCGTCCATCCAGTCGGACTCCCAACGCATCGAAAAACTCACCGGGCCTTTGAGCCAGCGCAAGCCTATCTTTGATTGGAACGTATTATACTCCGCTATCGAGTAATTGTAGAGCGCTCGCCCGCCGTTGTAGTTATACACGGGAACGACGCGTCCACCGCCTGAAAAGCTCTTGGCCCAATCGACGCCAACGACGGCGGTAAGGCCGGGCACCAAGAAGAAATCGATTTTGGAACCCACATACCAGCGGGCGTCGTCGGGCGGAAGCGAACCGATGTCCAGGTACGGGTTGTCGCGCCACAGAACGGAGAAACGCGTCGTTTCGGTACGCAGCCCGCCGTCAAGCGAAAGCGAAGCGAAACCGCCGAGCCCCGCGTCCGCGGAGAGAGAAAACGGCACGAGCACGGGAAAGCTGGACGATGAGGCAAAACCTACCGCGGCCTTGAGGTCTAATGACGATGATACGTCCCATTGGGCGGACAGGTCGGCTCGTCCGCGATGGGAAAGCCTATCCAAAGGCGGGACCCCGTCGGCAAGGCCGAACAAACCGCGGAAGTCGTATTCCCCGTTTAAGAGCAACGCGAGTTTCTGGTAACGCAGGGCGATACCCACATTCGGGGACGCCGAAAGTTCGTCTACGCCGAGAACTCCCGTTGGAGAAGAGTTCGCCAGCTCAAAAGCGCGGGACGCCGAATATGCCTTTACGACGGCTGACGCGTCGAGCGAACCGCCCAGCACGCTGCCGAGAATACGTTTGTAGTCGCCACGTACATCGAAGTATCGATGTGTGATGCCGTAGAAATCCGTGCTTTTCCCCTGGAGCCCAACAGCCTCATCCGAGAAACCCGCCGAAAAACCCCAGGTATTGACTTGGTCGAACATACCGCGGACCCGGCCGCTCAGAGCCGTCCGGCGTTCGTAAAAGCCTTGTCCGGCCTCATGGAAAGCGAATCCGTCCTTGGAGTCGTGGGCAAAAGTCATGCTGAACGAGGGATCCGCGTCCGGTCGGTAAATTGAAAGATTTGCCGATATCGCGTCCCAAAGCCCCGCGCCGACGCTGGCTTCGGTGAAGGTTTCACCGAGGGCGGTCCGCGCCGAAGTATCCAACGTCGCCTGAGTCCGATACGCGGATTCAGGGATTGAAAGTTCACGTTCCGCGGGAAGAGGCGGTTCGGAAACCGGCAGCGGAAGCGCTTTGAGAGGAGGAAGCGGCGCTTCCACGTCGCGGGGCGCGACGCTCCGGGCTTCTTCTTCCATGTCTGGGAGCCGCACCTCGGGAACGCTCGAGCTCGTTGTCACCGGGTCTTCGGCAAAAGCGGAAAACGCGCGCAGCAGGGTTGCGGCGACGAAGGCCGCCTGAATGAATCGGGGGCGCATCATCGATTTCCCTCCACGAGACGGCGAGCTTGTACTGTCCAAGTCGACGATGGATAATTCTTGACGAGTGTCGCGAGCACTTCCGCCGCGCTCTCTTTCTTTCCCGCTTTCACGCGCATGGCCGCTGAGCGGAACAGCGCTTCCGGCACGAACTCCGCACGCACGGAGACGCCGGCGCTCGTCTTCGCGTCGGCGGCGACGGAAGCCGCGTAGCCCACCGCATCCAGATACGCGAGCGCGGCTCGGTCGTACGCGTCTACGCCGACCAGGCCGTAGTAATCACCTTTGAGGAAGGCGGCTTCCGCGGCGGGAATGGGATCGTCGGCACGGGCCGCGATGATCTCGTCCAAAAGCGACAAGCCCGCTTCGCGCTGGGCGCTTTCGCGGATATAGAAGCGGGCAAGTTCCAGCGCCGCGGAACGGCCGACCGCCGTCGCGGCGCCGCCTTCCTTGGTCAGGACGACGTGCAGCCGCGCCGCTTTTTCGGAAATACCCGTCATCAGATAGCGGAGTACGTCGGCCTCGTCGGCGGCTCCCGCCTTGCGCGCCTGGTCGCCGAATTCGGCGATGGCGGAAGTGTAGGCGCGGAACGCGGCTTCCCAGTCCTTTTTCTCGCGGTAGGCGCGAGCGACCGCGAATGAAGCGGCAAAACGGTATCGACTTGTTTTCAAGTCACCGAGGAGCCGTTCCCAAAGCAGAATTCCCGCATCAACCTTCCCGGAGGAAGAAAGCGCGAGAGCGCCGAAGTACAGGGCGCCGTCGAGGCGCTCGCCGGATCGGTACGCGTCCCGGTACGACGCAAAGCGTTCAGCCGCGGGAGCCCAGCGTTTTGCGCGGAACATGAGCTCACCCCGCCGGTACGCGGCTTCCTGGGCCAGCGGATCGTCGGGATACGCGCGGGCAAGAGCGGCGAATGCTTGGTCGGCTTGATCGATGCGATCGGCCAGCTCCAGGACGGTGGCCCGTTCGAACTGGGCTTTCACCGTGTACGGGGTCAGACCCGAAGGTTGTTGAGCGGACTTCGCGGCGGCGGCTTTATCGTAAGCGGCGATCGCTCCATCCCAATCTTTCAAGGGAACGCGGAAAGTCGCTTCCAAGAAAGCGGCGCGAGAGAGAAATACGGCGGCGTCAGACCCCGCGGGCAAACCGGGAGGCGTTGCGGAAGCGTAGTCGACAGCCTTTCGGGCGGATGCGACCGCGGCGGAATAATCGCCCGTGTTCGCTGAACACCAAGCCGACAGGTACGCGGCTGAATAGGCGCGCGGATGAGCGGGAGCTTCCTTGAGGAAGGCGTCAAAAGCGGTTTTAGCTTCAGCGAAACGCGCAAGCCGATACAAGGACCAAGCGCGATAGTAGGCTGCCCAAGGGGCTGCCGTCCCCAAACGAGCGGCGCCGGAGGTCCGCGCATCGTCCAAGCGAGTGAGCGCGAGAGCGAACTTGCCGACGGCAGCGTACGATACGCCGGATAAATAACCGGCGGCGGCCCGAAGATCGGCGTCCATCCGGGCGGTATCCGGGAAATCCCGGTATAAGGCTTCAGAAGAAGCGACGACCCTTTCAAACCGTCCATTTTCAAAGAACAGCGAAAGCTGGGCAACCCGCGGTTCGAGCGCGACGGCGGGCCCCGACTTCGCGGCGGAAACGATGAGTTCCTCAAAAGCTTCAAGGGATTCCGCCGCGCGGCCGGCTTTACGCAATAATTCAGCGCGGAGCCGCTCCATCCCCGGGAGGGCTAACGCGTTCGCGCCGTCCAAGGCGGTAAGTCCTAGATCCATTTCAGCGGTTCGATACAGCGCATAGGTCAAATATGAACGGGTCGCCCTTTCAATTTCAGGCGTCCCCTTGGACGCGGCGCCCAAAGCCTCGGTCAAAACTTTCCGGGCGTCGGCCCATTTTTCCAAACGGAGCGAATACCAGCCGAGGCGTGTTTTCAGCAAGGCTTCCCGCGTTCCGGCGAAGGGCGCGGCGGCGGTGAGAGTGGACACCGCTTCCGCGATATTTCCCTCACGGGCGGCGATCTCAGCCAAGTAGATAGGCACATCAGGATCGACCTTTTCGGGCCGCAATAAAGCGGCGATGCGGAGGAAGTAGGACCGCGCAAGGTCCATGCGACCGTCCTTGAACGCGCCCGCGCCGACGCGGAGCCAGAATTCGCTGAGCAGTTCAGGAGAAGCGCGGAGCGCGTTTTCGGCTTTCACCATCGCCGCCGACACGCGCGCCTCGTCGCCCGAGCGCCGAGCTTCAATGAACAGGCGCTGGAGGGAGGAAACTGCGATATCCCGGCGGGGAGACGATGACAAGGATTCAAACAAGGCGACGGCTTCCGTCCCCTTGCCCAACGCGGCATAGGATTCAGCGGCGCGCAAGGACACCCGCTCACGGGTTATTACATCGAGCTTTGCGGGATCGAGCTTTTCCCAGAGCGCGACAATACGCGGGGAATCCCCTTCCTTGGAATAGATATCGAAAAGGAAAATGAGCGCCGACGGTTCATCTTCCGGCTTTTCAATGCTACCGATTAGACGTTCGAAAGCGGCCTTGGCATCGGCCTGCCTATCCAAGGCCGAATTCGCTTTGCCGAGGTACAGGAGCGATTGCCGCAAGGATTCGGTGTCGGGAGGATTCTTCGCCAGTAGACCGAAGCGCTCGGCGGCTTTGCCGTACTCGCCGCGGTCGTATTCGATAACGGCTTTCCAAAAGGGCGCATACTCGATGTACTTCGTTCCGCGGTATCGCGCTTCCACAAGAGACAGCGCATCGTAGGCTTCCTGGGCGCGTCCCAAACGGTACAGCGACACGGACCGCCGGTATCGAGCATCGCCGGAGTACTGAGAATCGGGCCATGACCGAAGAAATTCGTCGTAACGTTCTAGAGCCAGGGGGTAATTCTTGGAAAGAAACCGGCTCTCCGCGTCAAGAAAAGATTCCCGTTCAAGGCTCTGTGCCCCAACGGAAAATCCGACACTCAGAGCTAAAAGAAAGCAAAGGTATATTTTGCGCATACGTTAATAATAATAGCGCGGGACTATGAAAAGTTACAATTTCGAATTAATTCGGTTCACGGATTAAAAGCACTTTCTACCGGCAGCCGAACCAGATGAATCATATGACCCGCGTAACGAGCCAGAAAACCGTCAAAATCGGACTCCACGGCGCTCTCGAAGACAACAATGGAGAATTTGCCTTGTTCATCGAACTGCGGGAGGAAAGCGGCTACATGGTAGAACCGACGAAGGCGAAGTTCCTTGCCTATATCCCGGTTAATCGATCCCAGATAGAGATGTCCCGGCTCGTCCACGGCGAGCGCGTAGAGCGTGGCCTTCAGACCCTCCGGCAGAAAGCCGTTATCGCCCGCGGGTAGGGGGTACGCCCGAGCGGAGGAACCATCACCGCCCGCGATTCGGACGGAAACGATTGGAGTCGTTTTGATTTCGTATTCAAGCGGATCGGCGCCGCGTTCTCCATAAAACGCGCGTCCCGCCGCCGCCGCTAAATTGCGTATCCAATCCAAGCCGAAATAGGGGTCAAGAATGTCGTCATAGGGTTCCGTGAAGGAACTTCCTCGGGCTATCGGCGGGCGTTTCAATGGGGAGATGGCCAGGCGTTCCTTTCCGAGCGGGCGCAACATTCCGTCAACGAGCCATTTGACGAAGCCGGAACAATTGACCCCGTTCGGAACTTCTTGGGCTTCACCCGTCTTGATAAACACCGACTTTCCGTGCTCGTCGAACGCGCCGTCGTCGACATAGGTGAGCGTGCCGAGCCGGGAGCGAACGGCGGCGGACAACGCGCGGATGTCCGCGTAATTCTCGCTTTTCGGTTCAAAGTATCTGCGCGGGAACAAGGCACCGGCATGTAAGAGCAGTGAAGAGAAGGGTTCGATGATTACGCGGTCAAAAGACAGAGGCAATACGACGGAACGGGAAATGTAGCCGCCGTATACAACCGAATCCATAAGCGTTCGGTTGCCGCCGTCGGGTCTAAGCTGAACGTAACAGTATGGATCGGCGCTGGGGAACAGCCGGATACGCGTAGCTTCGCCGTCGGAATACCGGCGATACAAAGCCCAGCCACCGGGAGCCGAGACAGGAAAAGTCCCATCGCCCTCTCGGGCGATGACGATCATGAATTCCGTTTTGCCGCGTTCAACGCGGACTTCAACCTTGGAGCCGTCGGGCAGTTCGCGCCTTTCGCTCTTACGCGCTAGAACCTTGCTTGCCGGAGCGCGCAGAAGGGTAGCGTCCAGAGACTTACGAAGGCTTGAATCGTCGGATATGGACGACACACCCTGGGCGCCCAGATGCGCGAGCGGGACAATACAGACGAGGAAAGAAAGCGTGGCGGCGCGGAAAGCCGTGTTCAGGTTTAAGGTGACCATTCCTTTCCAGTATCGGATGATCGG
>JBAYHM010000215.1:0-8004 GCA_041666155.1 Treponemataceae bacterium
AGGGCATGAAACTTCGCACCATGGAAAACAAGGTTCATATGGCCGCCTTCAAGGCCGCGGGTATCAGCCCCACTCCGATGGCTTGGGCGGAAGTGTATTCCGCTCTTCAACAACGGGTTATCGACGCGCAGGAAAACCCCATCGCCGTGATCTACAGCTCCAAGATTTACGAAGTGCAGAAGTACTTGAGCTTAACCGGCCACGTGTATTCTCCCGCCCTCATGATCGTGAGTAAGAAAGTGTGGGACGCTATGCCGAAAGATGACCAGGATATCTTCATCAAGACGGCTAAAGAAGCGGGAATTTTCGAGCGAAAAACCAACCGTGACGCCGAAGAGGCCAAGATCAAGGATATGGAAAGCAAAGGACTGGTCGTGACCCGAAAGGTTAACCAAGAGGCTTGGGGCAAGGCTATGGCGCCGGCTTACGAAGAGTTCGCCAAACAATTCGGCAAAGACAAGATGGACGCCATCATCAATACCAAATAAGGTAGAACTGATCCGATACGGACGCGGGCGCTCGCGTTGCGAGACGACCGCGTCCGCTTTTTTGTTCAGCGTTGAGGGAGCCTAATATGTCTTTGCTTGTGAAAATGAATGGCGGATTGATCAAAATGGCGAACTTTCTCGTCATCATAAGTATGGCCGCCATCGCCATCGTTATCCCTTACGAAGTATTTTGCAGATACGTGCTCAACAGCATGAATACCTGGTCCTCCGAATTCTGCATGTACAGCTTGGTATGGGCCTCAATGCTCGGCGGAGCGGCTGGCCTGAGCAAGGGATTCCAGGTCGGCATCACATCCCTGATAGATTCCCTTTCCAAGAAGAACGCGAAAATTCTTCAGGGCGTCATTTATGTGCTCATTCTTATTTTTACGGCAATCATGACATTCTACGGAACTTTCCAAGTTTTTGCGAATCTTCGCCAGACTTCATCGAGTATGGGAATCAGCATGAGCATCCCGTACGCTGCCTTGCCGCTCGGCTTCTTTATCATGTTTACGACTACTCTTGAACAATTGCTTGAATTGCCCGGCTTACAGAGCGGCGGGAGAAACTAGAATGTTGTTAGCTTTTGGTCTCAGCTTTGTCGTTCTTTTGGGGCTCGGTGTTCCCATCGCTCTCGGCTTGGGCGGCGCCGCGATGGTGTATGCGCTACTCCAGCCCAATCTGTCGCTTACCATGCTCGTTCAAACCACCTTCGGCGGAATGACTTCCTTCCCGCTGTTGGCGATTCCCCTCTTCATGCTCGCCGGCAATTTGATGACGGAAGGCGGACTCACCAAAGACTTGGTAAAATTCACCCGGCTTCTGCTCGGGCATATCAGCGGCGGTCTCGGTCTGGCGACGATACTTGCCAGCGCCATTTTTGCCGCTATCTCCGGTTCGGCGGTCGCGACCGCGGTCGCTATCGGTATGGTTATGATTCCCGCTATGAAGGAATCGGGCTACGACGAAGAAGTCGGTGCCGCGATTACATGCACGGCTTCGTGCATGGGTCCGATCATCCCGCCGAGTATTCCCTTCATCATGTACGGCGTCATGGCGAACGTGTCCATCGGCGCCCTATTCCTGGGCGGTGTCATCCCCGGCATCATGCTCGGTGTCGCGCTGATGGTTTATATGTACGTCGTCGCTAAAAAGCGCGGCTATCCGCGGCAGCAGCAGGCGACACTCAAGGCAGTCGTCAAGGGCGCCTATTTCGCGCTTCCCGCTCTGCTTATGCCGGGCATTATCATGGGCGGTATCCTCGGCGGCGTGTTCACCCCTACCGAAGCGGCAGGCGTCGTCGTCGTGTACGCGTTCGTCCTGGGCGTTTTCTTAAAGAAAGAGATCAAGCTGCGGCAACTCCCCGCGATTTTGTTGAAATCGGGTTTGGAATCAGCGATGGTCATGTTGCTTTTGGGTTTGTCCGAACCCTTCTCCTGGATTATCGCCGCGGAACAGATCCCGCAGCTGATCATCGGCGGTATTACGCAGATCAGCACGAATCCCTATGTTGTGTTGTTTCTAATCAACATTGTATTGATCATCGTCGGTATTCCTTTGGAAACCGCCCCGGCCATTACAATCGTGACCCCGGTACTCGCTCCAATCGCGGCGCAGATGGGTATCGATCCGGTGCATTTGGGTATCGTCGTGTGTTTCAATCTGGTGCTCGGTCTGATCACCCCGCCGGTGGGCGCGGTTTTATTCGTTGTGACGGGCATGTCCGGCTTGAAATTGGATAAACTGGCCAAAGGCATTTGGCCGACCTTCTTCATCGCGATAGTCGTACTTCTCCTGATCACCTACATTCCTTCCTTGACGACCTTTTTGCCGAGGACTCTTTTGAAATAACGATCGTGCCCTTTTCGAGCGGGGATGGGTTACCCCTTTCGCTCGATCTTTAAACATTTGACATCCTATGTATTTGATTTACGAGTATGCTTCGGCATATGTACTACGATTTAAGAGAGGAGAACGAGGAACATGAGCGCCGACATTAAGCTCTTACAGGAAAAGGCGAAGCTTCTGCGCAAGGATATCGTCGAAATGGTATATCAGGCTAAGGACGGACATCCGGGTCCCGCATTGTCCATAGCCGATATCGTCGCGACATTATATTTCCACGAGATGCGCATCGATCCTAAGAACCCGAATTGGGAAGGCAGGGATCGATTGATCCTTTCCAAAGGACACGCGTGTCCGGCGGTATATTCCGCTTTGGCGCGGAAAGGTTTTTTTTCTCCGGATCTTTTGCCGACGCTTCGCGCGCTCCACTCAACCCTGCAAGGGCATCCGGTCATGGGGAAGACACCGGGCATCGACATGACCTCCGGTTCTTTGGGCAACGGACTCTCCATCGGTCTTGGTATGGCGCTTGCCTCGTATTACACGGGTATTGACTACAACGTGTTCGTAATCATGGGCGACGGCGAACTCCAAGAAGGCATTGTTTGGGAAGGGATACTGGCAGCCGCCAAGTACAAGGCCGGCAGGCTCATCGTATTCGTGGACGAGAACGGTTGGCAGTCAGGCGACTGCGTAGAGAAAGTCGGCGGATGCCCATCGATCTATGATCGATTCGAGTCCTTCGGATGGCATTGCCAAGATATCGACGGGCACGATATTCAGAGTATCGTAAGCGCGATCGACACCGCGAAAAAAGTGACTGACCAGCCGTCATTGATACTGGCGAAGACCGTCAAGGGCAAGGGCGTTCCCTACATGGAAAATAATAACGCGTGGCATAAGGGCGTTCCCTCCAAGGAACAATACGAAGAAGCCATGAAGGTTTTGGGGTGAGATGATATGACGACATTCAAAGGAAGCAGAGAAGCGGTTGTCGCCTGTATGATGGATTTGGCGGAGACGGACCCGAAGATCGTATTCGTCTCAGCAGACTCGGTTAAGGCCGCGCGGGCAACCGCTTTTGTGGAAAAATACCCCAAGCGTTACTTCGAGGCGGGTATCGCCGAGCAGACCGCCGTCGCGATCGCCGCGGGGCTCGCGACCTGCGGTCTGAAGCCCTATCTCATCACCTACGGCGGTTTCATCACCATGCGCGCCTGCGAACAGGTGCGGACCTTTGTCGCGTATCCGCATTTGGACGTCAAGTTCGTTGGTCTCAACGGCGGCCTTATCGGTGGGGAGCGCGAGGGCGTCACTCACCAATCGCTGGAGGATCTTGCCATCATGCGGAGCATTCCCGGCATGACGGTGGTGTCTCCCGCCGACGGCAATGAGACGTACTTCGCGACCAAGGCCGTTTCTAGGATCAAAGGCCCTGCGTATATCCGCGTCGGGAGCGGCAAGGAACACGATATCTTTCCAAGCGACATAGGATTCGAACTCGGAAAAATACGAATCGTGAAGAAGTACGGAAGCGACGTCGCGCTTTTCACGCACGGTTTCATCATGGATCGCGTCATCAAAGCGGCTGAAGAACTGAACGCCGCCGGCGTCAAGGCAACCGTCGCCGAAGTCGCGACGCTTAAGCCGGTAGACGTCGACGGTATCGTCGCGGTGCTCAAGGACTGTGAGACCGCTGTGAGCGTGGAAGACCACACGGTGATCGGGGCCCTGGGCAGCCTGATCGCCGAGACGAGCGCTGACCATTATCCGGTATCGCTTATTCGCGTAGGTCTTCAGGACGTGTTCCCGGAATCAGGCCCGGCCGACGCCCTCGCGGACGCATACGGATTGTCGGTCGCGGATATAGTAGCGGCGGGGAAAAAGGCTGCCGCGAAGAAGCGGGCGTAAAAGTCGGATTCCGCTTTGCCTCTTCAAATTGAACTTATAAAACGGGGCGTGCTATACTTGACCCATGAGTTTATTCGTTTCGATAGAGGACAAAGAAGGCGAGGGGCTCGCGCCGGTGGTGGACGTGGACCGCGTTCAACGCCATTTCAGCGGATTTCCCGAGAGCGTCTGCCTGCGTTTCATCTCCGACGCCGAAGACGCGTCCTTCAACCAGTTGCAGTTGCCCGCTCTGGTGAAGGAGCTGGACGTTCTCTCTGAAAAGGAATTGCGCGCCGATGAGCGCGACGAGTTGACGAAAATTCTTCGTTTATGCCGCCGATTCCAGGACAAACCTGGAGTCCATGCGCGTTTCTACGGTGAACGGGGTCGCGGAGAGTGACCGAAGGGGTAGGTATGATCGCGCCTATTTTTTTCCTATCGATTTTCACCACGATCCTTGTAGCCGCGCTTGCCGTTTACCTTTCCGCCTTGTGGAAAAAAAAGGAACATGAGCGCGCGCGGCTTCTGGCCGCTGAGCTCGGTTTCAACTTTGAATTGCGCGCGGGCGGAACCGCGCGTGTTTTGGAAAAACTTCCCGACTTTTTGCAGCCTTTTGTCGACTTTTTTTCGCCGTGGCGGATTTCGGGTTCCATCCGCGGACATTCGGCCTGGATTTATCCGGAAACGCGTTCCTATGGAAAGTCCTCCAAAACTTTTCTGATTGTTCGAGTGTATTACCTTGAGCCCTTGCCCTTTGATTTTAGGGCGGGACGCGAAACCGTATTCACGAAAATAGGAAAGACGCTGTTCAATTTGACCGACGTGGAGGTCGGTGATTGGGCTTTCGACGCCGCGGTTCGGATAAAGGCTTCCGACGCCGTCGCGGTACAAGGCGCGTTCAACAGTCCCGCACCAAGAGAAAAACTACTTGCGTTGTTGGAGGCGTTCCCCGAATCGTTCGCCGATCGGGAAGGCGCTCAGTGGGAAAAAGTCGCCGTTCGCGCTTCTTTCGCTCTGGTGCCTGCCGCTCTTCAGGCGCTGACCGCGTTCGCCGACGCTTTGGATTCGACTCGTAGGGATTTATAGGCTTTCGGATATTTTTTCGATTGTTGGATAGTCGTCGCGTCATCGACCACTGGGTTGAGATTTAACCGATTCCTAACAATCCAAACGCTATACTAACCGTATCCAAATACAATATAGTCCGGAAATATGGTAAGAGAAATATTTTTCATTTGTCTCGAACTGGCGGGTGCGCTCGCCCTTTTTATGTACGGTATGCAATTGACGTCCGACGGCATCCAACGCGCGGCCGGAGATCGCCTGCAGAAAACCGTCAATTTCATGACTCGCAATAATTTCTTCGCCGTGGTGACCGGTGTTTTAGTGACCATCCTCATCCAGTCGTCCTCGGCGACGACCGTCATGGTCGTTTCCTTCGTCAACGCGGGTTTGTTGACGCTTATTCAAGCCATCGGCGTCATTATGGGTGCCAATATAGGCACGACTCTGACCGGCTGGATCGTCGCGGCGGTTGGAATACAGAAATATAGTATTGTCGCGTTCGCGGTTCCTATTTTCGGTTTCGGCTACTTTATGTCCATCATGAAGAAACGCGGCGACGCCTTCCGTAGCTACGGCGAGGCGCTTATGGGCTTCGCGCTTATTTTCCTCGGTCTCGAATTTCTGGCAAAGGCAATTCCAGATCCCTCGGGCGACGCGCTGATTTTTCTTAAGGAATTCGCCGGTAAGGGCTGGATCACGACCGTTGTGTGCGTAATCGTCGGAACAATTTTCACGATGCTCATCAATGCGTCCAGCGCCACGATCGCTATCGTCATCGGACTATCGGCGAAGGGCATCATCAACTTCGAGATGGCGGCCGCAATCACTTTGGGCGCCAACATCGGCACCACCTTCGATTCCTTCCTCGTTTCCCTCGGCGCCAATACGAACGCGAAACGGGCTGCCTGGGCGCATATTTTCTTCAATGTGTTCGGTTCTCTATGGGTAATCATCGCTCTGAAGCCTTTTTTGGCCCTTGTCGACTTCGTCGTTCCCGGAGAGATCACGACGGCTTCAGCCGGCGCTCACATCGCTATGCTCCATACGCTTTTCAACGCTGTTAACACAATCGTGCTTTTCCCTTTCGTTAATCAGTACGCGGCCCTTGTCTCATGGTTGTTCAAAGAAAAAACGGGTGAAGGCGAGGCCAAGAAACCGGTGTACGTCGCCAGCCCCTTCGTAAGTTCTCCCGAACTCAATATGGTGCGCGCGCGAAAAGATCTCGCGGACATGGCGAACGTGGCGGAAACGATGTTCGCCTCTTTCACCCGGGACTTGAAATCGACTCCGAAAGATATCGAGGCTGCCGTAACCCGCGCAAGAGACTTGGAAGAATACGCGGATACTATGCGAGAAGGAATTTCGAAATTCTTGCTGGACATCGCGCGCCAGGATATTACCCAGAAGACCAAGGAAAACATCGGCGTCATGCTCCGCGTCGTAAACGAGCTTGAGAGCGTGACCGACAGTTGTCTCAGTCTTACTTTCTTGATGGAGCGGAGCAAAAAAAAGAAGCTGACGCTCGATGCTGTGGAAATAGACAAACTCGGTCCTTACACGAAACTAGTGGAAGACTTCCTCGCCTTTGCCAAGGCAAAAGTCAACGGCCATATTACCGAGGAAGAACTCAAGGTCGCGTTTGCTTTCGAAGAGAAAATCGACGAGTACCGCAACGAACTCAAGAAGATGGCCCGTAAGCGCCTACAAGCCGGAGCCGAAGTGAAAACCGAACTCTTGTTCATCGATATGGTGCGCATTGTAGAAAAAGTCGGTGATTATACGTATTCCATTTCCGAAGCGCTCCGCGAAATGAAGTGATTTTGTCGCTTGAATTTTAAGTGCCGGTCTACTATCATTTTAGTCTGTGACGGTAGAAAGGACACTTATAGACGGCCTTAATTTCCAAGCGCGGTCTCTTGCTTCATCCTGGAAGGACTTGATACGCAAGTCCCCCCAACTCAAGCACTATATCGCGCTCGGCGACGATCAGCTCATCGACATGAATACTGAATTCTATCCGGTGCTCGCGCGCGGTATTGAGCGGGGCATGGATAGGAATTCCATCGGCGCTTACTTCGTTCGTATCGGGAAAGAACGAATGCGCATGGGTTTTCCCGTTTCCGAAGTGCTTTACGCGGTCAATCTTGTCCAAAAAACAGTTATTTCCTATCTTTCAAACGAATGTATGCTCGATTCCTCGGCGCAGTTGTATCAGCTTGTGGATGTCATGACGCGCCTTTCCGAATACTTCCTGCTCGGTTCCTTTTACCTCACTAAGGGTTTCCTAGAAGAAACGTATATCCACATGAATGCCAAGGACGCGGTATCGGAAGAATTGCTTAAAAAATATTTCCGCGACGATTTCTTCTTCAAGTAGCGGCGGAGACAAAAAAATGGATCTCGGCGAGCGCCTCATGGAGGCTCTTGAGTTTAAAACGGTTTTCACTCTGCGGATCGCGGGTCATGAGTTGCCGATAACGGAAACGGTTGTCGTCTGCTGGATCGTCATGGGTATCCTCATCGCCGGATCACTCTTGCTAACCCGGAACCTGCGAGAAGTGCCGAAAGGTTCGCAGCTTTTCCTGGAAGCCTTTATCGGCTTTCTTAATTCTTTTTCAAAAGAACACTTAGGCAAGCATTGGATGCGATTCGCGCCCTATATCGGAACGGTTTTCCTCTTTCTGGCGACGGCAAATCTTCTGCCGATCTTTTC
>JBAYHM010000216.1:0-7898 GCA_041666155.1 Treponemataceae bacterium
GACGAGTATCGATCCATCCATCTGAGCGGCGCCGGTGATCATGTTCTTGATATAGTCGGCATGTCCAGGGCAGTCGATGTGCGCGTAATGGCGCTTGTCTGACTGATACTCGAGATGACGGGTATTAATAGTAATACCACGCGCTTTCTCTTCCGGAGCATTGTCGATATCGTCATATTTCATGACCTTATCGCCGTACTTTTTAGCACAATGCATTGTAATAGCGGCGGAAAGAGTCGTCTTTCCATGGTCTACGTGACCGATCGTGCCGACGTTCATGTGGGGCTTGGTTCTATTGAACTTATCCTTAGCCATCGTGTCCTCCTTGCGAGTTTAAACACTCGAATATATGCAAGTCCGCGCATTATAACTAAACCGAACGAGCTGCGCAAGGCTCGTTCGAACGCTCAAAAAGAGCGACTGAGGCATCAAGTTATGGTGGATAGGTATATTAAGGAAGGACACCCACGAGAAATCGGCAGACCACTAAAGGCCGACACCAGAACTTCTCGCTTGTCTCATTCCACCTATCCCACCACGAAGCTAAACGCCGAATCCGAAAACCGGATAAACCGTGATGATCGGTTTGGATCATCGAGACGCACACGATGCGCGCGACGCAGATGATCGAAGGTGCTACTAATGTCCCTCTACCTCCTCAGCGCCGCCGCGTTCACCGCGGCTGTCGAACGAACGGATTCAACCATCCGCGCGACAAAGAAATATCAAAGAACTCGCCGCCCGAAAGCAGCGTTCGCCTAAAAAATACGTACTGACAGACTACCAGCGATAATGAGCAAAGGCCTTATTTGCCTCAGCCATCTTATGCGTATCTTCCTTCTTCTTGTAAGCTGTACCAGTATTATTAAACGCATCAAGAAGCTCGGAAGACAAACGTTCACTCATCTCATGACCAGCACGAGAACGCGCGGCGTTAATAATCCAACGCATGCCAAGAGCTTCACGACGAGCTTCACGAATTTCAATCGGAACCTGATACGTGGCGCCACCGACTCGGCGAGATTTAACCTCGACCATCGGCTTCACGTTATCAAGCGCCTTCAAGAACACCTCAAGAGGATCCTTGTCGGCTTTCTGACGAATTACATCAAGCGCATCATGAACAATGCGAACCGCTATAGACTTCTTCCCTTGCAGCATCATACGCGCGACAAACTTAGAAACGACTACGCTGTTATATTTTGCATCCGGAAGCAACTCCCGGACAACAGTCTTCTTTTTGCGACCCATGGCCCAAACTCCTTACGCCTTCGGGCGCTTAGCGCCGTACTTGGAACGACTGCGCTTACGATCGGCCACGCCGAGCGTATCCTTAGCACCACGAATAATATGATACCGAACACCAGGAAGATCTTTAACACGACCTCCGCGCACGAGCACAACGGAGTGCTCCTGCAAATTGTGTCCGACACCGGGAATATAAGCGGTAACTTCGGTACCGTGAGACAAACGCACACGGGCGACTTTCCGAAGGGCCGAGTTCGGCTTTTTCGGGGTCACGGTCATAACGCGAGTACAAACGCCGCGTTTCTGAGGACAGGACTGCAGGGCCGGAGACTTAGTCTTCACGGTGACCTGTTTGCGTCCGAAACGAACCAACTGATTAATCGTAGGCATGAACGATCTATTCTCCCTCTCGTGTCGCGCCGGCCAGCACACCGACGTCGTATACAAACGCGCTCATCTCTTGTGCGAACAAACAAACGCGCGCACTACGCTACTAGCGGTACGGAACTATACCGTACCGCTCCCTAATGGTCAAGCGGCAAGCACGGCGGCTCGGTTAGCCGCCGTGCTTGCCTTGTATTTACTCCCGATCTACGATCGGTGCGCAAATACCACCTTATGGTAGTCGATTGAAAGTTGAAACTTTCAATCGACGTTCAAAAAGGTTTTATTCTTCGCCGTCGTCACTGTCGTAATCTTCTTCGACAGGTTCCGCGACTTTTTCAAGCTTCCGCTTTTCCAGAATCTCGTGCATGTAGACATCAAGATCGCCCTGATTCTCGTCGAACAGCTTGACCGCCCGATAGCGCTTCATGCCGGTACCAGCAGGAATCGGATGGCCGATGATGATATTTTCCTTCAAACCGCGTAGATAGTCGGTCGATCCGGCGATGGCGGCGTTCGTAAGAACGCGCGTCGTTTCCTGGAAGGATGCCGCGGACAAGAAAGAATCGATATTCAGCGATGCCTTCGTGATACCCTGGAACATCGGGCGAGCGACCGCGGGTTGACCACCTTCGGAAATAACCCGACCGTTCTCTTCGTGGAAACGGTACTTGTCAACCAACTGCCCGTAGATAAACTTGGTATCGCCAACGGATACGATCTCAACCTTCCGCATCATCTGGCGAACGATAACACCGATATGTTTATCATTAATGGTAACGCCCTGAAGGCGGTACACCTGCTGGATTTCATCCATCAGGTAGCGTTGAAGAGCATTCTCGCCCGCGATATGGAGTACGTCGTGCGGATTCACGTTGCCGACGCACAGAAGCTCACCGGCCTCGACCTGGTCTCCATCGCGAACAAGAAGCCTCTTCGTCATCGGAACGAGATGCTTGAACTCTTTACCGAATCCGTCCCGGACGATAATAACCCGCTTCCCTTTCACGATGCCTTTAAACTGGATCGTTCCGGATACTTGGGCCAAAACCGCCGGCACTTTCGGCTTGCGCGCCTCGAACAACTCGCTGACACGCGGAAGACCACCGGTAATATCCATGGCCTTCGCTGATTCTTTAAGAGTCTTCGCGATAGTACGACCGGCGGCGATCTTTTCACCCTCGTCGACCAGAAGATATGCGCCGCCGGGGAGATAATAGGAAGCCATTTCATTACCGGCTTCATCGCCGATGATGATACGCGGCTGCTTAGTCTCCAGCTGGAACTCGGTGATGCGCTTCTCGATATTGCCGGTTTCCTCGTCGATTTCCTCTTTCAAGGTTGTACCGGGGATAATGTCCTCATAGCGGACATAACCGTCTGCTTCGGCAATGATCGGGTCGGAGAAGGGATCGAACACCGATATAGTCTGATCGCGAGCGGCGACATGCCCCTTACGAACCATGACTTCCGAACCGTTTCGGATCTCAAGCTTCTGATCCTGCCCTATGAGGTAAAGGAAACCTTTCTGAACCAAAGAGTAGGCGATTTCAGTCGATAGGACGTCCTCACCCTTGCGACGAATGAGCGGCTCGCCGCGGATAACCTTGCGGCCGTCCTCAGTAAGAAGTTCATCACCGGCTTCAAGCTTATACTCTTTCATGACTTTATTGACGACGGCATAACCCTTACGAGTGAAGAGCATGCGACCATCCGGCAAGTCGACTCGAGTACCTTGGATATCGCGGATATACACGGGGTACTTGAGATAGGTTCGGTTTTCTTCCGAGGCCTTAGTGGCCGCTCCACCAATATGGAAAGTACGCATCGTCAACTGGGTACCCGGCTGACCGATGGATTGAGCGGCGATGATGCCGACCGCCTCTCCGATTTCCACGATGCGGTTAGTCGCAAGATTGCGGCCGTAACATTTACGGCACACGCCATGCTTTGCTTCGCAGGTGAGAACCGTGCGGATGCGGACCTCGTCGATGCCCGCGTCTTCGATCGCCTCGGCAATTTCCTCTGTGATTTCTTCGTTAACGTCGACAATGATCTCGCCGGTTATCGGATGCTTGACGCGCTCGAGCGTAAAACGTCCCACAATACGGTCTCTGAGCGCCTCGATGACTTCCTCACCATCTTTAATAGCGGCGTGCGGAATACCGTTTATCGTGCCGCAGTCGTCGACGTTGGTAACGACATCCTGCGCGATATCGACAAGACGTCGGGTAAGATAACCCGCGTCGGCGGTCTTAAGAGCGGTATCGGCGAGACCCTTACGGGCACCGTTCGTGGAGATGAAGAACTCTATGACCGAAAGACCTTCTTTGAAGTTCGACCGGATCGGGAGTTCAATAATGTCGCCCGAAGGCTTCGCCATAAGACCGCGCATACCGGCCAACTGGCGGATCTGGTTGCGGCTACCGCGAGCACCGGAGTTCGCCATCATATACACGGAGTTGAAACCGTCGCGGTCTTGCTCCAGAGTTTTCATCATGATATTGGTCAGGTCTTCGTTTGTCTTTGACCAGACTTCAATTACACGGTTATAACGTTCTTCCTGGGTAATATGCCCCTGGCGATACTGCTTCTGGATTCCTTCGACGTCTTTGTTCGCTTTCTCGATCATTTCCGTCTTTTCTTTCGGAACGACAATGTCGTCGACGGAAATCGTAGCGCCGAAAATGGTGGCGTATTTGTAGCCGGTCGCCTTGATGGCGTCCAGCATAAGCACCGTCGTCCAAGAACCCTTAAACTTTAAGATATACTCGATAAGCGCCTTGAGTTCCTTATCGCCCATCATGTAGTTGAGGAACGGAACTTCGGCGGGGAGTTCTTCATTCAGAATAAGGCGGCCCGCCGTGGTTTCTAATAAACCATCAGGCCCGATTTCAACTTCAACACCAGTCTTTGACCAGATAGGACGTTTGGCGACGCGAACCTTAATCAGCGCTTCCCATTCAAGACTCTTGGACTCGACGGCCATGAGTACTTCTTCGGGAGAGCTGTAGCGGCGGCCTTGGCCTTTTGCGCCTTTCTTGATCTTCGTAAGGAAGTTGATTCCGAGAACCATATCCTGCGACGGAAACACGATTGTTTTTCCGTTCGCGGGGTTGAGTAGGTTCCTGGCGGAGAGCATGAGCGTCCAGCATTCCATCTGAGCGGCCTGCGTGAGCGGGACGTGGACGGCCATCTGGTCACCGTCGAAGTCGGCGTTGAACGCATGACAGACCAGCGGATGCAGTTTGATCGCTTTTCCCTCAACCAATACCGGCTCGAAAGCCTGGATACCGAGGCGATGCAGCGTCGGCGCGCGGTTAAGGAGGACGGGATGTTCTTTGACAACTTCGTCCAGAATGGCGAATACCTCAGGGGTCTCCTGCTCAACAAGCAACTTGGCTTTCTTGATGTTGTAAACGACGTCTTTATCTACCAGCTTCTTCATAATGAAGGGCTTGAAAAGTTCGAGCGCCATTTTGGTCGGAAGACCGCATTGCCACATCTTTAAATCCGGACCGACGGTGATTACCGAACGACCGGAATAGTCGACGCGCTTGCCGAGAAGATTCTGACGGAATCGGCCCTGCTTACCCTTGAGCATATCGCTGATGGATTTGAGCGGGCGATTGGAAGCGCCTTTGACCACACGCTTCTTCTTCGAGTTATCAAAGAGAGCGTCAACCGCTTCTTGGAGCATACGCTTCTCGTTGCGGATGATGATGTCCGGCGCGTTGAGGGTCTGTAGCCTTTTGAGACGATTGTTCCGGTTGATCACGCGACGATAGAGGTCATTGAGGTCGGAGGTCGCAAAGCGCCCGCCGTCCAGCTGAACCATCGGGCGGAGTTCCGGCGGAATCACCGGAATCGCGTCAAGAATCATCCACTCGGCCTTATTATTGGAGCCGCGGAAGTTCTCGACAATCTCAATGCGCTTAAGGAGACGCTTGTCACTCTTGGCGCCCTTCTCGATCATTTTCGCACGGAGATCAATGGCCATCTGGTCGAGGTTGAGGTTTTCAAGCAGGGTACGAACGGCTTCCGCGCCCATGCCGGCGGTAAACGCGCCGCCATGGCGCTCTTGAGCCTCGTAGTACTCCTCTTCGGAGAGAAGCTGCATCTTTTTCAAGTCGGTATCACCCGGCTCAATGACGATGTACTTCTCATAATAGAGAATTGAACGCAACGCCGCGACCGGAAGATCAAGGAGCAGCCCCATGCGGCTGGGGACGGAGCGGTAATACCAGATGTGGGACACAGGAGCGGCAAGCTCGATGTGGCCCATGCGTTCGCGGCGAACTTTGAAGTGCGTAACTTCAACACCGCAGCGATCGCAGATTACTCCCTTATAGCGTATGGATTTAAATTTGCCGCAGTAACATTCCCACTCTTTTGTGGTTCCGAAAATGCGTTCGCAGAAGAGGCCGTCCTTCTCAGGCCGCAGGGTGCGGTAGTTTATCGTCTCGGGCTTCTTAACCTCGCCGTACGACCAAGCCCGAATCATATCGGGCGAGGCAAGGCGGATCATGATCGAATCGAAATCTTGAATATCGCGCATCCAATTGGCTCCTTAGAAATTCGACCCTTGCTTGGAAATGAGCTCTTCGTCGCGTTCGGTGAGCGGAATCTGCTTACCCTTGGCATCGTAGATGGTCATATCGAGGGCCAGGCCGCGCAGTTCCTGTACAAGTACGTTAAAGGACTCAGGAACACCAGCGGTCGTTGAAGGCTCGCCCTTCACGATGGCTTCGTAGATCTTCGATCGGCCGGTCATATCGTCCGACTTGATCGTGAGGAGCTCTTGCAGAGTATTCGCCGCGCCATACGCTTCAAGGGCCCAAACTTCCATTTCACCAAGACGTTGACCGCCGAATTGAGCCTTTCCGCCAAGCGGCTGCTGCGTAACCAAAGAGTACGGGCCGGTAGACCGGGCGTGCATTTTGTCGTCGACCAGATGGTGCAATTTAAGGAAGTAGATGATTCCGCAGAAGATCGGGTTCACGAAATGCTCGCCCGTTTTTCCGTCGCGAAGATCCGTCTTGGAGGACACGGGCAGGCCCGCCTCTCTGAGCTTAGATTCTATCTGGCCGGTAGTAGGCGACTGGAAAACAGGCGTCGAGTACCATTCATCAAGAGTGGACCCAGCCCAACCGAGCTCGGTCTCCAGAAGCTGTCCGATGTTCATTCGCGAAGGAACACCGAGCGGGGTAAGACAAATATCGAGCGGCGTGCCGTCATCCATATACGGCATATCTTCCTGCGGAAGGATACGCGCGACAACGCCCTTGTTTCCATGGCGTCCGGCCATCTTATCGCCCTCGCGCAGCTTCCGCTTGGTGGCGATTAGAACCTTGACCACTTCATCTACGCCGGGATTCAAATCATCACCCTCGGTGCGCTTCAGGCGCTGGATATCGATGATGGTTCCCTCGATACCATGCGGCACGCGGAGGGAACTGTCACGAACTTCTTTTGCCTTTTCACCGAAGATGGAATTAAGAAGCTTAAACTCGGGGGTCGTCTCGGTCTCACTCTTCGGAGTAACTTTTCCGACCAGAATGTCGCCCGAGCGAACCTTTGCGCCGACCCGAATAATGCCTTCAGCATCCAAGTTATCGAGTGATTTCTCGCTCGTGTTCGGAATGTCGCGGGTGATTTTTTCAGGCCCGAGCTTGGTTTCACGGACTTCGGTTACGAATTCCTTAATGTGGATAGAGGTGAACATATCCTCTTTGACCACACGTTCTGAAATGAGGATGGAGTCCTCATAGTTGTACCCATTCCAGGGCATGAACCCTACCAAAATATTCCGGCCAAGCGCGAGCTCGCCGTCTTTAGTGGCCGGCCCGTCGGCAAGAACCTGACCCTTGAGTATCTTTTCACCCAAAGCAACTACCGGTCGTTGGTTATAACACGTATCCTGGTTGGTACGCTGATATTTAACCAGCGGATACTGATCAAGCTCGTCCGCACTCTTAGCGTCATCCGGCTTGATCGTCACCAGCTCAGCGGTAACGCATTGAACAATTCCCGCGCGTCTGGCCTTCACCAGAACGCCGGAATCGTACGCGCACTTGCCCTCCATACCGGTTCCGACGCGCGGAGGCTCGGGGAAAATAAGGGGTACGGCCTGGCGCTGCATGTTGGAACCCATGAGCGCGCGGTTGGCGTCGTCGTGCTCCAAGAAGGGGATAAGCGATGCGGAAACAGAGATGATCTGCTTCGGAGAGACGTCCATATACTGGAGTTCTTCCGGTCCGCGCGTC